>NZ_JBLRVZ010000041.1:0-64566 GCF_048159505.1 Streptomyces sp. T028
CGGGGCGACCCTCCGCCTTGCGATCGCACGCACCAGACGCCGCCGGGCCCGCCCTACGGGCGGACGACGCTACTTTCGAAACACGCCCTAGGGCGGGTCCGGCTGATCAAGTCGCAGGAAGGCGACGGCGCCTCGGCGGCGTCGGTGTGCGTGCCAGACCTCGCGTCTGCGGCATGATCGGCCGGACAGGTCCTGGGCGCTTTGCCGGGGCGCCGCGCGGTGCGGTGCGGGCCGCCGGTCGGCTGCGGCTTCGTCGTGGCCGGTCGCTCCCCCACTCTCGGCTTCCCCCGAGCGGGGGACCCCCATCGCGGCGGAGCCGCATATCGGTACAGCCCCGCGCCCCTCGCGGGGCCCCGGGGCGTCGTCAGGGAACCGCCCTGCTCAGGCAGGGTCGGGAGGTCGAGCGGGAATCCTGTCCCGGTGCGGTGGACGGGGGCGGCGCCGGGCCCCGCCGGGTGCCCGCTGCTCGTTTCGCCGCGGATGCCGCATCCTTGAGATGTGGAGTCTCTCGGGGACGAGTCGGTCGAGCGGAAGGGGAGGGCGCAGGGGATGAGTTCCGGCGCACCTGCTCATAACGCTTCGGTGCACAACGACGAGCACGGTGCCGCGGACGGATCGGCCGCGGTGCACCATGGACCGATGCGCGACGACGAGGCGGTCACTGCCGTGGGGACGATCGGTCCGCTCGTCCATCGCGCCGTCGACGGCGACGAGCAGGCCACCCACGACCTGCTCGCCCACGTCCACCCGCTGGCGCTGCGCTACTGCCGCACCCGGCTCTCCCGGCTGCCCGGCGACGCACGTCACTTCGTGGAGGATCTCGCCCAGGAGGTCTGCGTCGCGGTCCTGCTCGCCCTGCCCCGCTACCGGGACACCGGCAGGCCCTTCGAGGCCTTCGTCTTCGCGATCGCCTCGCACAAGGTCGCCGACCTCCAGCGGGCCGCCATGCGCCACCCCGGCTCCACGGCGGTCCCCTCCGACGAGATGCCGGAGCGCCCCGACGACTCCCTCGGCCCGGAGGAGCGCGCCCTGCTCAGCAGCGACGCCGAGTGGGCCAAGAAACTCCTGGCCAACCTGCCCGAGAACCAGCGCGAGCTGCTGCTGCTGCGGATCGCGGTGGGCCTCACCGCCGAGGAGACCGGTCAGATGTTGGGAATGTCACCCGGCGCGGTCCGGGTGGCCCAGCACCGTGCGCTGAGCCGGCTGCGGGCGCTCGCCGAGCAGTAATCGCCCCTTCGGTGAACAGGCCCGCTGTCGTTTCCGTACGAACATACGAAGCCCGGAGCGGCGTCCAACCGTGGAATTCGGGAGGTGCACTTCCCGTTAGCATGGACATCCGCACCGATCAAGGCCATTTGGGGAAGGTGTCATGACTGCCAACGTCGACGGAGTGCCCGCCAAATTCGCGACCCTCGGGCTGACCTACGACGACGTGCTGCTGCTGCCGGGAGCGTCCGAGGTGCTCCCCAACGCGGTCGACACCTCGTCCCGAATCTCCCGCAACGTCCGGGTCAACATCCCGCTGCTGTCCGCGGCGATGGACAAGGTGACCGAGTCCCGCATGGCGATCGCGATGGCCCGTCTCGGCGGCGTCGGCGTGCTGCACCGCAACCTGTCCGTCGAGGACCAGGTCAACCAGGTCGACCTGGTCAAGCGGTCCGAGTCCGGCATGGTCACCGACCCGATCACCGTGCACCCGGAGGCGACGCTCGCCGAGGCGGACGCCCTGTGCGCCAAGTTCCGCATCAGCGGTGTCCCCGTCACCGACCCGGCCGGCAAGCTGCTCGGCATCGTGACCAACCGCGACATGGCCTTCGAGAGCGACCGCACCCGTCAGGTCCGCGAGGTCATGACGCCGATGCCGCTGGTCACCGGCAAGGTCGGCACCACCGGTGTCGAGGCCATGGAGCTGCTGCGCAAGCACAAGATCGAGAAGCTTCCGCTGGTCGACGACGAGGGCCTGCTCAAGGGCCTGATCACGGTCAAGGACTTCGTCAAGGCCGAGAAGTACCCGAACGCCGCGAAGGACTCCGAGGGTCGGCTGATCGTCGGTGCCGCCGTCGGCGCCAGCCCCGAGGCGCTGGAGCGCGCCCAGGCCCTGGCCGAGGCCGGTGTGGACTTCCTGGTCGTCGACACCTCGCACGGCCACAACAGCAACGCCCTCAGCTGGATGGCGAAGATCAAGTCGAGTGTGAACGTCGACGTGATCGGCGGCAACGTCGCCACCCGTGACGGCGCGCAGGCCCTCATCGACGCCGGTGTGGACGGCATCAAGGTGGGCATCGGCCCCGGTTCGATCTGCACCACGCGCGTGGTGGCCGGTATCGGCGTCCCGCAGGTCACCGCGATCTACGAGGCCTCCCTCGCGGCCCGTCCCGCCGGGGTCCCGCTGATCGGCGACGGCGGTCTGCAGTACTCCGGCGACATCGGCAAGGCACTGGCCGCCGGCGCCGACACGGTGATGCTGGGCAGCCTCCTCGCGGGCTGCGAGGAGTCCCCCGGCGAGCTGCTGTTCATCAACGGCAAGCAGTTCAAGTCGTACCGCGGCATGGGCTCGCTCGGCGCCATGCAGTCGCGCGGCCAGGGCCGGTCGTACTCGAAGGACCGCTACTTCCAGGCCGAGGTCGCCTCCGACGACAAGCTCGTGCCCGAGGGCATCGAGGGCCAGGTGCCCTACCGCGGCCCGCTCGCCGCGGTCCTGCACCAGCTCGTCGGCGGTCTGCGCCAGACCATGGGCTACGTCGGCGCCGCCACCATCGGCGAGATGGAGACGAAGGGCCGCTTCGTCCGGATCACGTCGGCGGGTCTGAAGGAGTCGCACCCGCACGACATCCAGATGACGGTCGAGGCCCCGAACTACAGCCGCAACAAATAGTCGGCGGCTCCGCACAGCTGAGCACAGGGCGGTCCCGGGCAACCGGGGCCGCCTTTGTCGTGCCCGTCGGCGATACTGGAAGACGCTGAAACGCATCAGGGAAAGGCCACAGACGTGACTGAGATCGAGATCGGGCGCGGCAAGCGCGGCCGCCGGGCGTACGCCTTCGACGACATCGCCGTCGTCCCCAGCCGCCGTACGCGGGACCCGAAGGAGGTCTCGATCGCCTGGCAGATCGACGCCTACCGCTTCGAGCTGCCCTTCCTGGCCGCCCCCATGGACTCGGTCGTCTCCCCGGCCACCGCGATCCGCATCGGCGAGCTCGGCGGCCTCGGCGTCCTCAACCTCGAAGGCCTGTGGACCCGGTACGAGGACCCGCAGCCGCTGCTCGACGAGATCGCCGGCCTCGACGCGGACACGGCGACCCGTCGCCTCCAGGAGATCTACTCCGCCCCCATCAAGGAGGAGCTGATCGGCGCGCGCATCAAGGAGGTGCGCGACTCCGGCGTGGTCACGGCCGCCGCGCTCTCCCCGCAGCGCACGGCCCAGTTCTCCAAGGCCGTCGTCGACGCGGGCGTGGACATCTTCGTCATCCGCGGTACGACGGTCTCGGCGGAGCACGTCTCCGGCGCGCACGAGCCGCTGAACCTGAAGCAGTTCATCTACGAACTCGACGTCCCGGTGATCGTCGGCGGCTGCGCCACCTACACGGCGGCCCTGCACCTGATGCGCACCGGCGCGGCGGGCGTCCTCGTCGGCTTCGGCGGCGGCGCGGCGCACACCACGCGCAACGTCCTGGGCATCCAGGTCCCGATGGCGACCGCGGTGGCCGATGTCGCGGCCGCCCGCCGCGACTACATGGACGAGTCCGGCGGCCGGTACGTGCACGTCATCGCGGACGGCGGGGTCGGCTGGTCCGGCGACCTGCCCAAGGCGATCGCCTGCGGCGCCGACTCGGTGATGATGGGCTCCCCGCTGGCCCGCGCGACCGACGCGCCGGGCAAGGGCCACCACTGGGGCATGGAGGCCGTCAACGACGAGCTGCCGCGCGGCAAGAAGGTCGCCCTCGGCACGGTCGGCACCATCGAGGAGGTCCTCATGGGCCCCTCGCACACCCCCGACGGCTCGATGAACTTCTTCGGCGCCCTGCGCCGCGCGATGGCCACGACGGGCTACAGCGAGCTGAAGGAGTTCCAGCGCGTCGAGGTGACGGTGGCGGACTCCGTGCACCGGCGGTAGGTCCGTAGAGCGTCGCGAGGGGCCGGTCATCCGCATGGGTGACCGGCCCCTTTCGCATGCCCGGGCGGGCGCGAGGGCGTGTGGGGTGGGGAGGGGGCGCGCGGTTGCGTTCGGGGTGGATTTGGGCTGGTCAGGGGGGTCGCAGGCGATAACGTCTTCTCCGGCGCCCTGCTCTCTGGGGCGCCCCCTTCCAAGGAGTACGTATCGGACCCGGTGCCCGGGGCCCGGCCCGGAACTCCAGTAGACCGTCCACCGGGATATTGGGCGGCGTCATGGAAGGGGGCGCGCCCATGGGCCGTCACCGCAAACCCACTCGCTGGGATCGCATCCGGCTGCGGCTGGTGAAGTTCCGGAGGAGGTGGATTTTGCGGATCCACGGTTGGTGAGCGGCCACCCCTATAGAGAGTAGGGGTGGACACTTCGTTCACCAATCAGGAGCCTGCCGCAGTTCCCGCTGCGGTGGGCTCCACCCTTTTCGGATGGTGAGCGGCCGCCCCCACGGAGACTAGGGGCGGATACTCCGTAGCCCCCACGGTACTGGCGCCGGGCTCCCCATGCCACCACCTCCGGGGTCCACCGCACCCCACGCGCCCCCCTTCACAACCGATGCGCCGCCCCCGTGGGCGTGGCCCCCCGGGTGTCCAGCAGGAGCTGGGCCTTCACCGAGAGGCCCTGGAGGTCGTACGTGCGGTGGTGCTGGAGGAGGATCGTGAGGTCGGCGTCGGCGGCGGACTCGTACAGGGAGTCGGCGCGGGGGACCGGGCGGTCGAGGACGCTCCAGGTGGGGACGTGGGGGTCGTGGTAGCTGACGGCGGCGCCGAGTTCCATCAGGCGCAGGGCGATCTCGTGGGCGGGGGTGCCGGTCCGGTCGGCGAGGTCGGGCTTGTAGGTGACGCCGAGGAGGAGGACGCGGGCGCCCCGGGCCGACTTCCCGTGCTCGTTGAGCAGGGCGGCGGCGCGCTGGACGACGTAACGCGGCATACGGCTGTTGACCTGCTGGGCGAGTTCGACCATGCGCAGGGGGCCGCCGGGGAGGCCCGCGCGGTCCAGGGGGACGGAGTGGCCGCCGACGCCGGGGCCGGGGCGGAAGGCCTGGAAGCCGAAGGGTTTGGTCTCGGCGCAGCGGACGACGTCCCACAGGTCGACGCCGAGGTCGTGGCAGAGGACGGCCATCTCGTTGACGAGGGCCATGTTGACGTGCCGGAAGTTGGTCTCCAGGAGGTGGACCGTCTCGGCTTCCCGCAGGCCACGCGCGCGTACCACCTTGTCGGTGAGGCGGCCGTAGAAGGCGGCGGCGGACTCGGTGCAGGCGGGGGTCAGGCCGCCGATGACCTTCGGGGTGTTCGCGGGGGTGAAGGCGCGGTTGCCGGGGTCGACCCGGTTGGGGGAGTAGGCGAGGTGGAAGTCGCGGCCCGCGCGCAGGCCGGACGTCTCTTCGAGGAGCGGGCGCAGGAAGTCCTCCGTGGTCCCGGGGTGGACCGGCGACTCCAGGATGACGGTGGTGTGCGGGCGCAACTGGGCGCCGAGGGTGCGGGCGGCGGCCTCCACCTGGCCGAGGTTGAGGCCGCCGTCCGCGTCGCGCGGGGTGGGCGCGCAGATGACGGCCGTACGCACCCGGCTCAGCCCGGCGGGGTCGGTGGCCGGCCGGAAGCCCCCCGAGAGCATCCGGCGCAGCTCGGCGGGGCTGAGGGAGCCCGCCTCGGGTCCGGTCCGGTAGCCGAGCGTGGGGACGCCGGCGGCCACCGCGGCCTGGGCCAGGGGCAGGCCGAGTGGGCCGAGTCCGATGACGGCGAGATCTGCGGGCATGGCGTGGGCCGTCCTTCCCAGTAACCGAAGCGGGACAGGTGCGCAAGCCCTGTGGACAGGATGGGCGAGCGCAATGTCAGACTAGGAGTAAATATGACCGTTATGCGGGATTGATCGACTGTGTTCCGTGAGAGTTGTCCACAGGCTGGGGGTGCGTGGTGGCTGAAGTCGGGCAAGGCGGTCAGAATTTTGGGCAGGGGGACACCGAGCGGGCCTCGCCCTGAAGGTGCGGCCCGCGCGACGGACAGCGGGAGGCAGCGGTGAGGACAGCGACACTGGGGCCGGCGCAGCGAGCCGAGTCACTGGCGGGCATGGCCGAGCGCGAGCTGGACGTGCTGGTCGTGGGAGCCGGAGTGGTCGGCGCGGGTACCGCCCTCGACGCCGTCACCCGCGGTCTGTCCACGGGACTGGTCGAGGCCCGTGACTGGGCGTCGGGCACGTCGAGCAGGTCCAGCAAGCTGATCCACGGCGGTCTGCGCTATCTGGAGATGCTCGACTTCGCCCTCGTCCGCGAGGCGCTGAAGGAACGCGGTCTGCTGCTGGAGCGGCTCGCACCGCACCTGGTCAAGCCCGTCCCCTTCCTGTACCCGCTCCAGCACAAGGGCTGGGAGCGGTGGTACGCCGGCTCGGGCGTCGCGCTCTACGACGCGATGTCCATGGCCCGCGGTCACGGCCGGGGTCTGCCTCTGCACCGTCACCTGACCCGCCGTCACGCCCTGCGCGTCGCCCCCGCCCTGCGCAAGGAGTCGCTGGTCGGCGCGTTGCAGTACTACGACGCCCAGGTGGACGACGCCCGCCTCGTCGCCACCCTCGTGCGCACGGCGGTGTCCTACGGCGCGAAGGCCGCCAACCGGGCGCGGGTGACGGCCTTCGTGCGCGAGGGCGAACGGGTCGTCGGGGCACGGGTGAAGGACGTGGAGGGCGGCGGCGAGTACGAGATCCGCGCCCGGCAGATCGTCAACGCCACCGGGGTGTGGACCGACGACACCCAGGGGATGGTCGGCGAGCGCGGCCAGTTCCACGTCCGTGCCTCCAAGGGCATCCACCTCGTGGTGCCCAGGGACCGCATCAGCTCCACCACCGGCCTGATCCTGCGCACCGAGAAGTCCGTGCTGTTCGTCATCCCCTGGGGCCGGCACTGGATCGTCGGCACCACCGACACCGACTGGGACCTCGACAAGGCCCACCCGGCCGCCTCCAGCGCGGACATCGACTATCTGCTGGAGCGGGTGAACTCCGTCCTCAGAGTGCCGCTCACCCGTGACGACGTCGAGGGCGTCTATGCGGGCCTCAGGCCGCTGCTGGCCGGCGAGTCGGACGCCACCAGCAAGTTGTCGCGCGAACACACCGTCGCACACCCGGCGCCCGGACTGGTCGTCGTGGCCGGCGGCAAGTACACAACCTACCGGGTGATGGCCAAGGACGCCGTCGACGAGGCCGTGCACGGGCTGGACATGCGGGTCGCCGACTGCGTCACCGAGGACGTGCCGCTGCTGGGCGCCGAGGGCTACCGGGCACTGTGGAACGCGCGGGCGCGCATCGCCGCGCGCAGCGGGCTGCACGTGGTGCGCGTGGAGCATCTGCTCAACCGCTACGGGGCGATGACGGAGGAGATCCTCGACCTCGTCGCCTCCGACCCCTCGCTGGGCGAGCCGCTCCAGGCCGCCGACGACTATCTGCGCGCCGAGATCGTGTACGCCGCCTCGCACGAGGGGGCGCGGCACCTGGACGACGTACTGACCCGGCGCACCCGGATCTCCATCGAGACCTTCGACCGCGGCACGCGCAGCGCCCGGGAGGCGGCCGAGCTGATGGCGCCCGTGCTGGGCTGGGACAAGGACCAGATCGAGCGCGAGGTCGAACACTACGAGAAGCGGGTGGAGGCGGAGCGCGAGTCCCAGCTCCAGCCCGACGACCTGACGGCGGACGCGGCACGGCTCGGGGCACCGGACATCGTGCCGCTCTGACCGGCGAACTCCGGTGTGAACTCCGACGCGAACTGCCACGCGAACTCCGGTGAGAACAAGGCCTGTTCCCGGCAGGGGCGGGCCTTGTGCCGGGGCGTCACCAGGGCGCTGGCCTGAGTGCGCCGCACCTTCTGGCCGGAATGCTCCCCTCCTGGTAGGGGCGTAGGGGCACCCTGGGCGTCGGGCACTTGTCGGGTGAGGGACAATGGAGGCTCTGTCAGGGCGGGTTGCATGAGGGGACGCATGTCGGAGGCGGAGCGGGCGGGAGCATCCCGTCAGGACAAGAGCGCACGTCTCCTCGCCGGGCGGTACCGGCTGGGAGGCGTACTCGGCCGCGGCGGCATGGGGACGGTGTGGCGCGCAGAGGACGAGACCCTCGGCCGGACGGTCGCCGTCAAGGAGCTGCGGTTCCCGGGGAACATCGACGAGGACGAGAAGCGCCGGCTGATCACCCGGACCCTGCGCGAGGCCAAGGCCATCGCCAGGATTCGCAACAACAGCGCGGTGACGGTCTTCGACGTGGTCGAGGAGGACGACCGGCCCTGGATCGTGATGGAACTCGTCGAGGGCAAGTCGCTCGCCGAGGTCATCCGTGAGGACGGCGTACTGGAACCGAGGCGCGCCGCCGAGGTCGGGCTCGCGATTCTCGACGTGCTGCGCTCGGCGCACCGCGAGGGCATCCTGCACCGCGACGTGAAGCCGTCCAACGTGCTGATCGCCGAGGACGGCCGGGTCGTGCTCACCGACTTCGGCATCGCCCAGGTCGAGGGCGACCCGTCCATCACCTCCACCGGCATGCTTGTCGGCGCCCCCTCCTACATCTCCCCGGAGCGCGCCCGCGGCCACAAGCCCGGTCCGGCCGCCGACCTGTGGTCGCTCGGCGGTCTGCTCTACGCCTCGGTCGAGGGTTCGCCGCCGTACGACAAGGGCTCCGCGATCGCCACGCTCACCGCGGTGATGACCGAGCCCCTGGAGGAGCCGAAGAACGCCGGTCCGCTGAAGGACGTCATCTACGGGCTGCTCACCAAGGACCCCGAGCGGCGGCTCGACGACGCCGGCGCGCGGGCGATGCTCGACGACGTGATCCACGCGCCCGACCCCAGGGAGGCCGAGCCGGCCGACGCCACCAGGCTGGTGCCGATCCCGGTGCAGCCGGACAGCCCCGAGAACAAGGGGAGTTCGGCCGGGGAGGCGGGCGAGAAGCTGCGCGGCGCGCTGCGGTCCGTACGCAAGAAGGCCGCCGTCGCCGCGGGGGCGGCGTCCACGGCGGCCGCGTCCCGCGTCAGGTCCGGCAGCGGTACGGCGGCTTCCGGCACCAAGGCTTCCGGCGCCAAGGCTTCGGGCGCCGAGGCGGTTTCCGGTGCCCAGGCGGCTTCCGGTTCCGCGGCCGCCACCACGGTGTCCCCTTCCGTGGGCACGGGCGAGGCCCGGCGCACCGGCGCGGCGACCACGTCCGCGCCCACCACGTCGGCGTCCGCCACGCCGGCGTCCGCCACCAGGGCGACCACGGCTGCGGCCGCCTCGTCCGCCGCGGCCGGCTCCGCGCCCACCACCGTGACGCCCACCGGTTCCGACGGGAGCGGTGGCAAGAACAGCGCGACGGGCGGCCGGAGTTCCGGCTGGCCCGTGATGACCCCGCCGGACCTGCCGCCGCGGCCCGTCCCCAGGGCGCCGCTGACCGACGTGGTGCCGAAGCGCACGCTGGTGATCATCGCCGTGGTCGTGGCCCTCGCGGTGCTGGGCACCGTACTGGCCCTCACGCTCGGCGGCGGTGACGGCGACGACGCGAGCGGCTCCGGCAACGGCGGCGGTGGCAAGGCCGTGGCGAGCGGCAGCGCGAGCGCGAGCGCCGAGACCAAGGAGGACGAGGCCGGCGGGACCCGTACGGACGAGTCCACCGCGCAGTCCACCGGCTCGGCCGACTCCGCCGACTCCGCCACGACGCAGGGCAACACCGCGGCGACGGGCGGCAGCGGCTCCGACGTCTCCACCACCGACAGCAGCACGGCGGCGAACACGTACAAGGGGAGCCAGGGATACTCGATCGGGCTGCCCACCGGGTGGAAGTTCCAGACGTCGAGCTCCGCGGGCGACCGCTTCACCGGCCCCGACGGGCAGCGGCTGCTGATCGCCTGGACGACCACGCCCAAGGACGACCCGGTCGCCGACTGGAAGAACCAGGAGCGCTATATGACGCGCTCGCAGTACAAGAAGATCCGCATAGAGGCGGTGAACTACCGCGGCTGGAACACGGCCGACTGGGAGTTCACCTACGTGGAGAGCGGCACCAAGTACCGCGTCACAGACCGCGGTTTCGTCGTGAGCAACAGCCAGGGGTACGCGCTGATGTACACGGCGAAGGCCGCCAAGTGGTCCACCGAACTGCGCAAGAGCACCTGGCAGACGTTCACGGACACCTTCACGCCCAAGAAGTAGCGTCCGGGATGTGGCATCCCCTCTCTGAGAGTTGCCTCCGGCACGTATCGTGAGGGGCTGCGGACCGTACGCATCCGGCACCATGGCCTGATACGGCCGCAACGGGTCGTGAAACGAACGGAATTGACCGACCGGGGCGGCCGGGGGAGGCAACGTGGACGACTATGCGGGACGGGTACTCGCCGACCGCTACCGCCTGCCGTTGCCGCCCTCCGACGAGTACGAACTCACCGAGACCCGGGCCTTCGACACCTACAGCGGACAGGAAGTCCTGGTCCGCCAGGTGCCGTTGCCCGAGGTCGTCGAGGCGGAGGTGCTCGACGCCGAAGGGCTCCCCGCGGGTTTCACGGCGCGTGACCGCAGGGGCGGCGCCGGGCGGATCCCCGGCGCGCGCGGGGGCGCGAGCACCCGGCGGCCCGCCGATCCCGTCGTACGGCGGGCGGTGGAGGCCGCGCAGGCCGCCGCGAGCATCCCCGACCACCCCCGGCTCGACCAGGTCTTCGACGTGTTCGCCGACGGCGGTTCGCTGTGGATAGTGAGTGAGCTGGTGGCCGCGCGGCCGCTCGCCGCGCTCCTCGCCGAGCAGCCGCTGACGCCGTACCGGGCGGCCGAGGTCGCCTCCGACGTGCTCACGGCCCTGCGGGTGCTGCACGCGCACGGCTGGGTGCACCGCAACATCACCGCGCGCACCGTCCTCGTCTGCGACGACGGACGGGTCATGCTGACCGGCCTCGCGGTCGGGGCGGCGGAAGAGGCGCTGTGCGGCTACGACCCGGTACCGGCGGAGGAACCGGGCGGGACGGGAGCGGCGGTCCAGGTGTCCGCCACGGCTTTGGGTCCTGCGGGTTCCGGCGCGCTGGGCCATGGCGCCGACGGCTCCGCCGGAGGGGGCGTCGGCGGTGGCTTCGGTGGGGCCGTGGGCGCTTCCGCCGGAGGGCCGGTCGGCGGGTCCGTAGGTGCTTCCGTCGGTGCTTCCGGCGGAGGGCCGGTGGGTGGGTCCGTCGGTGAGGATCCCGAGGCCGCACGGCGTGCCGCGATAGAGGCGCGGGCGGCCGGTGGGCTGCCGGGGCCGGCCGGTGAGCCGGTGACCGGCGCCGAGACGTCGGCGTCGGGTGAGGTCGCCCGCCGGGCGCCCGTGGAGACCGGCGGGGACATCCGTGCCGCGCGCGCCGGGGCGATCGCCGCCTACCGGGCGGGCGCCCGCGCCGCGGCCCGCGTCCAGGAGGCCCAGCAGAACGGCCGCGCGGCCCTGCCGGGTGCCCGCACCCCCGCCGAGAACGACGGCCCCGTGACGGCCTCCCCATACGGCGCACCCGCCACCGGCCCGAACGGCACGCTTCCTGGCGGGCCTGGTGGTCCCGGCCATCCCGGTGACTTTGGCGGTCTTGGCGGCTCCGGCGGTCCCGGCCGCCCTGGTGCTCCCGGTGACCCTGGCGGTCCCGGTGGCTCTGGCGGTCCCGGCGGTTCCGGCCATCCCGGCGGCCCCGGGGGGCCCGGCGGTTCTGGCGTCTTTGACGGCCCTGGTGGTCCCGGCCGTCCTGGTGGCCCTGGAGCGCCTGGTGGTCTTGGTGGTCCCGGCCATCCCGGTGACCCTGGCGGTCTCGGTGGTTCTGGCGGTCCCGGTGGTTCTGGCGGTCCCGGCGGTTCCGGCCATCCCGGCGGCCCCGGGGGGCCCGGCGGTTCTGGCGTCCTTGGTGGTCCTGGTGGTCCCGGCCGTCTTGGTGACCCTGGCGGGCCTGGTGGTCTTGGTGGTCCCGGCCATCCCGGGGGGCCCGGCGGCTCTGGTGGTCCCGGCCGCCCTGGTGCTCCCGGTGACCCTGGCGGTCTCGGCGGTTCTGGCCATCCCGGCGGCCCCGGCGGCTCTGGCGTTCTTGGCGGTCCTGGTGTTCCCGGGGGTCCCGACGGCCCTGGTGGTCCTGGTCAGCGTGGCGGTGCCCCGGGTGCGCCCGGGGCTGCTGCGGGCGTGCCCGGCGGTGGCGGCGGTGCTCCCAGAGTTCTCGGCGGCACCAGCGGCGCCCCTTCCCAACCACCCGGACAGATCGCCGACCCCTACGGCGTGCGAGGCGCCCCCGCACCGAACGCCGTACCGGGCCCCGCGCCCGCCCCCGGCGGACATACGGCCGTCCCCGCCGCCGGCGGGTATCCGGGCGTCCCCGGCCGCGCGGGGCAATCGCCGGTCCCCACCGCCGGAGGCCACCCGGCTGTCCCCGTCCCGGTGCAGCCCGGTGGGGTGGGGGGCGACGGCCGGGCCGGGGCGCGTTGGGACGATCTCGTGGCCGCCGGGGTGCCCGGTGGCGCCGTTCGACGTGGCCCCGCCACCGCGCTCGCCGCCGAGCGGGCCCGGCAGGCGCGGATGGCGGTCGTCGGGCCCGTCACCGAGCGCTGGGCGCCCGAGCAGGCCGGGCCGGTGCACGAGAACTGGCAGCTGGCCGCGCCGATCGGTCCCGCGACCGACCTGTGGGCGCTGGGCGCGCTGCTCTTCAGGGCCGTACAGGGACACGCGCCCTACCCGGAGGAGTCGACGGCGGAGCTGGTGCAGATGGTGTGCGCCGAGCCGCCCGCCTTCGCCGAGGAGTGCGGTCCGCTCAGGCCGGTCGTGGAGTCGTTGCTGCGCCAGGACCCCACCGAGCGCCTCGACTTCGAGGAACTGCGCGGCTGGCTGCGCTCGCTGGTGCGGTCCGCGCCCGAGCCGGAGGCGGGCACGTACGTCGTCGCCGCGCCGCCCACCGACCCGCGCCGGCTGCCGATCGTGCGCCGCAAGGGCGAGTTGGTGCGCCGACGGCGCGCCGGGCTGCCCGCGACGCACGGCCGCCACAAGCGGGCCCGGCAGGACACGGGCCGTTCCCCGCGCAGCCTGGGCCGCACCCTGCTGGTGCTGATCCTGCTGTTGCTGGCCGGCGCCGTCGCATACGCGGTCCTGTTCATGCCCAAGGCCGACGAGGAGGGCGGGGCCGGCACCGCCGGCACCCAGAACACCGGGGCCACCGCCTCCTCCTCCGCGAGCGCACCCGCCGGCCAGGCCCCCGACGTGAGCAGTGAGCCCCGTCCCGACCAGACCTCGCCGGGCAGCGGCACGAGCGCGGAGGCCACCGAGCCCCAGACCGGCTCCGGCGCGGAGGTCGCCGACGGCTTCACCCTGCGCAAGGACGCCGCCGGTTTCCAGATCGCCGTGGCCGACGGCTGGAACCACACCGGCAAGAACGGGCGCGGCCAGGTCGTCTACTCCCACGGCGACTTCGAGCTGATCGTCGTACCGGGAAGGGACAGCGCCTCCGCCAACGGCAGCGACCCGATGGTCTACCAGCGGGAGAAGGAGAGCGAACTCCAGCCCTACCGCGACTCCAGTTGGGCCACCGCCTCCGGGCTGCGCACGACCACCGTGGGCACGCGCACCATGGCCGAAGGGCAGTTCACCTGGTCCGACGGCGGGCGCGAGCTGTACGTCCGCAACCTCGCGATCCTCATCGACGGCCGCTATCACGTCGTACAGGTGCGCGGGCCAGAGGCCGAACGGGACGAGGTCACGCGGCTGTACGAACAGGCGTCGGCCACTTACCAGTTCACCGGCTGAGCATCCCCCGTCCACCGGCTGAGCGAGCGCTCGGTCCCCTCCGGTTCCCGGACGGCCCGAAAAGCGACAACCGTCACAGTGCCGTCTCCTGGGCACCCCGCTGGTTCCGTGAAGGCATCCCGGTCTTTACGCTGACCCTGTCAAGACCATTGCGGGGCAACGTGAATCAGATGCAGGGCCTGCTCCTCGCGGGCCGCTACCGGCTCGCCGACACCATCGGCAGTGGTGGCATGGGCCGAGTGTGGCGTGCTCACGATGAGCTGCTGCACCGGGCGGTCGCCATCAAGGAGTTGACCGCCGCCCTCTACGTCAGCGAGAGCGACAAGGCGATCCTGCTCGCGCGCACCAGGGCGGAGGCGCGCGCGGCCGCGCGGATCAACCACTCCGCCGTCGTCACGGTGCACGACGTGCTCGAACACGACGGCCGGCCGTGGATCGTGATGGAGCTGGTCGAGGGCCGTTCGCTGGCCGACGCCGTCAAGGACGAGGGCCGGGTCGAGCCGGCCGAGGCGGCCCGGATCGGCCTGTGGGTGCTGCGCGCCCTGCGGGCCGCACACTCCGCCGGAGTCCTGCACCGTGACGTCAAGCCCGGCAACGTGCTCATCTCGCACGACGGCCGTGTCCTGCTCACCGACTTCGGCATCGCCCAGATCGAGGGCGACACGACGATCACCCGCACCGGAGAGGTCGTCGGCTCCGTCGACTATCTCGCCCCCGAGCGGATCCGCGGCCAGGACCCGGGCCCGTCCTCCGACCTGTGGGCCCTCGCCGCCACGCTGTACACGGCGGTGGAGGGGCGCTCGCCGTTCCGCCGCACGTCGGCGCTGAGCACCATGCAGGCCGTCATCGAGGACGAGGCCACCGAGCCCGTGTACGCCGGTCCGCTCGGCCCCGTCATCACCGCCC
The DNA here is from genome assembly GCF_048159505.1 of Streptomyces sp. T028. NCBI lineage: Bacteria > Bacillati > Actinomycetota > Actinomycetes > Kitasatosporales > Streptomycetaceae > Streptomyces > Streptomyces sp. T028. Next base: position 14,801 of record NZ_JBLRVZ010000041.1, read on the forward strand.
TCCTTCGCAAGGACCCGGCCGCCCGCCCCTCCATGGCCGAGGCCGAGCAACTCCTCGCCGAGGCCGCCGAGGGACGCCGCCCGAACGAGGCGCAGGCCTTCGTGCCCACGCAGTACGGCGGGCCCGGCGGATACGGCCACCCCGGCCACCCCGGCCATCCCAGCCACTCCGGCCAGTACCACCAGCACCAGGGGACGAACGGGACGGGGGCGCAGTACACGACCGGGGGGCACGCCGGACCGCCGTCGGGAACCCCGGGCCCCGTAGGACCCGTGGTACCTGGGGCGTCGGAGGCCTCGGCGCCCGTACCCGGCTCCGGTACCGGCTCCGGCCCCGTTCCCAGCCCCCTGCACTCGGGCCCGACCCACCTCGGCCCCGCCCCGGCAGCCGCGCCGCCCCCGCGCCGCCGGCTGCGTACGCTCGCGCTCGTGGTCGTCGTCGCCGCGCTGGTCGGCGGGGGTACGGCGCTGGCGCTGCAGCAGTTCGACCAGGGCCAGGAGAGCACCGACAGGAGCACAGGCACGAGCACGACCGCCTCCGACTCCGCCTCGCCGAGCGCCTCGGCCAGCGATAGCCCCGGCGGGCAGGGCGGCGTGTCCGACTCCTGGGTCCAGGTCGACGACGAACTGGGCTTCGGGCTCTCGCTGCCCGACAAGACCTGGACACGGACGGTGTACCAGAACGACGGCGACCTCCAGCAGATCGACTACTCCCCGGACGGCGGCGAGCACTTCATCCGTATCGCCCTGGACAAGTCCCCCGACTACAACGACCCGTACGCGCACCAGAAGGACCTCGAACTGCAGCTCAAGCGGCTCGTCGACTACAAGACGGTCAAGCTGGAGAAGAACGTCTACCGCGACCGCCAGGGCTCCGAGTGGGAGTACACCTGGACCGCGCTGGCGAAGGACACCGAGTTCCCCGGAGCGCGCCGCGCGATCGAGGAGACGTACATCTCCCGTGACGGCGCGGAGTACGTGATCTACATGTCCTCCCCGGCGGAGGACTGGGCCACCACCGCACAGCAGTTCAGAACCGTACTGCAGAGCTGGCGGGAACCCACTGCCTCCTGACGGGGGGTTGGCCGGTCGGCCACCCGGAGCCGGGACATCCGGTGGGGCATGATGGGCCCATGGGGACCGAGGGGGACGCCGTCCGCGTCATCGCGGGCCGCTACCGGCTCGAGGCGAGGCTCGGGCGGGGCGGCATGGGCGTCGTGTGGCGTGCCACGGACGAGCTGTTGGGACGGCGTGTCGCGGTCAAGGAGCTGATCCAGGACGACACGCTCTCCACCGAGCAGGCGCGCGGCCGCCGCGACCGGACGCTGCGCGAGGCCCGCGCGGTCGCCCAGTTGAGCCACCCGCACATCATCGTCGTGCACGACGTCGTCGAGGACGGCGAACGGCCGTACATCGTCATGGAGCTGATCAAGGGCGGCTCGCTCGCCGACCGGATCGCCGAGCACGGCCCGCTCACCCCGGACGACGCGGCCCGGATCGCCATCGCCCTGCTCGGCGCCGTGCGCGCCGCGCACGCGGCCGGGGTCCTGCACCGGGACATCAAGCCGGCGAACGTCCTGCTGGAGAACGACAGCGACCGGGTCGTCCTCACCGACTTCGGCATCGCGCAGGTCGCGGGCGCCACCACGCTCACCGAGACCGGTTCCTTCGTCGGCTCGCCCGAGTACACCGCCCCGGAGCGGATGTCCGGCGCGCGCACCGGCCCCGAGTCCGACCTGTGGTCGCTGGGCGCGCTGCTGTGCACCGCGCTGAGCGGCGAGTCGCCCTTCCGGCGAGACTCCTTGGGCGGCATCCTGCACGCCGTCGTCTTCGCCGAGATCCGCACCCCCGCCGAGGCCGCGCCGCTCCTGCCCGTCGTTCGGGGGTTGTTGGAGCGCGATCCGGAACGGCGGCTCGCACCGGCGGAAGCGGAGCGGCTGCTGCGCGCCTACCTCGACACCGGGCGTACGCCGGAGCCCGTGGGGTCCACGTACGCCCCGACCCAGGAGGATCCGCCGACCCGCTCCCGGACGACCGGGAGGTTCCGGCGGCCCTCCGCGCGGTCGGACCAGCCGCAGCAGTCGAACCAGCCACGGCAGCCGGACCAGTCAGGGGAGCCGGACCAGCCACGGCAGTCGGGTCAGCCACAGCAGCCGGGTCGGTCAAGGCAGCCGGAGGAGTCACCGCTCGGGGCGACGCAGTCCCGGCTGGGATCCGAGCCGCTGCCCGCCCGGGAGCGGTCCTCGCGAGGTGTGCTGATCGCCGCGGTGCTGGTCGCCGCGATGGCCGGCGCGGGCGTGTCGGCGGCGGCGTTGCTGGTGAACCGCGACGGCGACGGAGGCGGCTCCTCTCCCACGAGTTCGGCGTCTCCCCCGGGTTCGGCGTCCGGGCAGACGACGAGCGCGAGCGCGGGGGCAGGGGCGGGACCGACCGCCGGAGGCTCGGCGAGCCCCCGCCCGACCACAGCCTCGCCCACCCCGACCGCCACCCGCACCCCGTCCGCGACGGCGTCCGGCGCCGCGAGCCCCGCCTCCGACGAGCGCCCCAGCGCACCCTCCGGCTACCGCGTCGCCGACGACCCCGCCGGGTTCGCCCTCGCCGTGCCGGAGGAGTTCACACGCGTACCCCAGGGCGAGCGGGTCTTCTACATGTCACCCGGGGAGACGTTCCGCCTCGGCATCAAAATCTCCGCCCCCGAGTCCGGCGGCCCCCTCGGCGTGATGCGACGCTCGGCCGCCAAGGGGCCCGACACCTACCCCGGTTACCACGACGGCACGGTCACCGAGACCACACACGACGGGGACCCCGCCGCCCTCTGGGAGTTCACCTGGGACGGCTTCACCGCGGCGGAGGGCCCCCGGCACACCTACGACCTGTGCTGGGAGGAGGGCGGGCGGCTGTACGACGTGTGGGTGTCGGCGCCGGTCGGGAAGGTGCGGGAGGCACGGGAGTACTTCGACGTCGCCGTCGACACGTTCGTGACACGGTAGTTGCCCTTCTCCGGTGGTAACCGGCCCGCCTGGCGCGATATGGATGGACCCATGAGTCACCACGGGGGCGTTGGCCACGAGTCCGACGAAACGACGAGTTTTGTTCTGCAACCGCCGAACCCGCAACCGCCGAACCCGCAACCGCCGAACCCGCAACCACCGAACCCACAGGCGGCCGCCGCTGCTTCGCAGATCGCCCCGCAGGGCGGCGCCCCTGAGCCGGACGAGCCCGGCGTCGGGCGGCTGATAGCCGGCCGCTACCGGCTGCTCGCCAGGCTCGGGCACGGCGGCATGGGCACGGTGTGGCGGGCCAAGGACGAGATCGTGGACCGCGAGGTCGCCGTCAAGGAACCCCGCGTACCGGACCACCTTCCCGAACGTGAACGGGCCAACGCGTTCGAGCGGATGCGGCGCGAGGCACGGGCGGCGGCCCGGCTCGACCACCCCGCCGTGGTCAACGTGCACGATGTCGCCGTCGTCGACGGACAGCCCTGGATCGTGATGGAGCTGGTCCACGGCCGTTCGCTCGGCAGCGCCCTCCAGGAGGGCACGCTCAGCGCCCGCGAGGCCGCCCGGATCGGCCTTCAGGTGCTGGCCGCGCTGGAGGCGGCGCACGCGGCGGGCATCCTGCACCGGGACGTGAAGCCGGACAACATCCTGCTCGGCCGCCACGACCGGATCGTCCTCACCGACTTCGGCATCGCCCAGATCGAGGGCGAGACCAGCCTGACCGACACCGGCGGGTTCGTCGGCTCGCCCGAGTACATCGCGCCCGAACGGGTGCTCGGCCAGCGTCCCGGACCGGCCTGCGACCTGTGGTCGCTCGGCGTGGTGCTGTACGCGGCCACGGAGGGCGTGTCGCCGTTCCGCCGCAGCAACACGCCGGCCACGCTCCAGTCCGTCCTCAACGCCGTGCCCGCCCCGCCCGCCGCCGCGCAGGGCCCGCTCGCCGAGGCCGTGAACGGACTGCTCGACAAGGACCCCGCCCGCCGTCCCGCCGCCGCGCAGGTGCGCGCCCTGCTGGAGGCCGCCGCGAACCCGCCCGCGCCACCGCAGCCGCCCGCACAGCTCACCGAGTCCGTCCCGGCCGCCGACGCGCCCGCCCGGACGGCCGACGCGCCCGTACGCCGGCGCCGCATGGGCCGTACGGCGTGGACCGGGCTCGGCGCCGCGGTCGTCGCGGCGGCCGTGACGGCGTACGTGCTGATCGCCGACCCGTTCGCCGGACCGCTGCCGGACGGCTGGGAGAAGCACCACGATAAGGACGTCACCGCGACCCTCGCCGTGCCCGGCACCTATGTGCGCAGCGAGCCGGACGAGGACAGCGCGGACGACGAGCACTGGGTCGCCTACACCGATCCGAGCGGCGCGATCTCGGTCGTCCTGGAGGTGGCCCGCAAGGCGGAGGACACGAGCAAGAAGATCCAGGCGTCGGCGGCGGCGGAGATGTACGCCGACGACGCGGACTTCGAGGAGTCCGGCAGCTACGAGCTCGACATGCCGAAGAAGCCGCGCACGAACGCCGACGACAACGCGAAGTACCAGGACGGCAGGCCCGCCGCCGAGAACACCGTGGTCTACACCACCGATGACAGTCGGGACCCGCGCCCGCGCGAGGTGAGGATCTTCTACTACCGCTCCTCCGCCGGCGACATGTACAAGCTGCTGATCGGCTACCCCGGCAAGGGCGACTTCACCGCGCGGGGCCGGGAGGTGGCGCGGACGGCGATCGCGAACCTGGCCGTCGACAAGCCGTAGACCCGCGTTGGGGGCCGTGGAGCGTGGCGCTCGTGGTAGTCATGGGGCATGAGTGACGACGGTGCCCCCATAGGCGCCCACACCGGCGCCCCCATGGCCGTCAACGACCGTACCGTGGGCGGGCGTTACCGACTGCTCGAACGGATCGGCTCCGGCGCCACGGGCACCGTCTGGCGGGCACACGACGACCTCCTGGACCGCGAAGTCGCCGTCAAGCAGCCCCGGTTGCCCGGCAGTCCGGGGGACGAGGACCGCCGCAGGGCCGCTCACCGCCTCCACCACGAGGCCCGTGCCGCCGCCCTCGTCGACCATCCGTCCGCCGTCTCCATCCTCGACGTGGTGGAGGAGGACGGGCAGCCCGAGGCGGCCGGCGACGGACCGCCCTGGATCGTCATGGAGCTGATCCACGGCGAGTCCCTGCGCCAGGCGCTCACGCGCGGCCCCCTCGCCCCCGCCGAGGCCGCCCGCATCGGCCTCGCCGTCCTCGGCGCACTGCGCGCGGCGCACGCGGTCGGCATCGTCCACCGCGATGTGAGACCCGCCAACGTCCTGCTCGGCCCCGAAGGCCGGATCGTCCTCACCGACTTCGGCCTGGCCCACACCCCGGACCCGCCCACCGGCGCCTTTCCCGACGCCGCGGACCTCGTCGCCCCCGAGCGCAGGTCCGGCCGCGACGCCGGCCCCGCCTCCGACCTGTGGTCGCTCGGAGCCCTGCTCCGCACCGCCGTGGCGGACGCGGGCCCGCTGGACCCCCTCGTCCGACGCCTGCTCACCCCGGACCCGGACCACCGACCCGACCCGGCGCAGGCCGCGGCAGAACTGGAGACGATGATCGCGGCTTCCCATCCCCACCTGAAGCTGGAAAACCACTGACCCGGACCCGGCCCGGACCCGGCCCGCACTCGGTCGGATGCCAGGCCGAAGCTGGCTCGGTCCCGGCTCGGTCTTGGGGCAGGGCGGGGAACTCGGCGTCGTTCCCGTCCAGGTACCCGATGCGCGCGTCGAGGCCGGGGAGTTCGGAGCGGGCGATGCTCACGACCCGGACCCGGCTCGGACCTGGCCCGAAGCTGGTCCGGACCTGGCCCGGTCCCGGGGCAGGGCGGGGAACTCGGCGTCGTTCCCGTCCAGGTACCCGATGCGCGCGTCGAGGCCGGGGAGTTCGGAGCGGGCAATGCTCACGACCCGGACCCGGACCCGGACCCGGACCCGGACCCGGACCCGGACCGGACCCGGACCCGGACCGGACCTGGGCCAAAGCCGGGCCAAAGCCGGGCCAAAGCCGGGCCAAAGCCGGGCCAAAGCCGGGCCAAAGCCGGGCCAAAGCCGGGCGGATGCCAGGCTGAAGCCGGTCCGGAGCCGGCCGGAGCCGGTCCGGAACCGCCTCGGAGCCGGTCCGGAACCGCCTCGGAGCCGGTCCGGAACCGGCCCGGAACGCGATCGGCGGCCTGATCAGCGGGTTCGTTGCCAGTGGGCACTGGCGTTGTGTGGACGGTCGGTGAATCCCCGTTACCCGCGGGTACCCAAAGTCCTCTTCGCGGCATACCCTGCGCGTCATGACGGACTCGCAGGCCCCGGAAGCCACCGGCACGACGACCACGGCCGGTACCAACCCCCTCGCCCCCGCCCCCGCAGGCGTCCGCACCGCCGCCGACGTGGTCACCCCCCAGCTCGTTGCCCAGCTGACCAAGGGCGTCGTCGGCTCCGGCCGTACCGCGAACCACACGCCGTTCACCGGCGAGAAGCTCGCCGACCTGCCCGAGTCCACCCCCGAGGACGTACTCAAGGCCTACGAGGCGGCCCGTGCCGCGCAGGCGGTGTGGGCGCAGACGCCCGTACGCGAGCGCGCGGCCGTGCTCCTGCGTTTCCACGACCTGGTCCTGGCCCGTCAGGCCGAGGTCCTCGACCTGATCCAGCTGGAGACCGGCAAGGCACGCCTGCACGCCCACGAAGAGGTCCAGGCCGTCGCGGTCGCCGCCCGCCACTACGGCCGCCGGGCCGCCGCGTATCTGCGGCCGAAGCGGCACGCAGGCGCCATGCCGACCCTCACCAAGGTGACCGAACTGCGCCACCCGCGCGGGGTCGTCGGCCAGATCGCCCCCTGGAACTACCCCCTGGAGCTCTCCGTCGGCGACGCGCTCCCCGCGTTCGTCGCGGGCAACGCGGTCGTCATGAAGCCGGACACGGAGACCTGCCTGACGGCCCTGTGGGCCCGCGACCTCCTCATAGAGGCCGGTCTGCCCGCCGACATCTTCCAGGTCGTCCTCGGCGAGGGCCCGGTCGTCGGCCCCGAGGTCGTCCGGCACGCCGACTACGTCTCCTTCACCGGCTCCACCCGCACCGGCCGTGAGGTCGCCCAGGGCGCCGCCGCCCGCCTCGTCGGCGTGTCCCTCGAACTCGGCGGCAAGAACGCCATGCTGGTCCTCGACGACGCCGACATCGCGAAGGCCGCCGCAGGCGCCGTCCGCGCCTGCTTCTCCTCCGCCGGCCAGCTCTGCATCTCCATCGAGCGGCTCTACGTCCACGAGTCGGTCGCCGACGCCTTCCTGGAGCGCTTCGCCACCCGCACCAAGGGCATGCGCCTCGGCAACTCCCTCGCCTACGGCGCCGACATGGGCTCCCTGGTCGGCGAACGCCAGCTGGAGACCGTGACCCGGCATGTGGAGGAGGCCGTCGCCAAGGGCGCGAAGGTGGTCGCGGGCGGAGTGGCCCGCCCGGACATCGGCCCCTACTTCTACGAGCCGACCATCCTCGACGGCGTCACCGAGCCCATGGCGGTGTGCGGCGAGGAGACTTTCGGCCCGGTCGTGTCGATCTACCGTTTCAAGACGGACGAGGAGGCGATCACCCTCGCCAACTCCACGACGTACGGCCTGAACTCCTCCGTCTGGACGAGGAACGCCCGCCGCGGCGCCGAGGTCGCCGCCCGCCTGCGCACCGGCACGGTCAACGTCAACGAGGGCTACGCGCCCGCGTACGGCAGCGTCCAGTCCCCGATGGGCGGCATGAAGGACTCCGGCCTCGGCCGCCGCCACGGCTCGGAGGGCATCCTCAAGTACACGGAGGCCCAGACGGTGGCCCAGCAGCGTATCCTGCCGATGGCCCCGGCACTGGGGATGGACGACGAGAAGTACGCGGCTTTCATGAGCACGAGCTTGAGGGTGATGAAGACACTCAGGTTGCGCTGAGGTCTTTTTGGGGCGCGGGGAACTGCGCGAGAAACCATCGACGGCCCGCACGCGAAACTCAACGAGGAGAGCCCCGTGCCCCTGCCCCAGGACGCCTACGACTACGACGTCATCGTCGTAGGATCCGGCTTCGGCGGTTCCGTAACAGCCCTCCGCCTGACGGAAAAGGGCTACAGCGTAGGCGTCCTGGAAGCCGGCCGCCGCTTCACCCGCGAATCCCTCCCCAGGAACTCCTGGGACCTGAAGAACTACCTGTGGGCTCCCAAGCTCGGCTGCTATGGAATCCAACGCATCCACCTCCTCGGCAACGTCATGGTCCTGGCGGGCGCAGGCGTCGGCGGCGGTTCCCTGAACTACGCCAACACCCTCTACGTCCCGCCGGAACCGTTCTTCGACGACCCCCAGTGGCGGCACATCACCGACTGGCAGGAGGAGCTGAAGCCGTACTACGACCAGGCGCGCCGCATGCTCGGCGTACGGCTGAACCCGACGACGACCCCCTCCGACGTCCACCTGAAGGCGGCGGCGGAGCGGATGGGCGTCGGCGACACGTTCCACCTCGCGCCGGTCGGCGTGTTCTTCGGAGACGGCAAGGACGGGGACGGCGCCGGCACCGCGAAGGCGCAGCCGGGGGAGCAGGTCGCCGACCCGTACTTCGGCGGCGCGGGCCCCGCCCGCAACGCCTGCACCGAGTGCGGCGAGTGCATGACCGGCTGCCGGCACGGCGCGAAGAACACCCTGAACGAGAACTACCTCTACCTCGCCGAGAAGGCGGGCGCGGTGGTCCACCCGATGACGACGGTCGTGTCGGTCACGGACGACTCGCAGGGAGGATACGCGGTCGCGACCCTCCCGACCGACGAGCGACGCACGTCGAAGGGCCGTACGTCGAAGGGCCGTACGTCGAAGGGCCGTACCTTCAAGGCCCGCCGGGTCGTCCTCGCCGCCGGCACCTACGGCACCCAGACCCTGCTGCACCGCATGAAGGCGAACGGACAACTGCCGTACCTCTCCGACCGGCTCGGGGAGCTGACCCGTACCAACTCCGAGGCGCTGGTGGGCGCCCAGACCGACGACCGCCGCTACCGCAAGGCGACCGGCGCGCCGAAGGCCGATTTCACGCGCGGGGTCGCCATCACGTCCTCGATCCACCCGGACGAGAACACCCACATCGAGCCGGTCCGCTACGGCAAGGGTTCCAACTCCATGGGCAGCCTGTCCATCCTCCAGGTCCCGTACGCGGAGGGCTCGTCGCGGGTGGCCGGCTGGCTGGCCAGCGCGGCCCGCCACCCCCTGCTCGTCCTGCGCTCGCTGTCCAACCGGCGCTGGTCGGAGCGGACCATCATCGGCCTGGTGATGCAGTCGCTGGACAACTCGCTGACGACGTATCTGAAGCAGACGGGCGTGGGCAAGGGGCTGCTGACCGCACGCCAGGGTCACGGCGCGCCCAACCCCAAGCAGATCAGGGCCGCCTCGGAGGCAGCCACCGCGATCGCCGCCGACATCAACGGCTTCGCCGGCTCCAACGTGGGCGAGCTGATGGGCACCCCCCTCACCGCCCACTTCCTCGGCGGCTGCCCGATCGGCGACTCCCGGGAGACCGGGGTCATCGACCCGTACCACCGCCTTTACGGCCACCCCGGCATCTCGGTCGTCGACGGCGCCGCGGTCTCGGCGAACCTGGGCGTGAACCCCTCCCTCACCATCACGGCCCAGGCCGAGCGGGCGATGTCGTACTGGCCGAACAACGGCGAGGCGGACCCGCGTCCGGCGCAGGGAGCGGCGTACGAGCGGCTGAAGCCGGTGGAGCCGCAGGCCCCGGCGGTTCCGGCGGACGCGTTCGGCGCGCTGCGCCTGCCGTTCCTGGGGATGCCGACGGTGCCGCCGAAGAAGTAGGGAGAAGCCGAAGAAGTAGAGAGAAGCCGAAGAAGTAGAGAGAAGCCGAAGAAGTAGAGAGAAGCCGAAGAAGGAGAGAGAAGAAGCAGGAGTGGCGCGAGGAGGCAAGCGAAAGGGACCTGCACCCCCCTCCGAGCGCAGGTCCCTTTCGCTGTCCGCGGCGGCGCGCTACACGTGCGCGCCGGTCTTGCGGCGGCGGACCGCCACGACCGCTCCCGCACCGGCGAGGACGGCGACACCGCCGACGAGGCCGATGACGGGGAGCGAGGAGTCGGAGCCGGTGGAGGCGAGGCTGCCGCTGATCGGCTTGGCGCCGCCCTGGGCCCGGGTGCCGTCGTCGGTGTCGGGCTTCTGGCCGTTCGGCTTGGCGTCGTCGACATCGCCCGTGTCGCTGCCGGCGGCGAGGATCTTCACGTCGTAGAAGTCACCGTTGCCGTGGCACACGGCGTCCTTGCCCGCGTAGATCGCCTCGCTCAGCGCGAACGACGAACCGGCCGGGGCCGACGCCTTGACCTTCACCCGCAGGTCGAGCGTGGAGGTGCTGTTCTTCTCCAGGGTGTCGAGCAGCCCGACGAAGGAGCCCGTGACGTCGACGGTCTTGCCGTTCTCGTCCTCGTACGAGTCCTGGAAGCTGTCGGTCCACTTCCCGTCCTCCTTGACCTGGATGACGGCGAGGCCCTCGGAGAGCCAGGCGTCCGTGTCGGCGTCGCCGTACTCGAGGAACGCGTCGATGTAGACGTTCGACAGGTCCTGGTCGGAGTCGTTGCGGACCTTGAACTTGAAGGTGTGCCAGCCGGAGCCGGCCACGATCTTGTTCGGCAGGCCGGTGATCTGCGCGGTGAGGTTCTCGTCCAGCTCGAAGGACTTGCAGTCGGTGAACGGGTCGAACGGCTTCTCACTGGCCGACGCGCTCGCGGAGGACGACCCGCTCGCCGACGACGAGGAGGACTCCGAGGCCGAGCCGGACGGCGAGCCGGTCGCCGAGGGCGAGGTGGTGTCGGACGAGGAACCTGACGGGCTCGACGTGTCCGAGGCGCCCGAGTCGCCCGACTCCGGCGCGGAAGCGGTCTGCGACGCCGATCCGGTCTGCGACTCGGAGGCGCTCGCGGACGGCGAGCCCGACTCCTCGGCGAAGGCTCCCGGCGCGGAGAGCAGGGCGAGCGGCACCATCGCGGCCGTCGTGGCCGCGGTGAGGAGAGTTCGGCGAAGCTTCATGAAGACCTCGGGAGACCGACAGTTGGGGATCGACTGTTAGGGGAGGCCTTCCGCGAATGTGGGGCGCGGGCATGACCCATGTTTCGCCAGGTGTGACCAGCGACCCCTGTGAACAGTTGTCCCTGCCTCACAGAATCCTTATGTGATCCGCATCACGCTTGCGTGCGGACCGTGGGCTGCGCGCGGACGCACGACGAAGGGCCCCGCGGGGCGGAGCCGCGGGGCCCTTCTTATCGTCAGCACCGGCGTCAGGGCAGCGCCGGTGCCTGGGAGGCGGCGCCGGGGGGTTGCGCCGCTCTGTTGGTCTGGACCTCTGGAAGTCAGTCAGGACAAAACACGCAATACGGTTGTCCGGGACGAGACTTGGAGCTGGGAGGGCTTTCTACGCATCGTGCTGGATGAACGCGGCGCCCGCAACCGTTTGACCCAGCCCTTGTGCATTTTTGCAATTTCCGCCGGTCGGCCCCGGGCGTCCCCGAGACCGACCGTTCTCTTGGGTGACCGGGCTGCTGTCCCCTGCCGTCCGGTCACTTACCTGGAGCGAGGTCCCACGGCGCACGGCACGATCCGTCCGCCTCATCGCTCCAGTGAGCCACGCGTGGTTCTTCGTTGCCCGCGCCTGGCTGGAACGGACACCGGGACCAACGAAGCGGAGCCGACAGCGGTCACGCGCCGTACGGGTGAGAGGGCGCCCGAACTCAGATACGACCCCGGCACAGCTCCAGCAGCGTCATCGCGAGGGCGGTGCCGGGCTTGTCCAGCGCGTCCCTGTAGTGGCCGAGAACCTCCATCTCGCGCGAGAGGTTCACCCGCCGGCCTCCGGAGGTGATCCGGGCCTCCTGGATGACGGCGGACACGGCCATCCGCTCCTGGATCAGCCCGATGATCCGGTCGTCGAGGGCGTCGATGCGCTCCCGCGCACCGGTGATCACATCGGCGGCCTCGGGGGTACGGGCGCCGGTCACGTCGAGGGCGGTCATTGGGGGCTCCTGGGGTGGTGTCGGTGTCGGTGTCGGGAGAGGCCCCGGACCGACAAGCCCCGGAAAACGCCAGACGCCCCGGACTTTGTCGGCCCGGGGCGCCTGGGGAAGTCGCTTGTCAGTGGCTCAAGCAGCACGACCATGGCAGCCGGTGGGCCGGTTGCCATAGCTAAAGAGGAAGGTCGGGAGCTTGCGCATGCGCCGAGTATGCCACAAGGCCTCCCTCCCGACCGAGCCGAACGGCAGCCCCCCGAATCGGACTGCGCCCGCTCTCCGCCTACCGGGTCGGACAGCACCCGGCTCCCCACCCACCGAACCGGGCGTCGCCCCGCTTTCCGCCTACCGAGCCGGGCGGCGTCCGGCTCCCCACCCGCAGAGCCAGGCGGCGTCCGGCTTACCGCCTACCGAGTCGGGCGGCGTCCGGCTTCTCACCCGCTGAGCCGTGCGGCGTCCGGTTTCCCACCCGCCGAGCCGGGTCGTGGCCCGCCTCCCACTCGCCGAGTCGGACGGTGTCCCGATTCTCACCCGCCGAGCCGGGCGGCGCCGCGCTTTCCGCCCACCGGGTCCGGCGGCGTCCGGCTTCCCACCGGCCGAGCCGGGTCGTGGCCCGCCTCCGATTCACCGAGTCGGGGGCGTCCGGCTTTTCACCCGCCGAGTCGGGCGGCGCCGAGCTTTTCGCCTACCGGGTCCGGCGGCGTCCGGCTTCCCACCGGCCGAGTCGGGCCATGGCCCGCCTCCGATTCACCGAGTCGGGGGGCGTCCGGCTTTTCACCCGCCGAGCCGGGCGGCGCCCCGCTTTTCGCCTACCGAGTCGGGTGGTGGGTGGGCATAGGCCGGGGGTCTGGGGGCGGAGCCCCCAGGGACGCGACCGTCCCGACGGCCACCTCGGTAGAATCGGCGTACACACAGACCCCCGCCCCACCGCCGGAAGGCCCCCGTGTCATCAGCGACTCCCGCTGCCGCCGCCCCCGACACCGTCCTGGTCGTCGACTTCGGCGCGCAGTACGCCCAGCTCATCGCCCGTCGAGTCCGCGAGGCCCGGGTCTACAGCGAGATCGTGCCGAGCACCATGCCGGTCGAGGAGATGCTCGCCAAGAACCCGGCGGCGATCATCCTCTCCGGCGGCCCCTCGTCCGTGTACGAGGAAGGCGCCCCCCGTATCGGCCGCGCCCTCTTCGACGCCGGCGTCCCCGTCTTCGGCATGTGCTACGGCTTCCAGCTGATGGCCCAGGCCCTCGGCGGCACGGTCGACAACACCGGCGCCCGCGAGTACGGCCGTACGGATCTCCACGTCTCCCGGACGTCCTCCACCCTCTTCGAGGGCACCCCCGCCGAGCAGCACGTGTGGATGTCGCACGGCGACGCCTGCTCCGCCGCCCCCGAGGGCTTCACCGTCACCGCGTCCACGGACGTCGTCCCGGTCGCCGCCTTCGAGAACGACGAGAAGAGGCTCTACGGCGTCCAGTACCACCCCGAGGTCATGCACTCCACGCACGGCCAGCAGGTCCTGGAGCACTTCCTCTACCGCGGCGCGGGCCTGAAGCCCACCTGGACCACCGGGAACGTGATCGAGGAGCAGGTCGCCGCGATCCGCGAGCTGGTCGGCGACAAGCGCGCCATCTGCGGTCTGTCCGGCGGCGTCGACTCCGCCGTGGCCGCCGCCCTCGTCGGCCGGGCCATCGGTGACCAGCTGACCTGCGTGTACGTCGACCACGGCCTGATGCGCAAGGGCGAGACCGAGCAGGTCGAGAAGGACTTCGTGGCGGCGACCGGCGTGAAGCTCGTCGTCGTCGACGCCGAGGAGCGCTTCCTCACCGCGCTCAAGGGTGTCTCCGACCCCGAGGAGAAGCGCAAGACCATCGGCCGCGAGTTCATCCGCGTCTTCGAGCAGGCCCAGGCCGAGATCATCGCGGACGAGGGCCCGGCGGTGGAGTTCCTGGTCCAGGGCACGCTCTACCCGGACGTCGTCGAGTCCGGCGGCGGCACCGGCACCGCGAACATCAAGTCCCACCACAACGTCGGCGGACTCCCCGAAGACCTCGAGTTCAAGCTCATCGAGCCGCTCCGCAAGCTCTTCAAGGACGAGGTCCGTATGGTCGGCCAGGAGCTCGGCCTGCCGGAGGAGATCGTCCAGCGCCAGCCGTTCCCCGGCCCCGGCCTGGGCATCCGTATCGTCGGCGAGGTCACCAAGGAGCGCCTGGACCTCCTGCGCGACGCCGACGCGATCGCCCGCGAGGAGCTCACCGCCGCCGGTCTCGACCGCGAGATCTGGCAGTGCCCGGTCGTCCTGCTCGCGGATGTCCGCAGCGTCGGCGTCCAGGGCGACGGCCGGACCTACGGCCACCCGATCGTGCTGCGCCCCGTCTCCTCCGAGGACGCCATGACCGCCGACTGGTCGCGGCTGCCGTACGACGTTCTCGCGAAGATCTCCACCCGGATCACCAACGAGGTCCGTGACGTCAACCGCGTTGTCGTCGACGTCACCTCCAAGCCGCCGGGCACCATCGAGTGGGAGTAGGTCTCCCCGTGCTCACCTGCGCTTGACCACGCGCAAGGGCACACCGGGCTTCCAGACCTGCACGACGAGAAACGTCTCGTCCTCGACGTAGGTCCTGACGACCTCCGTCAACTCGGTACGGAAGAGGTGGAACGGCTCCGGCGGTTCCACCTCTTTCCTGTACGCCCCCTTCACCGCCGGATCCTCGACCTCGACCGCCCGCCCCGCGATCCGTACGTCCCCGCCGCCCATCCCCGTGCCCTCGCCCGGGTTGGCCTGCAATGCGAAACGCGGATCCCGCCGCAGATCGAGCGCTTTGACCGAGCCCGGCATCATGCCCAGCCACAACTCGCCGTCGAGGAACCGGACCTCCAGCCCCGTCGTCCGCGGAGAGCCGTCCTTGCGCAGGGTCGCCAGCACATGATGGGTGAACGCGCCGAACCGCTCCTCGACGATCCGCGCGAGATCGGGTTCGGCCGCTGTGAACGCGGCCCAGTTCGCCGCCGTCTCGTTCGCTGTCATACCCGGAGTGTGACCACGATACAGGACAACTTCTGTCGCATTTCTGTCGTGTTCCGCAGACGCACGTCATCTTTGCATAACAAGCCTGTTCTCCTGCGCTGACCGAGGGTAACTTCCGCCCGTACACCCACCCAGTGCTGGAGGACCGATGCACGGGCCCACGCCGCCTGCCCCGCTGCCCACCGACCGGCTGAACTTCGCGATGCCGCCGATGCACGACTCGGTCGAGGACGAGCGCCGGCACCGCAAGGAACGCCTGGCGGGCGCCGTACGCATCTTCGGCCGCCTCGGTTTCGAGGACGGCGTGTCCGGCCACATCACCGCCCGCGACCCCGAATACAGCGACTGCTTCTGGGTCAACCCGTTCGGCATGTCGTTCAAGCACGTCACCGTCAGTGACCTGGTTCTCGCCAACTCCGACGGCCAGGTCGTCGAGGGCGGCTACCACGTCAACCAGGCCGCCTTCACCGTCCACGCCCAGGTCCACGCCGCCCGCCCGGACGTCGTCGCCGTCGCCCACTGCCACTCGGTGTACGGCCGCGCCCTCGCCGCCCTCGGTGAGCTCCTCGACCCCCTCACCCAGGAGAGCTGCGCCTTCTACGAGGACCACGCCCTCTACGACGCCTACACCGGCGTAGCCGTCGACACCGAGGAGGGCCGGCGCATCGCGAGCGCCCTCGGCTCCCGCAAGGCCCTCGTCCTGCGCAACCACGGACTGCTCACCGTCGGCGACTCGGTCGACGCGGCCGCCTGGTGGTTCCTGTCCATGGAACGCTCCAGCCAGGTCCAGCTCACCGCCCGCGCCGCCGGCCGCCCCCTGCTGATCGGCCACCGCGCGGCCGTCGCCACCCGCGAACAACTCGGCGGCGACCTCGTGGCCTGGATCAACTACCAACCCCTCTGGCAGGACATCAGCCACACCGAACCGGACCTGCTGAGCTAGGACCTTCCTGAAAGCCGCGCAGTATCACGGCCTTCGTCCGCGCGAACTCCTCGTCCGTGAGCACCCCGTCCCGGTGCAGCTCACCCAGCTCCCGCAGCCTGCGCAGCAGTGCGTCGTGATGGTCGGCCTGGGCCGGAACGGCCGCCGCCCGCCGCTGCGGCCGACCCGCGCCACTGGCGTCCGCCTGCGCCGAGGGATGCGGCATCCGCGCCGTCACAGCCGTCGCCACCAGCGCCGTCAGCAGATCCCGCTGCACACTGCCCCACAGATCCAGCGCGAACGGATCCTTCTCCGCCGGCAGCTTCGAGGCCGGCCGATTCGAGAAGGGCGTCTCCCGGGTCACGAACCGCAGAAACCCGTCCTCGTGGCCGGAGTTCGGCAGCCACTCCACCTGCACCAGATCCCCGACCGCGATGATCCGCGGCCCGGTCGCCCGCTTCACCCGGTCCGAGGTGTCCGCCCAGTCGATCCGCACCCGCGCCCCGTCGAAGGACACCGTGCCGTCCGACGAACGCACCGACACCGGAACCGGCGGCCCCGGCAGCAGATAGGACCGGGTGGGCTCCTTGGGCACCTGGTCCAGCAGCAGCGCGTTCCGGATCTCCTCGACGACGTACTCCGCCAGCCCGGAACGGTCCACGTCCACCAGCAGCCGGTACGGATCCGCCGCCTCGGGCAGCCGCCCGCCCGTCGCCTGCAACAGCGGATCCGCTCCCTCCCGCAAGCACATCCGCAGCCGCCCCCGCCGCCGTTCCGGCTCGTAGACGATCCCGGCGACCGCCTCCAACGGCACGACGATCTCCCCGTACGTCTGCCGGAACAGCGGCACGGAACGGTGCAGCCCCGGCGTGATCCGGACCGTCGTACCGTCGAAGGCCCAGCTCCCGTCACGCTGGATGATCTCGGCCATACGGACAATTCTCGCAGCCGGGTCAACACGGCCCCTCCCTTCTTCACCCGCTCTGACCAGACCTGCCGAAGCCGGACCGTGTGCGGTAGGGCACAATTCGCTGTCATCGCGGGGGAGTTGTCAGCAGGGCGGCGGCCGGGATCCACAACGGGTCCCTGAGGAGCCGCCGCCCGTTCGGGTCACGGGGAAGGCGGGCGTCGGACGTGGCGGTACAGGAGGCGAGACAGGGCACGCACCCAGGCACGGGCGCGGGCCCCCACGACGGCGGCTGCACCTGCGGGGACTGCCCGCACGGCGCCCGCGAGGGACACCGGCGCGCGGTCGCCGCGTTCCTGCTCAAACGCGACGAGTTCGCCGCCGGCCAGGGCCTGCCGGCCGCCGTCGCCCACTCCGCCTCGGCCTCCCGTCAGTGGGTCTCCGAGGAACTCACCCAATCGGCGGAACTCGTCGCCGAACGCGGCCGCGCCGAGGGCCAGGCCTGGCTCGCCCGCCTCTGGCTGCGCACAGCGATCACCGTCTGGGCGGTGGTCGTGCTGCTCCTCCTCGTCCAGGCCCTGACCGCGATCGGCGCGGGCTGGACCTCGGCCCGCACCGCCGGACTCCTCGCCGCCCTCGTCGTGGCCGGCGCCCTCACCACCGCCTCCTGGTTCCACCGCTCCCGCGGCGGCGCCCTCGCCCCCGTGATCGGCGAGGACAACCGCCTCTCCACCTCCCGCGCGGTCGCCGCCGCCTGGGTCCTCCTCCTCTCCTACGCCGTCCTCGTCCTCGTCGGCCGCCTTGCCGCCGCCTCCGGCCACACCGAACGCGACGCCCTCATCTCAGGCCTCGACCTCGCCCGCGGCGCGGGTGTCGTGACCGTCCTCGCCGTGGTCTGCGGCATCGCGGTCCTGGTCCGCCGGGTGGTGGGCCTACGGGTCCTGGCCCAGCGCCTCCAGAAGGTCCGCGCCCACCGCCCCCGGGCCGCCGACCTCCTCACCGACGACTCCGGCCGCGGCACCTTCGCCGACATCCAGTACGTCGTGATCAGCGCCGTCGCCCTGGCCTTCGCCGCGGTCCGCCTCGCCCGCCGCCCCGACCAGCTCCCCGACCTGCCCTGGGGTCTCGCCGTCGTGGTCCTGGTCTCGGCCGCGACCTACCTCGCCGGCAAGTACGCCGAGGGCGGCCGCCCCGTCATCCTCTCCGTCGTCCGCTCCCGCGAGGCCGGCGACCTCGACGCCCCCATCCGCACCGGCGACGACATCGAGATCCGCGGCGCCGGCTTCGTCCCGCCAGGTGCCCAGACCGCCGACCGGCTCTCCCGCATGGTCGTCCGTATCGGCCCGGTCCATGTCCACGTCCCCCTCGTCCCCGTCACCGGCGGCTTCAGCAACCCCACCGACGCCGTCCTCACCGTCCCCGTCCCCGCGGACGTCGAACCCGGCCGAGTAGAGGTCCAGGTCGTCACCGCGGCAGGCGTCGAGACGAACCGCTACACGATCGACGTCACCGAGTAGCCCGGCTCGCCGACGAACCGGCCGTGCCTGTCGGGGGTGGGGCGGAGGCGGAGCGCGGCGCCGGCAGCCACGGATGAGATACGCGAGGCGGGGTAGGCAGCTCGCGTATCGACGGGCCGAAGTGAACGCGCGGGCGGAGTGAACCAGTCGGATGCACAGGCTGTGCAAACAATTGAGCGCACCCCCCATTTCGTACGTATGGTCTGTTGAGGGGTCCCACCACTCCGGGCGAGAGGCGGCTACGGGCGATGACTCACGGCATGCGGACGGACACCTATCCCCCCCATCTCCAGGGCGGCGGCCGAGGCTGGCGGGACACCGCCACCCACTACGCCCTCCTTCCTCTACGGATCTTCCTCGGCGTCACTTTCATCTACGCCGGTCTCGACAAACTCACCGACAGCGCCTTCATGAAGGACGGCGGCGCGGGCTCGATCGGCGACACCATGCGTGCCGTCCGTGACTCCTCGGCCATCCCCGCCCTGGTCGACCTGGCCCTGAAGAACCCGGTCGGCTTCGGCTACGCCATCGCCCTCGGCGAACTCGCCGTCGGCATCGGCACCCTGATCGGCCTCCTCACCCGCCTCGCCGCTCTCGGCGGTGCGCTGATCTCCCTTTCCCTCTGGCTGACGGTGAGCTGGGCGTCCGACCCCTACTACTACGGCAACGACCTCATCTACCTCATGGCCTGGCTCCCCCTCGTCCTCGCGGGCGCCCCCTACCTCTCCCTCGACGCCCTCTGGCACAGCAGGCGCCGCCAACGATCAGGCGGTCTGCACTGACACCACCCGCAGCCCTGCCCCGACCCAGGGCTGCCCTTCCCGGCCGCACCCACCGCTCGCCCTCGGCCCAGCGCGTGGTGCGGCCCGTTCGGGGCCTTCATCCCGTCGCGAACCTCCTGTTCAGATACTGCTGTCCGTGCCCGCTGCCCCGGCGGGCGTTCCTCGGTCGGTACGGCGGCGTCTGCGTATGGATCGGGCGACCGCGCCCGTCGCCCCGGCCAGGCAGAGGCCTGCCACGACCAGAGGAATGATCGCGAACCAAGGTGTCTCCCAGAGACCGCCCGCGTCACCTGCGTAGATGACACCCGCGAGGGTGAAGAACGCGCCCGCGACCAGCCTGCCGGGCTGGAACTCATGACGCAGCACGGGTCACCTCCGCCTGTCCCATCCCGACCTGCAGGTCGAGGTCGAGTGTCCCGGCGTCCTTGGTGCCCGACAGCGGCGACAGCGTCACCGTCCTGTGCTTGCCCGGCTCCACGTCCACGTCCTCCTTGCTCTCGCCGGGCAGCTGGATGTCGCCCAGCCCGACGTCGATGTTCAGCTTCACCGTCACGTTCGGAGGCACGATCACCCGCAGCCGGCCCATCCCCACCTCCGCATTGGTGCTCACCGTCCGGCCCTTGGCCACGTCCAGCTCGGACAGGTCCAGCTTCGCGTCACCGGTGCCCAGGTCGTAGGCCTCCTGCACGTCCGTCACCGCCGTGGGCCGCCAGGTCCTGTCGATCCAGTGCGTGGTCACGTCCTTGGGCAGGACCGCCGAACCCGCCAGCAGACCGGCGGTGACGACCGCCAGGAACACCGAGCCCGCGCCCGTGCGCCCCAGGAACGAGCTGACCGCGATGCCCGCGCCGAGCACGATCAGCGCGGCGGCCAGACCGGCCTGCAGGCTGGTGCCGAGCGGGTGTTCGTCCCAGGTGAGCCGGGTGACCAGGCCGCCGGCGAGTAGGGCCAGCAGGAACACCCAGCCGCCCGTCCAGCGGGGGCCGCGCGGAGCGGGGGAGCGGCCGGGCCGGCCCCGTATGTCCTCGCGGTCGCCCGCGTGGCCGATGAGGCTGACATTGATGGCCGCCGTGATGTCCCGCTCCCGAGGGTCCCGGGGACCCCACAGGTAGCCCGTGCCGCCGACATGCGTGCCGTCCTTGACGATGGGGTCGCGCCACCAGGAGGGGTAGGACGCCGGGACCGGCGGTGCCTGGGCCTCCGGCGGGGCGTCGGCGACCGCCTGTGCCGCCAGCGGGTCGGGGTCGGAGGAACCACGGTGCCGCGACCAGTACCCGGCTCCCGCGAGAAGTAGCGACAGGACGACGGCGAAGGTCAGCACACCGCCGTTGTTCAGCATCGACAGGAAGACCCCGCAGCCGACGAGCGCGAACAGCACGCCCACGAGGGCCTGGCCGTCGACCCGGCCGGTCAGCAGCTTGCGCACCTCGTTCTGCTCGTCGTCGGAGTACGGGACGAAGAGCCACGCGAACCCGTAGAAGATGAGGCCGATGCCGCCGGTCGCGGAGAGCACGGCGAGCGTGATCCGGAAGATCACCGGGTCCATGTCGTAGTGCCGGCCCAGCCCCGCACAGACCCCGGCGAGCATCTTGTACCGCCGGTCGCGCCGGAACCTGGTGGGCCGCTCGACGCCCTCGGCACCTCCGCCCGCGGCTGCCGCGGCCGTCGCCGCGCCGATCGCCGCCTCCGCGGCCGTGAGGGCCTCGTCGGCCCGCCGGTCCTCCACCGGCCCCTCGGTCATTCCGCGCGCTCCCTGTTCTCCGTGTGCGGGCGCGCCCGCACGCCCGTGCGCGCGAGGCTTCTCACCTGCGGCGCTCTGGGCACCGGTGGACGGGGCGGCCGCGTCGGGCGCGGTGCCCCCGTCGGGCACGGCGTCCGCGGCGTGCTGGTGATTTTCCATGTGTCCATGGTGGCGGGCCCGCGGCCCCGGCGGCAGTCGGAACGACCCTGGTCGGACCCTGATATCGGCCCTGACACAGGGCCCGGGAGGCGTTCGACCTGCGAGGGGGCCGAAGATCAGGGGCGTCTCGGGGGCGAACCCTGATGCCCTGGCCCGCACGCTGTGTGACCATCGTTGGCATGCCGGAAGCCGCAGCAGCGCCACTCGTCGAACCGCGGCCTCAGCGCAAGCTCTACCGCAGCAGCGACGGACGCTGGCTGGGTGGCGTGGCGCGGGGGCTCGCCGGGCATCTCGGGCTGCCCGTCGTGTGGGTGCGGCTCGTCTTCATCGGCCTGTTCATGGCGGACGGCCTAGGCGCCCTGCTCTACGCGGCCTTCTGGTTCTTCGTCCCGCTGGGTGTCGGCGGCGTCGGCGACCAGAAACCGCCCTCTCTCGTCGCCACCGAGACCGCGCCCGACGGTCGTCGTAGAATCGTCCCCCGCAGACCGGACCGGGGCCAGATCGTCGCCCTGCTCCTCATGGTCGTCGTCGCCCTGGTCTTCGTCAGCAATGTGAACCTTGGCAGCGGTGCCAAGGCGTATCTCCTGCCCGCCGTGCTGGTCGGCGCGGGTGTCGCCCTCGTCTGGCGCCAGGCGGACAACGCCCGCCGGGCCCGCTGGGTCGAGGTGGGGCGCAGACGCCGCACGCTCACGCTGCTGCGCGCCGGCGCCGGCGTCCTCCTCGTCACGGCCGGTGTCTCGGGCATCTTCGTCCTACAGGGCTCGGCCGCCCACCTCGGCTCGGTCCTGCAGGCGGCGCTCGCCGTCCTCGTCGGGATCACCCTGCTCGCAGGCCCCTACCTGGTCCGGATGACCCAGGACCTCTCCGAGGAGCGTCTGATGCGCATCCGGGCCCAGGAGCGCGCCGAGGTCGCCGCCCATGTCCACGACTCCGTGCTGCACACCCTGACCCTGATCCAGCGCAACGCGGAGAACGCGAACGAGGTGCGCCGTCTCGCCCGAGCCCAGGAGCGGGACCTGCGCACCTGGCTCTACAAACCCGAGGGCACCGGCAAGGACGAGGAGGACGAGCCGACGACGGTCGCCGACGCGGTCCGGCGCAACGCGGCGGAGGTCGAGGACAAGCACGGCGTCCCCATAGAGGTCGTGGTCGTGGGCGACTGCCCGCTCGACGAGCGGGTCGGCGCGCAGATGCAGGCCGCGCGCGAGGCGATGGTGAACGCCGCGAAGTACGGTGGCGAGGGGGGTGCCGTGCAGGTGTACGCCGAAGTCGAGGGCAGGACGGTCTTCGTGTCCGTCCGGGACCGTGGCCCCGGCTTCGACCTGGACTCGATACCCGCCGACCGCATGGGCGTCAGAGAATCGATCATCGGCCGTATGGAGCGCAACGGCGGTACGGCCCGGCTGCGGGCGGTGCCGGGCGGCGGCACGGAGGTCGAGCTGGAGATGGAGAGGGCGGAGAAGACGTGATGAGCGACCCGACCGAGAAGAGCGCGGCTGCGGGGGCGGGGGAGGGCGCCGGGTCGGCGCAGACCTCCGGCGAGGGCACGGGCGGGCGGCGCGTGCGGGTGGTCCTGGTCGACGACCACCGTATGTTCCGTACGGGTGTGCAGGCCGAGATCGGCCAGACCGAGCAGACGGGCGTCGAGGTCGTCGGCGAGGCGGCGGACGTCGACCAGGCGGTCACCGTCATCACCGCGACCCGGCCCGAGGTGGTCCTTCTCGACGTCCATCTGCCGGGCGGCGGCGGGGTCGAAGTGCTGCGCCGCTGCGCCGCGTTGATGGCCGACACCGAGCAGCCGGTGCGTTTCCTCGCGTTGTCCGTCTCGGACGCGGCGGAGGACGTGATCGGGGTGATCCGTGGGGGTGCTCGCGGTTACGTCACCAAGACGATCACCGGTACCGATCTGGTCGACTCCGTCTTCCGGGTGCAGGAGGGCGACGCGGTCTTCTCGCCGCGCCTCGCCGGGTTCGTCCTGGACGCCTTCGCCTCCACCGATGCCCCTCCGGTCGACGAGGACCTCGACCGGCTCACCCAGCGCGAGCGCGAGGTGCTGCGCCTCATCGCCCGCGGCTATGCGTACAAGGAGATCGCCAAGCAGCTGTTCATCTCGGTGAAGACGGTCGAGTCCCATGTCTCGGCGGTGCTCCGCAAGCTCCAGTTGTCGAACCGTCATGAGCTGACGCGTTGGGCGACGGCACGACGTCTGGTGTGACCCACCGCGGCCTCGCCCATGTCCGGAGGCCCTCGGCTCACACCACCCGGGTCGCCCCGGCGAAGGGCATCTCGTCGATGGGCGCGATGCGTACCGGGGCCGAGGGGTTGGGGGCGTGGATCATCTGGCCGTTGCCGATGTAGAGGCCTACGTGGGTGATGCCGGAGTAGAAGAACACCAGGTCGCCGGGGCGGAGTTCGGAGCGGGAGACGCGTTGGCCGGCGCCGATCTGGGCGTAGGTCGTGCGGGGCAGGGAGACCCCGGCGGAGCGGTAGGCGGCCAGGACGAGGCCCGAGCAGTCGAAGGCGTCGGGGCCGGTGGCGCCCCAGACGTAGGGGCTGCCGAGCTTGGAGTGGGCGAAGGAGACGGCTGCGGCCGCCCGGGAGTTGGGGGCGGAGGCGGTGGTGGTGCCGGGCGCCTGGAGGGGG
The DNA here is from genome assembly GCF_048159505.1 of Streptomyces sp. T028. NCBI lineage: Bacteria > Bacillati > Actinomycetota > Actinomycetes > Kitasatosporales > Streptomycetaceae > Streptomyces > Streptomyces sp. T028. Next base: position 38,514 of record NZ_JBLRVZ010000041.1, read on the forward strand.
TCGCGGGAGCCGGAGGAGGCTCGTGAGGCGCGCTCGGTCGTTCCGGTGCCGCCGCCCGTGTCCGCTGCGATCCGGGCCCTTTCCGCCGCTGTCAGCCGGGCGAGGAGGCCGCGGGCCGTGGTGAGTTTGTCGGTGATGGTCTTCTTGTGTTTCTTCAGCTCCGTCTTGCGGGCCTTGAGGGAGGACAGTTCGAGGCGGGCGGCGCCGCGCAACTGCTCGATCTCACGGAGCTGGTGGCGGACGCGGGCGACGGCGGCGGACTGTCGGTCGCCGGCGCGTTCGGCGAAGGCGGCGCCGTCGAGGTACTGGTCGGGGTCGTCGGAAAGGGCCAGTTGCACGGCGGGGTCGAGGCCGCCGCTGCGGTACTGCGCAGCCGCCATCGTGCCCAGCGCCTCCCGTGCCGAGTTGAGCTGCTCCTCCTTGCGGGCCGCCTCGTCCCGCAGGGTCCGAAGGTGCCGCTGGGCGGCGGTGGCCTTCTCCTGCGCGCCGTTGTACTGCTCGGTGGCCGCCTCCGCCTCCTGGTACAGCCTGTCCACCTTGGCCTTGACCTGAGCGGTGGTCAGCTGGGGCTCGGCCTGTCCGGTGCCGTCGAAGGCCGTGGCGGTCGCCGCGCCTGCGAGGGCGAGGGTGAACGCCGTACGGGCCGTCTGGCCGCCGAGCGAGCGCTGTCGGGGCTTGCGGTGCGCTGCCACGTGGGACTGCACGTCCTTTCGTACGACCGCCTCGGCCGTGGGGTCCTCCGACCGTCGTCGGCCGGACCGGTGGCTGTCAGGAGCTCCATCGGCCGTCGGGGGAGCGGACGGACGACCGAGGGAGCGGCTGACGTGTCCGACGGCGGCCCGCACAGGGGGAGCGGGACGCCGCCGGACCTTCTCGGCGGTGGTGGCCGACTGCCGCCCCTGGCCTGGGCGGCGGTGGGGAGCCGGTCACCTGGGGGAGGACGCTAGGCCCGTCTGTGTCGGGTTGGTAACGCGATGTACGGAAAAGGCCTGAGCAGACCGCCGCGTGATCGTTTCTGTCCGGGCGTCCGGGGTGGGGGCGTCGGGTTCGCGCGGTGCGGTGATCGATGCGGCGGTTCCAGGACACCTCGGTGCGGGGGGATGCTATGGGGCGCATCAATACAGGCCCGGTCACATGGGGAGGGCCGGTGTCGGGTGGCGTGTGCCGGGCTGATTAGCATCCGGCCTCATGGACGTACTCATCCATCTCTTCGTCGGCCTGCACATCATCGGCATCGCCGCGCTCCTGGGCGGCTTCCTCACGCAGATGAAGGCCATGGGCCAGGGCACGGCCCGTTTCGTCCCCGCGATGCTGCACGGCGCGGCGACCATGCTGCTCACCGGCGTGATCCTGGTCGGCCTCAACCAGGCCGACGACCAGCCCGTCAACAACATCAAGATCGGGGTGAAGCTGGCGCTGCTCGTCGTGATCCTCGGCCTGGTCTATGTGAAGCGGGACGACGAGAAGGTGGAGAAGCCCCTGTTCGGCCTGGTCGGGCTGCTGACCGTGGCGAACATCTTCATCGCGGTCCTCTGGACGTGACGGACCCCGCGGACCCGGCCCACCCGGCGAACCCGGCGCGCAGGGCCGCCACGGCGACCGCCAGCCACACCGCCACCGCCACCCACAACAACACCTCCCCGGGCCCCTTCAGGCCCGGGAGGTCGGTGGCGGTGGCGACGGACTGCATCGCCACCGCCGTCATCCCCATTGGAAACACAGTCGCCCATCGCCGCATGTCGTAGCGCAGCCGTGGCCGGAGCAGCTCGGCGGCGAGCAGGACGACGTACCAGCACAGGGCGAGCACGAGCAGGGCGTTGGTCATCCCGCGCAGGACGCCCCGGTCGTCGGCGTTCCACAGGTACAGCCCGTGATCGGCGTCGATGAGCCTCGCCCCCGCGAGCGCCGAGACGGCGAGCGCCCCGCCGGCGACCCACTGGTCCCCGGCGCCCTCGGTCACCTGCCGCCAGTCGAACAGGGCGAACATGACCGCGTAGAGCACCAGGCCGAGCCAGAACAGCACGAGCGCGGTGTGCGCCGGCCAGGCGAGCGTCTCCGCCTTCCCCAGGGTCGCGCCCAGCACCGCGAGCGCCTGGGTGGCCACACAGCAAAGGAACACGTCCCCGGGCATCCGGCGGGCCTGATGGCTCATGACATGCCGTACGACATGCCGTACGACAGCCGTCATCAGCACTGGCCACAGCAGGGCGGACAGGGCCAGCAGCGCCCAGGCCCAGTTCTGCCGGCCGAGCTCCGAGACGCCCGTGCCGAGCACGGCCGTGGCGGCCACGGCCGTCAGCCCGCCCGGCGTGCCATCCTCCGCCAGCCGGCGCCGGCGCTCCCGCAGCAGCCGTACGACGAAGTCCGCGGCCAGCATCACCCAGGCTGTGCCGGCCAGCGCCAGCGTGGCATGGGAGAGCACCTCGTGTCCCGCCAGGCGCAGTCCGACCGACAGGATGCCGGTGGCCAGAACGGCGGCCCCGGCCGCCGGCGGACGCCGCGCCCACCAGGCGCGCGGGGAGGAGGTGCCGGGCATGAAGCCGATGCTAGGGATGCGAAGCGGCTCACGCGGCGGCACACGCGCGTAGAGGCAAAAAACGGCCTACGCGCGCGTGCCTGTACCCAAACGTGCCTCAGGCCGGGCGGACCACGCTGTGGATGCCCGACTCGCCGTCATAGTAGATGGACTCCTCGCGGACGTACGCGCCCGGCTTCGGGGCGTGGATCATCATGCCGTTGCCGATGTAGATGCCGACGTGGCTGACGTCGTCGTAGAAGAAGACCAGGTCACCGGGCTGGGCGTCGGCGAGGGAGACGGTGGTGCCCGCGTTCACCTGGTCGTAGGTGGTGCGCGGGAGGGAGACTCCGGCGGCCTTCCAGGCGGCCTGGGTCAGACCGGAGCAGTCGTAGGAGTCGGGGCCGGTGGCGCCCCAGACGTACGGCTTGCCGATCTGTGCGCGGGCGAAGGCGAGCGCCTTCTCGGCCTTGGTGGCGTACGAGGAGTCCGTGGACGAGGACGACGAGGATGACGAGGACGAGGAGGAGTCGGACGACCCGGAGGAGGACGTGCCGGCGTCCTGCTGGGCGGCCTGTTCCGCCGCCTGCTGCTGGGCCAGCTCGGCCGCCTTGCGCGCGGCCTCCTCCTGCTTCTGCTTCTCGATGGCCGCCAGCCGCGCCTTCTCCTCGGCCGTCAGCTGCGCCAGCAGCTCGCGGGCATCGCCGAGTTTCTTCTGGACGGTGGCCTTGGCGGTCTTCAGGTCGCTCTGGGCGTCGGTGAGCGTCGCGAGGCTCTCGGCGGCCTCCTGCCGCTTCTTCATCGTCGCCGACTGCTCGGTGACGTAGTCGTCGACCGCGCCCTTCTGACGGTCGGTCATCCGACCCATCAGCTGCGTCTGGTCGAAGTAGTCCTGCGGGGAGTCCGCCAGCAGGAAGGTCGCCGTGTCGGGCGCGGAGGCACCGGTGCGGTACTGGGCGGCGGCGAAGGAACCGAGCTCCTCCCGCGCCTCGTTGAGCTTCTGGGTGCGCTTCGCGACGTCATCGAGGAGACCGTCGACCCGCTTGCGCTGCTTGGTCGTCTTCTCCTTGGCGGCGTTGTACTTCTCGGTCGCCGACTCCGCCTGGCGGTAGAGGTCGTCGACCTTCTTCTCGACCTCCTCCAGGCTCGGCTTGCCGTCGTCGGCCGGGGCGGCGTTAGCCGTCTGGGAGAGCAGGGCCACGGACGTGAGGGCGGCGGTGGCCAGGGCGGGCGTGCGTATGCCTGCCACGCGGGTGCCCGAAAAGCGCGGCTTGCGGTGCTGCGACGCCAAGAGAGGCGACTCCTTCCATCGTCCGCCTACCGGGTTAGCTGTCGGGTTCGGGCGGATGGTTCGGAAGGGCGCCCTACGGCCGCCTCCCGTCGGGAGTCGGGCCGATTCACCCCGGGGTCTCGGTGGGTCCCCGGCTCCGGCTGCCGCGCAGGGGGCACACCGGACTCGGCGGAGGCCGTACGGCCCGGCGAGGTTCGCCGGTGGGGATCCGCGTGGCCTGCCCGGCACGGTAGCCAACTCGTGTGGCCCCTGTGAAGGTTGATGGGCGATATGCCCGATACATTTTTGTTATCTTGCGCAAAGCCGAGACATGGGATCACGTGCTGTGATAGCGCCGCCTCGGAAGGTGAGGAGCGGAGATGTTCGGGGGACGGCCCCGCGTTGTCAGTGGGGCGCCCTAGACTCGGAGAGCGATGAGCAGCCTCTTTGACGACAGCTTCCTGGCGAACCTCCAGGCCCCCGCCGGCCATGAGGAGGAACCCCCGCCGCCGCCCGAGGACGATCACGTTCCGGAGCCGCTTCCGGACGATCTGTTCGGCGGGAAGTTCGACGCGCCCCCGGACCGGGACGTGTACTACCGCGACGGCGCCGCCCGCCCCGCGCTCGACGCGGCCGCCCTCCTGGAGGGACTCAACGACAACCAGCGCGCGGCCGTCGTCCACGCCGGCACCCCTCTGCTCATCGTCGCCGGCGCCGGCTCCGGCAAGACCCGTGTGCTCACCCACCGCATCGCCCACCTCCTCGCCGAGCGCAACGTGCATGCGGGCCAGATCCTCGCGATCACCTTCACCAACAAGGCCGCGGGCGAGATGAAGGAGCGCGTCGAGCAGCTCGTCGGCCCGCGCGCGAACGCGATGTGGGTGATGACCTTCCACAGCGCGTGCGTGCGCATCCTGCGCCGCGAGAGCAAGAAGCTCGGCTTCACGTCGTCGTTCTCGATCTACGACGCAGCCGACTCCAAGCGGCTCATGGCCCTGGTCTGCCGTGATCTTGACCTCGACCCCAAGCGCTTCCCGCCGAAGTCCTTCAGCGCCAAGATCAGCAACCTGAAGAACGAGCTGATCGACGAGGAGGACTTCGCCGCCCAGGCCGGCGACGGCTTCGAGAAGACCCTCGCCCAGGCCTACGCGATGTACCAGTCGCGGCTGCGCGAGGCCAACGCCCTCGACTTCGACGACCTGATCATGACGACGGTCAACCTGCTGCGCGCCTTCCCCGATGTGGCCGAGCACTACCGCCGCCGCTTCCGTCATGTGCTCGTCGACGAGTACCAGGACACCAACCACGCCCAGTACGCCCTGGTCAGGGAGCTGGTCGGCACCTCCGAGCACCCGGTCGACGTACCCCCCGGCGAGTACGACGTCCCGCCCGCAGAGCTCTGCGTCGTCGGTGACGCCGACCAGTCGATCTACGCCTTCCGGGGCGCGACGATCCGCAACATCCTCCAGTTCGAGGAGGACTACCCGGACGCGACGACGATCCTGTTGGAGCAGAACTACCGCTCCACGCAGACGATCCTCTCCGCCGCCAACGCGGTCATCGAGCGCAACGAGTCCCGCCGCCCCAAGAACCTGTGGACCAACGCGGGCGCGGGTGCGCGCATCACCGGCTATGTCGCCGACACCGAGCACGACGAGGCACAGTTCGTCGCCGACGAGATAGACCGCCTCACCGACGCGGGCGACGCCAAGGCCGGCGACGTCGCGGTCTTCTACCGCACCAACGCCCAGTCCCGTGTCTTCGAAGAGGTCTTCATCCGCGTCGGCCTGCCCTACAAGGTCGTCGGCGGCGTCCGCTTCTACGAGCGCAAGGAGGTCCGGGACGTCCTGGCCTACCTGCGTGTCCTCGCCAACCCGGAGGACTCGGTCCCGCTGCGCCGCATCCTCAACGTGCCCAAGCGCGGCATCGGCGAGCGCGCCGAGGCGATGATCGACGCCCTGTCCCAGCGGGAGAAGATCAGCTTCCCGCAGGCGCTCAAGCGCGTCGACGAGGCCTACGGCATGGCCGCGCGGTCGACCAACGCCGTGAAGCGGTTCAACGTGCTGATGGAGGAGCTCCGGACGATCGTCGAGTCCGGCGCGGGCCCCGCGACCGTCCTGGAGGCGGTGCTCGAACGCACCGGCTACCTCGCCGAGTTGCAGGCCTCAACCGACCCGCAGGACGAGACCCGTATCGAGAACCTCCAGGAACTCGCCGCCGTGGCCCTGGAGTTCGAGCAGGAGCAGGCCGAGGGTGAGGGCGCGGCCACCGGCGGTCTCGCCGACTTCCTGGAGCGGGTCGCGCTCGTCGCCGACTCCGACCAGATCCCCGACGAGGACGAGGACGGCTCCGGCGTCATCACTCTGATGACCCTGCACACCGCCAAGGGCCTGGAGTTCCCGGTCGTCTTCCTCACCGGCATGGAGGACGGCGTGTTCCCGCACATGCGCGCCCTCGGCCAGACCAAGGAGCTGGAGGAGGAGCGCCGCCTGGCCTACGTCGGCATCACGCGCGCGCGTGAGCGGCTCTACCTCACGCGGTCCTCGCTGCGCAGCGCCTGGGGGCAGCCGTCGTACAACCCGCCGTCGCGGTTCCTGGAGGAGATCCCGGCGACTCATGTGGACTGGAAGCGGACGGGGGCGACCGCGCCCGTGTCCTCCGGTCCGGTGTCCGGGGTGGCGGCCTCCCTGTCCTCGACGCGCTCGCGCTCCACGGCCGCCGGTGCCTCCGGGTTCGCGACACGCCGGGGCGCGGCGGAGAAGCCGGTGGTGGCCCTGGCCGTCGGCGACCGTGTCACCCACGACCAGTTCGGACTCGGCACGGTCGTCGGCGTGAAGGGCACGGGCGCGAACGCGGAGGCGACGATCGACTTCGGCGACAGCAAGCCCAAGCGGCTGCTGCTGCGGTACGCGCCGGTCGAGAAGCTGTAAGGCAGCCGCAGCTCAGATGGGCATGAGTGAGCCCCCGCTTCCACAGCGGGGGCTCACACCAAGGCGACGGGGGCTCTACGTCGGGTCGAGCCCGTGGCTGCGCAGCCACGGCAGCGGGTCTATGGCCGAACCGCCGGCCGGCCGGACCTCGAAGTGCAGGTGCGGGCCGGTGGAGTTGCCGGAATTCCCGGAGTACGCGATCGGGTCGCCGGCCTTCACCGTCGTACCGGAGGCGACACGGTAGCTGGAGAGGTGGCAGTACCAGGTCTCCGTGCCGTCCTTCGCCGTCACGATCATCATGTTGCCGTAGGCGCTGTTCCACTGCGTCCGTACGGTGCCATCGGTCGCCGCCATAACGGTCGTGCCGTAGGAGACCGGGAAGTCGATGCCGGTGTGCTGGGACATCCAGTTGACGCCGGCCTGGCCGAAGTAGGCGCTCAGCCCGCGCGCGGCGACCGGGAGGGCGTACTTCGGGCGCAGCCGCTCCTTGCGGGCCGCCTCCGCTGCCGCCTTCTTCTTCTCGGCTTCCTGCTGCGCCTTGAGGTCGATGCGCTCCTGCGTCCGGCTGGCCCGGTCGGCGAAGTCGTCGGCCTCGGCGCTGAGGGTCTCGAGCTGGGAGTCCAGCTTGTTGTTGGCGGCCGATGGCTTCACCGCCTGCGCGTCCGAGGCGGAGGCCGTGGTGTCCTTGTCGTCCCCGCCGGTCAGCGTGCCGACGGAGGCGGCGGCGATTCCGGCGACCCCCATCACGCAGGCCGAGGGCACGGCCACGGTCAGCAGCGCGGAGCGCCTCGCGGGCGTACGGCGGCGGGAACGGCTCGCGTTACGGGCGGCAGCGCGGGTGGCAGGCGCCGGCACGGTCTCCTCCTGTTCGTCCAGGAGGGGCTGCTCGGACACGGCGGGCAGCTCGCCGGTGGCGGACAACTCGCCGCCGTCCGGGGCCTGTTCGTCGTATCCGGCCGACTGCTCGTACTCGTCGGAGGCGGTGCCGGAGGTCGGGGTGGTCCCGGCCTCGCCGCTGTCGGAGTTCCACTGCGTGGCGTCGTAGGCGCCGGTGTCGAAGGTCTGGGTACCCCATTCCCAGTGCTGGGTCTGGTCGGCGGGGTTACCGGACTGGTCCGGCTGCAGCCAGGCGTTCGCGTCCCAGTGGCCGCTGGTGTCGGACACGGAGGTCTGCGGCGGGATGAGCGGGAGCTGCTGGTGCCCGGTCGTCCAGCTGGTCGTGTCGTACGCGCCCGAGTCGTAGGCGGCATGGTGCTGGGCCGCGTACGGGTCGTAGTTCAGGGTGTGGTGGCCACCCGTGTCGTGGAGCTGGTGGCTACCGGTGCCGGCCGTCGTCGGGTGGCCGCCGGTGGTCCACTGCCCGGTGCCGTAGGCGCTGTCGAAGCTGCCCGTGCCGGTGCTCGTGGCGTCGCCGGGGAGGCTGCCGAAGAGGGGGTCGGCCGTGAAGTGCCCGGAGTGGTGGGTGCCGGTGTCGTAGCCGTTGTACGAGGTGAAGCCGTCGTACTGGGCTTCCTGGGTGCCGTACGACGCGTAGGGCGTGGAGTCGGCGTCGGAAGCCGGAGCCGGGGGGGTCATGGTCCCCGACGGGTGACGGTCGTTCACCAACTTCTCTCTCGCCTCGACAACAGGGGCTGCCAGAGCAGTGCGGCGACTGTACCCGGCGGTATGCGGGCACGACAATCTTCCGCAGGTTTCGTGCTCGCAGGAAAGGGGCAATCGGCCGTGTTTCGGGGGACGGCGGGCGCGGGTTTGGCCCTATGTTCGAAGAGTGTTCGAGGGGAAGGGGTCTCGAACGGCCGTCGAGCGCTGTCGAAAAGTTGTCCGGGCGGTGTCGAGGCGTGGGGCGGCGGGGTGTGAGGCCGCCGTCAGGCCACTGTCAGGCCGCCGGTGCGGGCCTCGGCCGTGGTCGTCTCCGGGGTGTCGAGAGCCTGTCGTATGCCGGTCGCGACCGCCGGGTGGACGGGCAGGGCGAGATGGCCGATCCCCGTCACCCGGACGTTCTGCGCCAGCAGGTCGGGGTGGTCGATCCGGGCCGTCTCCAGCGGGTCCATCAGATGGTCGAGGTCGCTCCAGAAGCTGACGAACCGCGTACGGCAGCCGGGTGCGGGCCGGGACAGCTCCTCGATGACCTCCGAGCCGGGGCGCATCTGGCGCACGATCGGGTGCGCGTTCGCCAGCGGCACCACCTTGGTGCCGGAGTGCGGGGTGCCGAGCGTGACCAGCGTGCGGACCCGGACGTCACCGCCCAGCCGCTGCACGTAGTAGCGGGCGATCAGGCCGCCCAGGCTGTGCCCGACGACGTCGACCCGGGTGCTGCCGGTGCGCGCGCATATCTCCTCTATGTGCCGCCCGAGCAGCTCGGCCGCGGTGCGGATGTCGCAGGTCAGGGGGGAGTAGTTCAGCGACTCCACGCGATGCCTGCCGTGCTGGGCGAGGCTGCGGCGCAGCAGGACGAAGACCGAGCGGTTGTCGATGAAACCGTGGAGCAGGATGACCGGGAGCGGGGCCTGTGTGGGCAGCTGGGTGGGGCACTCGGTGCCATTTTCGTTCGGCCCGCTGTTTTCCGCAGACGGGAGCGCGGCTGGGCGGCGCTCCTGGGCGATGCCGGAGGGGTAGAGCAGGAGATGGCCGGCGAGGATCGCGAGGTCCAGGACAGTGGCCTTCAGCAGGGCGGTGGAGAGTCCGGCCAGCCTGCCGGGGATGTTCGGAAGGTTCCCAAGGTCCGGCAGCAGACGCCGGTAGAGCGGTAGAAAGGGCTGCAGCACCCTGGTGACCTGCATCGCCGACCTCCTGTCGGCACACGCCGAGGACGTCTCTGTCCCCCGTGTGCCCTCGTGGGAGGCGCGGCGGAGGAGATCGGCTGCCGGGCGGGCGGAGGGGGCCTTGGCCCCGGGCTCCCGTCACGCTTGCACCGATGCGCCGTACCGCCGCGGCGCGCGGCCTGCGGCGCGGCGGTACGGCGACCTCGTTTGCGGCTCCCGTTACTGTCCCATTGTGTGATTTCCCCGCTGGTCCACGCCACGAAACGGCCGGTTGCGGGATGCTGGCGATAACGTTCGTTCACTTCCCCGGGTGTGTGGCACGGGGTGTCCGGGCCGTCGAGAGCGGGCGAAGCCGCTTCAGGGAGGCAGTCATGGGTGTGGCATCCGGTCCGATCCGGGTGGTGGTGGCCAAGCCGGGACTCGACGGCCACGACCGCGGCGCCAAGGTGATCGCCCGGGCGCTGCGCGACGCAGGCATGGAGGTCATCTACACCGGGCTCCACCAGACCCCGGAGCAGATCGTCGACACGGCGATCCAGGAGGACGCCGACGCGATCGGGCTGTCCATCCTGTCCGGGGCGCACAACACGCTCTTCGCCGCGGTGATCGAACTGCTCCGGGAACGGGACGCGGCCGACATCCTGGTCTTCGGCGGGGGGATCATCCCCGACGCGGACATCGCGCCGCTGAAGGAGAAGGGGGTCGCGGAGATCTTCACCCCCGGGGCGACCACGGCGTCGATCGTGGAGTGGGTCCGGGAGCACGTGGGATAGCCGACGGGGACGTGAACGCTCCGCTGGAGGTGCCGTGATATGGCGTCTTTCGTCTGCGGCGGCGTCGTGGCTGGTCGCGCAGTTCCCCGCGCCCCTTTGCGCAGTTCCCCGCGCCCCTTTGGGGCGCTGCCTAGGGGGTCTGGCCTTCGCCAAGTTCCTGGGCCATCACCGCTCTCAGGCGCAGGGTCGTGCCCAGGCGCTGGAACGCCTCCGCCCAGTAGCCTCCGGCGCCGGGTGACGCGTCCTCCGGTTCGTCGGGGACGGCCAGGAGGGCGTCCAGCCGGGAGGCCTCCGACGGGTCCAGGCAGCGTTCGGCGAGACCCATCACGCCGCTGAAGCTCCAGGGGTAACTCCCCGCGTCCCGTGCGATGTTGAGGGCGTCGACCACCGCCCCGCCGAGCGGGGCGGCCCAGGGCACCGCGCACACGCCGAGCAGCTGGAACGCCTCCGACAGCCCGTGGACCGCGATGAACCCGGCGACCCATTCCGCCCGTTCGCCCGCCGGCAGGGTGCTCAGCAGCTTCGCCCGCTCGGCCAGGGAGACCGCGCCCGGTCCGCCCGCCCCGGGCGCGGACGGCGGTCCGAGCAGCGCCCGCGACCAGGCCGCGTCCCGCTGCCGTACGGCGGCCCGGCACCAGGCCGCGTGCAGCTCGCCCAGCCAGTCGTCGGCCACCGGGAGCGCGACGATCTGTTCCGGTGTACGTCCGCCCAGTCGCGCCGGCCAGGCGCCGAGCGGGGCAGCCTCCACCAACTGGCCGAGCCACCACGACCGTTCACCCCGGCCGGCCGGGGCTTTGGGGGCGACTCCGTCGCGCTCCATGTCCGCGTCGCACTCGTGCGGCGCCTCCACGGTGAGGGTCGGAGTGTCGTAGCCATGGTCAACGGCCACGCACGCGGCGGCCCGGACCGCCATCCGCGCGGCGAGCGCCGAACCCGGCAGCGCGGACAGCAACTCGGCTGCCGTCGCCCGCACATTGCGGCTGCGGTCGGCCAACGCGGCCTCCAGGAACGGCTCGTCCCGCTCGCCCAGGCCGGTGCGCAGCGAGTCGAGGAACATCAGGCGGTCCTCCGCGCGCTCCGTCGGCCAGGTCGACTCCAGCAGCGCGCGGGCCGCGTGGGGGGCGCGCCGGCGCAGGGACGCCAGGAGGGCGACGCGCTCGGCGAACAGGCCCTCCTGCCAGAGCTTCTCGATCCGCCCGGTCTCCTCCGGGCGCGGCAGCGAGGCGTCCCCGCCCGGCGCGGCGCGCAGCGCGAACCGCCACTCCGGGTTCAGCCGGGCGAGCCACAGGGCGCGCGGGCCCGCGAACCGCAGCGCCGCCGGACGCAGGTCCGTGCGCCCGCGTGCCGCGTCGAGCAGCCTGGGCAGGGCCTCCGGGGGCGGGGCGAAGCCGCGCGCGTTCGCCGCCGCCAGCCACTGCGGCAGCAGCTCCATGAGGTCCGGTGCCGTGCCCCTGCGGCCGGCTCCGCCGGTGCCGGGGCGGTCGGCGAGCAGCAACGCGAGTCTGCGGGCCGCGGGCGTGGGCAGCGTGGGGCGCGGGTCGGCGGGGGCCGGTTCCGGGCGTGGTGCGGCCCGGCCAGGTCGCAGCCCGGCCCGGCGCCGTACGGTCTCGGCGGCCGCCGCGTCCAGCAGGGCGGACGGCGCCGCCCGGCCGGGGGCGGCCCCGGGTGGTGTATGGCGGTCCGTGCCCAGGAGAGCCGCGGTGACCAGGTCGTCCCAGGTGGGGGCGGTGGCCGCGGGTGCCTGGGCGGCAGCCGTGAGCGTGGGGACGGGAGCGGGTGGAGTGGCGGTCGGTTCGGTGGTCGTGGGTGCTGGGGTGGGTGTCGTGGGCGCGGGAAGGGAGGGAGTGGTGGGTGGGGTGGGAGTCGTCGGCGTCGGGAGGGACGGCGTGGCGGTCGGGTCGGTGGTCGCGGGTGTCGGGGTGGGAGTCGTCGGTGTCGGGGCGGACGGCGTGGGGTTCGTGGCTGTGGGTGTGGTGGGCATGGGTGTCCCCTCCGGCTCGGTCACAGGCGGACCGCCTCTCCCGGGTGGGTCGGCCAGGCGGTCAGGGGGGTGAAGCCCCGGTGGCCGCACTCGCCGAACACCTTGACGGGGGCGCCGCCCGAGAGGGCGACCAGGCGCCACAGGCCGGGGCGGGACGTGGCGGTGGGGGTGAGGGGCAGGGCCGTGTCGCCGTCGGCGTCGGCCAGTTGCCAGAAGGTGCCGTCCGGGGTCGGTATGACGTTGTCCAGGGTCACCGGGACGGACTCCTGCCAGGGGTCGTCGCGCAGCGACTCGCCGTAGCGGGCGGCCGCCTGAGCCGTCGTCAGGCCCGGTGGGCGGGCCGTGGTCGGTGCGGGGGGCGCGAACTGTTCGCCCAGGGCCGCCCGCTGTCGCCCGGCACCCGGGTAGGCGGACAGCTCCGCGTCCAGGGCCAGGCCGACCGGAAGGGCGAGGTCGGGGGCGCGGCCGGCGGCGCCGTAGGACAGGACGAGGGCGGTGCGGCCCGAGGCGGCGCCGTGGAGCCAGATGCGGCGGGTCGTCAGTTTCGGGTCCGGCGTGTCGGTCTGGGCGAGAACCAGCCAGTGGTCGCGCAGCGGCGGTCCGGCCGGCCGGGCGGTCAGGCCGACGCGGGAGCGGACCGTGGCCGCCAGGGCGTCCGGGAGCCGTTCGCGGTGCAGCCAGCCCTGGTCGAGGAGGTGGAGCAGGGCGCACTCCTCCAGCAGCCGCACCGGCCAGTCGGCGCCGGAACCCGGGATCGCCCCCAACTCCCGGACCCGTGCCGCCAGTCCGGGGGCCTGGGCGTCGACCATGCGGGCCGCCGTCTCCTCCCACAGCCCGGGGCCCGACCCCTCGGCCGTGGCGAGACCGGAGCGCAGGAGGTCGGCCAGGCGCTGCTCCAGCTCCGTCGCGCCCGCGGTGATCCGCTCGGCGCGCCGCTCCGCCCTCCGGCGCGCCGCCTCCGGATCGGCCGCGCCGGAACCGGGACCCGCCGAGGCCGCCTCCCCTTTCCCCCGTGCGCGCCCGCGCCGGCGCGCGATCCACTTCTCGGCCCAGTCCGGCGCCGGCCCCGTCGCAGCCTCCTCCTCCCCGGCCGACCAGAGCAGCAGCAGCCCGAGCGCGTGCTTGCACGGGGACTTGCGGCTCGGGCAGGTGCAGTCGTACGCCGCGCCACGGGCGGTGGCAGTGGCCGCGGTGTCGACGACCGTGCGGTACGACGCGCCGTCGCCGCTGCACACCCCCCACACCGTCCCCTCCCGCGAACTGCCCGTCCCCGACCAGGCGCCGGCCGCGCCGAGTTTGCTCCCCGCTTTGCGTGACGCGGAGTCAGGCGCCAGTGCCAGCACCTGGTCCGCGGTCCAGCGCACCTCCTGCTGAGTCATGCCATCGAAGGTAGATCCCCCCACTGACAATCGGCCCCGCGAGCGCCCGCCGCATCTCCGATCCGAGACGTTTCCGCAGGTCGGAACGCATTGTCAGTGGGATGGTGCACGGTGGACACCAGACCCGAACCGGCCAAGCTGGAGGGGACCTCAGCCATGTCCGTGTCCGTAGACCCGACGTTCGTGAAACCCGGTCAGACCCAGCCCGCGCAGGCGTTGCGGCCGCATGCCGAACACGCCTTCGCCGAAGAACTCGCCGCGCTCGCCGCCCAGGACGACCGCCCCCGCCCGGCCCGCTGGAGGCTGTCGCCGTGGGCCGTCGCCACCTACCTCCTCGGCGGCACCCTGCCCGACGGCACGGCGATCACACCGAAATACGTGGGCCCGCGCCGCATCGTCGAGGTGGCTGTCAGCACCCTCGCCACCGACCGCGCCCTGCTCCTGCTCGGCGTGCCCGGAACCGCCAAGACGTGGGTCTCCGAACACCTGGCCGCGGCGGTCAGCGGTGACTCGACCCTGCTGGTGCAGGGCACGGCCGGCACCCCGGAGGAGGCGATTCGCTACGGCTGGAACTACGCGCAACTGCTGACGCACGGCCCGAGCCCGGACGCCCTCGTCCCCAGCCCGGTCATGCGCGCCATGGCGGAGGGGACGACGGTCCGCGTCGAGGAATTGACTCGCGTCCCGGCCGACGTTCAGGACACACTCATCACCATCCTGTCGGAGAAGACGCTGCCGATACCTGAACTGGGGCAGGAGGTTCAGGCGGTCCGCGGCTTCAACCTGATCGCCACTGCCAACGATCGGGACCGCGGGGTCAACGAACTGTCCAGCGCTCTGCGCCGCCGCTTCAACACGGTGGTGCTGCCGCTGCCCGCGAATGTCGACGCCGAAGTCGACATCGTGGCGCGGCGTGTCGACCAGATCGGCCGCTCCCTCGAGCTGCCGGCCGTGCCGCACGGGGTCGACGAGATCCGCCGTGTGGTGACCGTCTTCCGCGAACTGCGCGACGGCATCACCGCCGACGGCCGCACCAAGCTGAAGTCTCCCACCGGCACGTTGTCCACGGCCGAAGCCATCTCCGTCGTCACCAGCGGTCTCGCCCTGGCCGCGCACTTCGGCGACGGCGTGCTGAGGCCCGGCGACCTCGCCGCGGGAATCCTCGGCGCGGTCGTCCGCGATCCGGTCGCAGACCGGGTCGTCTGGCAGGAGTACCTGGAGACGGTGCTCCGCGAACGCGACGGCTGGACCGACTTCTACCGCGCCTGCAGGGAGGTGAGTGCGTGAACCGGAACGACAAGGACTCGAGATGGCCGTGACCGAGACCGGCACCGAAGGGGGGTGAGCACATGAACCACATGAAGCACATGAACCACATGAACGAGGACAAGGACTCGCGCTGGCCGCGCGCGTGAGCGGGTGAGCGCGTGAGGACGTACGCGGGAACACGGACGGGATGACGGGGGAAGCGATGACGGGGATCCACGAGAGCGGCCGGTCGGCCGGTGACGTGCGCCGGCCGCTGCTGCTCGGCGTGCGGCATCACGGACCCGGGTCGGCACGGGCGGTGCGGGCGGCGCTGGAGGCCGCCCGGCCCCGGGCCGTGCTGATCGAAGGGCCGCCCGAGGCCGACACACTGATTCCCCTCGCCGCCGGGCAGGACATGCGGCCGCCGGTCGCGCTGCTCGCCCACGCCGTCGACGAGCCGGGCCGCTCCGCGTTCTGGCCGATGGCCGAGTTCTCCCCGGAGTGGGTGGCACTGCGCTGGGCGCTGGAGCGGCGCGTTCCGGCCCGCTTCATCGACCTCCCCGCCACCCACACCCTGGCCTGGGACGGCCGGGCGGACACGGAGGAAGGACAGGCCCCCGAGGGACAGGCTCCCGAGGGACAGGCCGCAGAGCGACAGAGCGGCGAGGCGGGCGAGGGAGTACGGATCGATCCGCTCGGCGCGCTCGCCGAGGCCGCGGGGTACGACGACGCCGAACGCTGGTGGGAGGACGTCGTCGAGCACCGGGGCGTGGGTGGGCAGGATCCGCTCGCACCCTTCGCCGCCGTCGAGGAGGCCATGACGGCGGTGCGGGAGACGTACGAGGGCGCGGAGGGCCACCGGGATCTCGTGCGGGAGGCGTACATGCGGCTCCAGGTGCGGGCGGCGCAGAGGGAGTTCGGGGACGGCGCGGTGGCCGTGGTGTGCGGGGCCTGGCATGTGCCGGCCCTGCGCCGCAAGGCCGCCGTCGCCGACGACCGGGCCCTGCTGAAAGGGCTCGCGAAGGTCAGGGCCGATCTGACCTGGGTGCCGTGGACCCATCGCAGGCTGGCACGGGAGGGGGGATACGGGGCGGGGATCGACTCACCCGGCTGGTACGCGCATCTGTTCGGTGCGCCGGACCGGCCGATCGAGCGATGGCTGACCAGGGTGGCCGGGCTGCTCCGCGCGGAGGACCGGATCGTGTCCTCGGCGCATGTCATCGAGGCGGTCCGGCTCGCCGAGACGCTCGCCGCACTGCGCGGCCGGCCGCTGCCCGGCCTGAGTGAGACCACCGACGCGGTACGGGCCGTGCTGTGTGACGGGTCGGACATACCGCTGGCGCTGGTGCGGGACCGGCTGGTGGTCGGGGACGTGCTGGGGCAGGTGCCGGCCGGTGCGCCGGCGGTGCCCCTGCAGCGAGACCTCGACCGGGAGCAGCGTCGGCTGCGGCTCAGACCGGAGGCGGCGGAGCGGGAGACGGAGCTCGATCTGCGCAAGGAGACCGACGCCGGACGCAGCAGACTGCTGCACCGGCTGCGGCTGCTGGGCGTGGAATGGGGAGAACCCGTCGTCTCGCGGGGCGGCACGGGAACCTTCCGGGAGACCTGGCGGCTGCGCTGGGAGCCGGAACTGTCCGTGCGGGTCGCCGAGGCCGGGGTGTGGGGGACGACCGTACGCGCGGCGGCGACCGCGAAGACGGAGGCGGACGCCGTCACCACGAGAGGCCTCGCCGAGGTGACCGCGCTCGCCGAGCGCTGCCTGCTGGCCGGCCTGCCGGACGCGCTGCCCACCGTGATGCGGGTCCTCACCGACCGGGCGGCCCTTGACACGGACGTCGGCCATCTCGCCCAGGCGCTGCCCGCACTGGTCCGCTCCCTGCGCTACGGCGATGTGCGCGGCACCGACACCGGCGCCCTGACGGAGGTCGCCGTGGGCCTCGCCGAACGGATCTTCGTCGGCCTGCCCCCGGCCTGCACCGGCCTGGACGCGGACGCGGCGGAGGAGATGCGGCGCCATGTGGACGCGGTGCACGGGGCGGTGGGGTTGCTGGAGGAGACGGTGGCACTGCGGAGGGACGCAGAGCACACACCCTTGACGGGGGACGGCCCGCTCGCGGGTCACGGTGAGCTGCGGGCGCGCTGGCGGGGAGTGCTGCGGGGGCTGTCCGGACGGGACCGGGTCGTGGGCGTCGTACGGGGGCGCGTGGTGCGGCTGTTGCTGGACGACGGGGAGGTGGGACAGGAGGAGGCGGCCCGGCTCATGGGGCTCGCGCTGTCGCCGGGGACGCCGCCCGGGGACGCGGCCGCGTGGATCGAGGGCTTCGTCGGTGGCGGATCCGGGGGAGGGCTGCTGCTCGTGCACGACGAGCGGCTGCTGGGACTGGTCGACGGATGGCTCACGAGGGTGCCGGCGGAGGCGTTCACGGATGTGCTGCCGTTGCTGCGGCGGACGTTCTCGGCGTATGAGCCGGGGGTGCGCAGAACGCTCGGCGAGCTGGTGCGGCGGGGGCCGGGGGAGCGGGCGAGTACGGCGGGGCCGGGGGCGGGAGTGCCCGGGTTCGCGCCCGAGTCCGACGCCGAGCGGGCCGATGCGGTGCTGCCGGTGGTGCGGCTGCTGCTGGGGCTGGACGGCGACTTCGGCGGTCCCGGCGATTCTGCCGACGCCGGTGATGCCCCTGGCCCAGGGGGTCAGGGCAATAACCTTGCGGGGGTGGGCAGATGACGGTCGTCGAGGGGAACGATCCGGCTCAGGAGCGGTTGCGGCGTTGGCGGCTGGTGCTGGGTGGGGACGCGGCGGACGGTACCGGGCAGGAGCTGTCCGGGCGGGACGCCGCGATGGACGGGGCGCTCACCGCGCTCTACGGGAAGGGGGAGAGACCGGCTGCGGGACGGGACCGTTCGGCGGGGCTCGGGGCGTCGGCGCCGTCCGTGGCGCGATGGCTCGGGGACATCCGGACGTACTTCCCCACCTCCGTCGTCCAGGTGATGCAGCGTGACGCCATCGACCGGCTGGGGCTGTCGGCGCTGCTGCTGGAGCCGGAGATGCTCGAGGCGGTCGAGGCGGACGTGCACCTCGTCGGCACGCTGCTCTCGCTCAGCAAGGCGATGCCGGAGACGGTGAAGGAGACGGCACGGGCCGTCGTGCGCAAGGTGGTCGAGGACCTGGAGAAGCGGCTCGCCACGCGTACCCGCGCCACTCTCACCGGCGCCCTCGACCGCAGTGCCCGCGTTCACCGGCCCCGTCATCACGACATCGACTGGAACCGCACGATCGCCGCCAACCTGAAGCACTACCTGCCCGAGCACGGGACGGTCGTGCCGGAGCGGCTGGTCGGGCACGGTCGGGCGGCGCGGTCCGTGAAGAAGGAGGTCGTCCTCTGCGTCGACCAGTCGGGGTCGATGGCGGCCTCGGTCGTCCACGCCTCCGTCTTCGGGGCGGTGCTCGCCTCCATGCGGTCGATCGACACCCGGCTCGTCGTGTTCGACACCTCGGTCGTCGATCTCACCGACCAACTGGCCGACCCCGTCGACGTCCTCTTCGGCACACAGCTCGGTGGCGGTACGGACATCAACCGGGCGCTCGCGTACTGCCAGTCGCACATCACCAGGCCCGCCGAGACGGTCGTCGTGCTCATCAGCGATCTCTACGAGGGCGGCATACGCCACGAGATGCTGAAGCGGGTCGAGGCGATGAAGGGGGCGGGGGTGCAGTTCGTGGCGCTGCTGGCGCTGTCGGACGAGGGGGCTCCGGCCTACGACCATGAGCACGCGGCGGCGCTCGCGGCGCTGGGCGTACCGGCGTTCGCCTGCACACCGGACCTGTTCCCGGAGGTGATGGCGGCGGCGATCGAGAGGCGTCCGCTTCCCGTGCCGGACGCACAAAAAGGACATGGATGACATGACTACCCATCGGTAACAGGGGGGTTGCGCCACCACGGGAGTCGCGTGCAAGGATCGACGGCACGTTCCCTCGCACGGGAGGATCCTCCCTTCTTGACCTCACCCACCGTTCTGCCCGCTGCCGCTCTGCGCGTTCTGTGCGTCCTGCGCGAGGCGGCCGGGCGGCGTGCGCTGCAACTGGCGCTGTTGGTGGGTGGGTTGCTCGCCCTCGGCTTCCTGTGTGGGGGGCAGGCGCAGGCGGCGGAGGGGACGACGGCGTCCGTGAAGGACGTAACGGCAGCCCTTTCGGAGGCGGCTCCGACCTCGGGTCCGGTTCCGGCTGTGCACACCGACCGTGTCCTGCAGCCTCTTCGTGAGGTCGTGACGGCGGTGACCGAGAAGGTGGCGGAGGCCACCGCGGAACTGCCCGTCTCGTCGTTGCCGAATCTGCCGAATCTGCCGGATCTGCCGGACGTTTCCGAGCCGCCCTCGCTTCCGGTGCAGACCCTTCCCGTGCCCGTCGTCCAGACGCCTGCGCCGGACTCCCCGGTGACCTCGTCGCCCGACGGGGACCGGTTCCGGCACGCTTCCCCGGAGCACAAGGCGGCCGACGCGGCCACGGTGTCGTACGGACCCGTGGTTCCCGTCCCCGTCCCCGCCCTCGGAGATGCGGCCGGCGTGCGCGCGGCCTCGCACAACCCGGTGCACATCGGCGCCGGTCACGCCCCCGCGCACCGCGCGCCGGGCGGTGTGCCCAGCGGTCTGCTGGGCGGTGCGTCCACTCTCGACGGCGGGGCGTCGCGGCACGGCGACGCGCATGCCGTGACGGTGTCCCACCGGATGCCGGTGCCGCTGGTGTCCGGCGGTGCCGTGCGGTCGGACGCGGACGGAACCCGGGACGGGCACCGGGACATTCCGGTCTTCCCCGGCTAGGACCGGGCAGCCCCTTCCCCCGTTGCAGACCTGCCGCGCGGGGGTGGAACAGGTCTGCCCACCCGCCCGGAGTTCCCCTGCTCCGGCGCCGGAACGTCCCAAGCCTTCCGAAGTCTCGGAACCCCCAAAGGATCTGACGCACGCATGAACAAGAACATTCGCCGTTCCCTCGTCATAGCCGCCGGTGTCAGCGGTGCCTGGGCGCTCGGTTCCGCCGCGGCCAGCGCCGACGAACTGCCCGCCAGCTCCGTCTCCACACAGGACACGGTCGCCGACACCGTCACGCACATCCGGTCCAAGGCCGCGGCCAGGGCGAAGAGCAGTGCCGCCCAGGTCATCCAGGGGGCCAGGGCCGCCCGCGCGGAGCAGGCGCTGCGGGCGGGCACACAGCTCGCGGGCAAGGCCGGGTCCACCGCCGCGACCACAGTCGCCAAGGCCGACGCCGCCGACGCCGCCGACGCCGCCGACGCCGCCGACGCCGCCGACGCCGCCGACGCCGCCGACGCGGCTGAGGCCACCGAGGCCGGCGCTGCCGCCGCCGAAGCACAGGCTGCGGCCCTCCCGGACGCCCCCCACGACAACCGCAGCGCCGTCGACTTCCTCTTCGGCCCGCTCTCCGCCTTCGCCCCCGACCTGGAGCAGGCCCTCGCCGCCGACCGGACCAAGCTCCACAGCGCCCGGTCCACGGTCGTCCCGCCCCTGGTCACGACCGCCGTGGACGGGCTCTCGCCGGTCGCCGACGAGGCGGCCGAGAGGGCGGTCGGGTACGCGAGCGGCGTCCTCGGCCGGGCCGTCCCCTACGCCACCGGCCTCGTCGGGCAGGTCGCCGGGGACACCGTGGACGCGGTGCTGCCGCCTGTCGTGAACACCGCCGTGCACGGGGTGGTGCCGGTCGCGGGGCAGGCCGTCGTGGACGCGGACGGGCTGGCGTACGGCGTGGTCGGCGACGTGCGGCCGTACGCCGACGGGGTCGTCGGCGTCGTGGAGCCGTGCACGCACGGGCTGGTCCGGCAGGCGGGCGATCTGACGTACGGGGTCGCCGGGCACGTTCCGCCGTTCGCGGACGGGGTGACCGGGGCCGTCGAGCCCGTCGTGGACGCCGTCATCGGGACCGTGACCGAGACTGTCCGGCCGGTCGCGGGCAGTGCCACCGGGCTGGCGTACGGCGTCGAGGGCGAGGCCGCTCCCTTCGCGGCCGGTGTCGTCGGTGAGGCCGGTTCTCTCGCCGGCGGGGTCGCCGGGCGGACCGTGCCCTTCGCGCAGGACCTGACCGGAACCGTCGAGGGCGACGCCGGGCAGCTGACCGGCCACGCCGTCACCGGCGTCCGGGGCGTCGCCGCCGGGACGGTCGCCCCGTACGACGTCTGAGCCGTACGACGACCGAGCTGTACGCATGAGACCGCTCGGCGTTCTTCCCCCAGCGCCTTCGCGGCGCTTCCCGTGATCTTCGTGAGGTGACAGGCCCGGACGGCCGAAAGCCGTCGGACTGTTCGGCCGGCGCCTCATGGAGGGGGGCGAGGGGTCCCCATTGGGGTGGGGATCGCCCGCCCTGAGCCCCTTAGGGGCTGCTCAAGGGGCCTCACCGGGTCAACCCCAACCCGGTGAGGCCCCGCACGCGCGACACTGGGTGTCAGTGAGGGCGACATCATGTGACAGGTATCACCGCTCAGGTGTGACCCGCGATTTAGAGGCCTCCGGGAAGCAGAGATAACCTGCGAGACGGACATGCCGCGCGCTCGGACACCGTGTGCGCTTCCCCTGTGACCCATGCGGACGTCACGTTGCCCTTCGCGGCACGCCCACGCATCCAACGAACCGCTAGATCACTGATAGGGACGGAAGCGCGTGGACCTGTTCGAGTACCAGGCGAGGGACCTCTTCGCCAAGCACGATGTACCGGTGCTGGCCGGTGAAGTCATCGACACGCCTGAGGCGGCCCGCGCAGCCACCGAGCGTCTCGGTGGCAAGTCTGTCGTCAAGGCCCAGGTGAAGGTCGGCGGCCGTGGCAAGGCCGGTGGCGTGAAGCTCGCCGCCACCCCGGACGAGGCCGTCGCCCGCGCGACGGACATTCTCGGCATGGACATCAAGGGCCACACGGTCCACAAGGTGATGATCGCCGAGACCGCCCCGGAGATCCTGGAGGAGTACTACGTCTCCTTCCTCCTCGACCGCGCCAACCGCACCTTCCTCTCCATCGCGTCCGTCGAGGGCGGCATGGAGATCGAGGAGGTGGCGGCCACCCGCCCCGAGGCCGTCGCCAAGACGCCGATCGACGCCAACGAGGGTGTCACCGAGGAGAAGGCCCGCGAGATCGTCGCGGCCGCGAAGTTCCCGGCCGAGGTCGCCGACAAGGTCGTGAACGTCCTCGTCAAGCTGTGGGACACCTTCATCAAGGAGGACGCCCTCCTCGTCGAGGTCAACCCGCTGGCCAAGGTCGCCTCCGGTGACGTCATCGCCCTGGACGGCAAGGTCTCCCTGGACGAGAACGCCGAGTTCCGTCAGCCGGAGCACGAGGCGCTCCAGGACAAGGCGTCGGCCAACCCGCTCGAGGCCGCCGCCAAGGAGAAGAACCTCAACTACGTCAAGCTCGACGGCGAGGTCGGCATCATCGGCAACGGCGCGGGTCTCGTCATGAGCACCCTGGACGTCGTCGCGTACGCCGGTGAGAACCACGGCGGCGTGAAGCCGGCCAACTTCCTCGACATCGGCGGTGGCGCCTCCGCGGCTGTCATGGCGAACGGTCTCGAGATCATCCTCGGCGACCCGGACGTCAAGTCCGTCTTCGTCAACGTCTTCGGCGGCATCACCGCGTGCGACGAGGTCGCCAACGGCATCGTCCAGGCGCTGAAGCTCCTGGAGGACCGCGGCGAGGACGTCACCAAGCCGCTCGTCGTGCGTCTGGACGGCAACAACGCCGAGCTGGGTCGTCAGATCCTCTCCGACGCCAACCACCCGCTGGTGCAGCGCGTGGACACCATGGACGGCGCGGCCGACAAGGCCGCCGAGCTCGCGGCTGCGAAGTAAGGAAGAGGGACTCAGACAGCCATGGCTATCTTCCTCAACAAGGACTCCAAGGTCATCGTCCAGGGCATGACCGGTGCCACGGGCATGAAGCACACCAAGCTCATGCTGGCCGACGGCACGAACATCGTCGGTGGCGTGAACCCCCGCAAGGCCGGCACGTCCGTCGACATCGACGGCAACGAGATCCCTGTCTTCGGCACGGTCGCCGAGGCCATGGAGAAGACGGGCGCCAACGTGTCCGTGCTCTTCGTGCCGCCGGCCTTCGCCAAGGCCGCCGTCGTCGAGGCCATCGACGCCGAGATCCCCCTCGCGGTCGTCATCACCGAGGGCATCGCCGTCCACGACTCGGCCGCGTTCTACGCGTACGCCGTGTCCAAGGGCGACAAGACCCGGATCATCGGCCCGAACTGCCCGGGTCTGATCACCCCCGGTCAGTCGAACGCCGGCATCATCCCGGGCGACATCACCAAGCCGGGCCGTATCGGCCTGGTGTCGAAGTCCGGCACGCTGACGTACCAGATGATGTACGAGCTCCGTGACATCGGCTTCTCGTCGGCGGTGGGCATCGGCGGCGACCCCGTCATCGGTACGACCCACATCGACGCGCTGGCCGCCTTCGAGGCCGACCCCGACACCGACCTGATCGTGATGATCGGTGAGATCGGTGGCGACGCCGAGGAGCGGGCCGCGGCGTTCATCAAGGAGAACGTGAAGAAGCCGGTCGTCGGCTACGTCGCGGGCTTCACCGCGCCCGAGGGCAAGACCATGGGCCACGCCGGCGCCATCGTCTCCGGTTCCTCCGGTACGGCCGCCGCGAAGAAGGAGGCCCTTGAGGCCGCCGGCGTCAAGGTGGGCAAGACGCCGACGGAGACGGCGAAGCTGGCGCGGGAGATTCTCGCCGGTTGAACCGCTTCCTGAGTGAACGCTTGTGGGCCCGTTCCCCGGGGTGGGGGCGGGCCCACCGGTGTTTTCGCTCGCCCGCGCTTGCGGGGTGCCGCTGCGCCCACCCGTGCCGCCTGGGGGTACCTCCCAGGCCTTTAAGGCACTGGGGGAGGCACGACTGCCCGCAGCTACGGAGGCTGTGGCCGTCAGCGGGGTTGGGGGGTTAGGCGTTCGGGGCCGTTTGCCGGGTTTGATGTGAGCTTTTTCCTCAGGGCCGTCTGTTTCTTCGACAGGCTGCCCGGGGCGGCCTCCGGGGGGATTCCCTGGACCGTGGTGCCCGGGGGGACCGGGGGGTCGTACCGGGTGGGGGCCGTGCGCAGGGTCAGGGCCGTCGCGCCGATGACGGCCACCGTGAAGGTGATCGCCGCCCGGGTCCAGAAGCGGGCGCGGCGTTCGCTGCCCGCCCGGACCGTCGCGGGGCGGGCCGCGCGCAGGCGTTCCACGGAGGCCAACTCGGCGAGGCGGGCGCGCAGCGCGGCGGGGTCGGCCAGCTGGGGCAGGGACGCGGCGAGGGCCTCCCGCGCGTGCAGCAGGCGGTGCGCGGTCGCCGGTGTGCTCGCCTCCGTCTCCGCCGCGGTCTCCGGCAGGTCGAGGCCCACACCGTCGTAGAGGAGGAGCGTACGGCGCTGTGACGGCGGGAGTGCCTGGAGTACGGCGAGCAGGGCGCGGTCGGCGGTGTCGGCGGGCGGGGGTTCGGGGTGCCGGAAGCGGGGGCGGAACCGGTGCCAGGGGGAGAGCGCGTACTCGTGCGCGGCCGCCCGCACCCAGCTCGCCGGGTCCCGGTCGACGGCCACCTCGGGCCAGCGCTGCCAGGCGAGTTGGAAGGCCTGTTCGACCGATTCGCGGGCGAGTTCGCGGCGGCCGCAGAGGAGGTAGGTCTGCCGTACGAGGGCGGGGGCGCAGAACGCGTACAGCGCGTCGAAGGCCTGAGCGGGTGTCAGGCGGGTGCGAAGGGCGGAGCGCTGTCCGGACAGCAGGGGCGGCTTCGGGTTCTGCTTCGGGTTCTGCTCCGGGTACTGCTTCTGGTTCTGCTTCGGGTTCTTCACGCGTACGCCCCCCGCGTGCGGCGGCGAAGGGAGCTGCTTCGTACGAAAAAGAACATAACCGTATATTGAGTGACACGGCGATGGTTCGCCTGTTACGCCCGGAAAGCGCGTGTCGTTGGGACGATGGCGGGTGTGACGCCGTCTTCGTTCTCCTCCCGTATGCGTGATCGCTCGCCGGGGCTCGTGGCCTCCGTGCTCGGCGGGGTGCTGGCCGCCGGGCTGGGGCTCGGGGCGTTCGCCGTGCTGGTGATGGTGTTGTGGATCAGTTCGCCGTATCCGGACAGCGGGCCGGGTGGGGCGTTGCATGTCGCCGCCGCGTTGTGGTTGCTGGCGCACGGGGCGGAACTGGTGCGCGTCGACACGCTGTCCGGGGTGCCGGCGCCGGTCGGGGTCACGCCGTTGCTGCTGCTCGTGCTGCCGGTGTGGCTGGTGCATCGGGCTGCTCGGGACGCGGTCGAGGGCGGGGGTGAGGAAGGGGGCGTGGCGGTCGGTGCGCGCACTGCCTGGGCGGGGGTTGTGGCGGGGTATCTCGGGGTGGGCGTGGGAGTGGCCTGCTATGCGGCCGGGGGTGTGCTGCGGCCCTCGTGGCTGTGGACCGTGCTGTGTGTGCCGGCGGTGGCCGTGACGGCGGCCGGGGTCGGGGTGTGGTCGGCGTACGGGCGCCCTCGTGAGCCGCTCGCGCGGGTGGTGCCGGGGTGGGTGGGGAGGGCGCTGTTCGGCGTGGGTGAGGTGCCGGGGCGGGACGGCGCGGTGGGCTGGGGTGCGGTGGCCCGAAGGGCCGCGGTGGCCGGGGCCGGGGCGTTGGTGGGGGGCGGGGCGTTGTTGGTGGCGGTGTCGTCGGTGTGGCACGCCGGGGCGGCTCGGGGGGCGTTTCTGCAGTTGACGGAGGGGTGGTCGGGGCGGTTCGCGGTGTTGCTGCTGTGTCTGGCGCTGGTGCCGAACGCGGCGGTGTGGGGGGCGGCGTATGCGGTGGGGCCCGGGTATGTGCTGGGGGTCGGGCATGTGGTGACGCCGTTGGGGTCCGATCCGGCGCCGATGCTGCCGCCGTTTCCGCTGCTGGCGGCGGTGCCGGAGGCGGGGGCGGGGACGGTGTGGAACTGGGCGGCCGGGGTGGTGCCGGTGGTGGCCGGGGTGGTGGTGGGGGTGTTCGTGGGGGGTGCGGGGGCTGGGTCCAGCGGTGGGGTGGCTCAGGCGCCGGTCGAGGCGTGGTCGCGGTGGCGGACCGTGGGGGGTGTGGTGGCCGCGGGTGTGGGGTGCGGGGTGGTGGTGGCGGTGCTCGCGGGGTTGGCGGGTGGGGCGTTGGGGGTGGGGGTGATGGCTCGGTTCGGGCCGGTGGGGTGGCAGGTGGGGGGTGCGGTGGTGGTGTGGGTG
>NZ_JBLRVZ010000042.1:0-105882 GCF_048159505.1 Streptomyces sp. T028
CAAGGCCCGCATCAAGGTCGCACGCCAGCACGCCAAGGTGGCCGACCGGCGCCGGGACTTCCACCACAAGGCATCCACACAGATCATTCGCGACAACCAAGCGGTGTATGTGGAAGACCTCGCGGTGTCCGGCCTCGGCCGTACCCGGCTCGCCAAGTCCGTGCACGACGCGGGATGGTCCGCGTTCGTACGGATGCTGGAATACAAGGCGGTCAGGCACGGCCGCACCTTCGCCAAGGTGGACCGTGCCTTCCCCTCCTCCCAGGTCTGCTCGGCTTGCGGATTTAGGGACGGCCCCAAGCCCCTGCACGTCCGCGAGTGGACGTGCAGGGCCTGTGGCACCGTGCACGACCGCGACCACAACGCAGCCCGCGATGTCCTCTTCGAAGGACGCCGCATCGTCGCCGCCGGACGGGCGGAGACGTTAACCGCCTGTGGAGCGCCGGTAAGACGGGCACGCGTGCCCGCACAGCGCGGTGAAGCAGGAAGCCCCCGGAAGGGTCAGACGACCGAGGCCGGAATCTCTGGACTTCAGGCCAGGGAGCACGTCAAAGAACGGCCGTCACGGTCCCCGCCCCCACGGTCCGACCGCCTTCCCGGATCGCGAAGCCCAGCCCCGGCTCCAGGGGAACCTCGCGCCCCAGCTCGACGGTCATGACGACCCTCTCCCCGGGCCGCGCGACCCCCGCCTCCCCCAGGTCCACGTCCCCCACGACGTCCGCCGTGCGGATGTAGAACTGCGGCCGGTAGCCGGTGGCGATCGCCGTCGTACGACCCCCTTCGCGCGCGGAGAGCACGTACACCTGCGCGGAGAACCGCCGTCGCGGCAGGACGCTGCCCGGCGCCGCGACCACGTGCCCGCGCCGCACGGCGTCCCGCGGCACGCCCCGCAGCAGCAGCGCCACGTTGTCCCCGGCCTGCGCCTCCTCCATCGGCTTGCCGAAGGTCTCCAGGCCGGTGACGACGGACTCCAGCCCGGCGCCGAGCACTTCGATCCGGTCGCCCACCCGTACCGTGCCCCGCTCGACGGCTCCGGTGACGACGGTCCCCCGCCCCGTGATGGTGAGGACGTTCTCCACGGACAGCAGGAACGGCGCGTCCAGATACCGCTCCGGCATCGGCACATAGATGTCCACCGCGTCGAGCAGCGCGTCGACCGACGCCGTCCAGCGCGGGTCGCCCTCCAGGGCCTTCAGCCCCGAGACCCGTACGACTGGGGCGGCGTCGCCGCCGTAGCCGTGCGCGGTGAGCAGGTCGCGGACCTCCAGCTCGACGAGCTCGGCCAGCTCGTCGTCGGCCCGGTCGGCCATCGTCAGCGCGACGACGATGTGGTCGACGCCCACCTGCCGGGCGAGCAGGACGTGTTCGGCGGTCTGCGGCATGATCCCGTCGAGCGCGGAGACGACGAGGATCGCCCCGTCGAGCTGCGCGGCGCCGGTGACCATGTTCTTGACGTAGTCGGCGTGGCCCGGCATGTCGACGTGCGCGTAGTGGCGGGTGTCGGTCTCGTACTCGACGTGCGCGATGTTGATGGTGATGCCGCGCGCCGCCTCCTCGGGGGCGCGGTCGATGCGGTCGAAGGGCACGAAGGTGCCGGTGCCGCGGTCGGCGAGGACCTTGGTGATGGCGGCGGTCAGGGTGGTCTTGCCGTGGTCGACGTGGCCCATGGTGCCGATGTTCAGATGCGGCTTGGTGCGTACGTACGCGGTCTTGGACATGGCTGTACCTCGAAGCGTCTGCGTGGAAGATCTCCGACGGGAGAGGGGACCCCGGGTACTCGCCCCGACCCTCCCCCTGCGGGGTCCGCCGGACGATCCGGGGAGGGTCAGCTTCGGGCGCCGTCGAAAGCGGCCGGGTACAGCGGGACGGCAGCCTTCGGAGCATCCGCGACGGCGGATGCTGCTGTGGCGAAGGCGTACCGGAACATGATGTCGATCCTCTCCGATGGTTCGTTCGGCGTCGAATGGTTTTCGGGCGGTCCGCACGCCCCGGACGACGGAGCGGCCGGTGGCGGTGCCAATTCGGTTGAACGGGCACGAGTGGGCGCGGAGGCTTGCGGGGTGATCGTTGAACTGATTCCCGGCCGGCTGGGCTGGGACGACGTGGATCCCGCCCGTCATTCCTTCGACAGCGCTTCGGCGGCGGAGGTGGTGCGTTCGCTCGGGCCGGCCCTGCGGGTGCCGCGTCGGCCGGACGTTTCCCCGGCCGATCCCGCGGTGGGTGACTGGAGCTGGGACGTGGCCAGGCCCTGGTGCGACGCCATGTCGTTCGCCCTGGTCGAACGTTACGGGCGCTGGGCCGCCGGCTGGCGCTGGGCGCTCGACGAGGGGGACTTCGACGGGGGGCCGGTCGGGAGCTGGTGCTGTCCCTCGCACTCGGTGACCACCCCGGAGGAGACGCTCACCCGGGTCGTGGCGGGGCTGTGCGAGTGGCGCGGGTGGCTGGAGAGTCTCGCGGGGCGGTTCGAGGCGTATCCGCTGGACCTGGCCTCGGTCGACGACCAGCGGATCCTGTGGGAGTGCGCCGCCCGGAACCTGATCCTCCAGGTGACCGACCGCACCGGCGCCGGCAGCGGCTGGTACGGGCACTGCCACCAGGTGCTCACCTGGTTCCTCAGCCGCTGGGGGGTCGCGCCCGATGCCGCGCGGAAGATGGTCGAGCAGGCGATCGGCGGGCGGTTCCGGAGCTGGTCAGGCCCCGACCGGGTGCTGGTGGACGACGTGGCGGAGCGGCTCGCGGGGTCGCTGCGGCCGGACGACGACGTGTGGTCGCCCGCGCCGGTGCCGGACCATCTGGAGCGCTGGCTCGCGGTGCGCGAGGCGGTGCCGTGGCAGGAGGCTCCGGGCGGTGGCGAGGACGGGCCGGTCGTCCCGGTGTCCGACGGCGCGGCGGACGACATCCGCGCCTTCGACGGCGCCCTGGACCCCGCCCGCGCGCAGGGCCTGCTCACCGCACTGGAACTGGTCCGGGCCGACGCGGCACGCGCCGCCGCTCTCGACTTCGAGCTGCTGCGCGGCTGGCAGCGGCACGTCCTGGGCACACCGGAGCCGCCGGACTTCCGCAGCCTGCCCGCCTTCGCCAAGGAGGGCCGGGAACGCTACGGCATCGGCCCGGACACCCGCGCCCGCCTCGAGGCCTGTCTGGCGCAGAGCTCGGCGCACGGCGACCGGCCGCTCCCCCTGACGGCCCGTGCGGCCCGCGCCTGCCTGGACGTCTGCTTCTTCCATCCGTTCGAGGACGGCAACGCCCGGTCCGCCTTCCTGGCCCTCGTCTTCGTCCTCGCCCGCGAGGGCATCGCGCTCGACAAGGTCTTCCTCCTCCGCCGCGTCTCCTTCCAGGCCGACCACCCGCAGGACGGTCTGGTCCTCGCCCGCTACATCGACAGCCACCTGGAGGCAACCCGCCAGGGTGCCCGAGGGGAGCGGGGCTAGGTAGCGGTCCCGATGTTCTTCAGCGCCTCACGGACCGTCAGCGGTGCGAACCGGCCGCGCTCGCGGGCGAGGAAGTCGCGGACGGCCTCCGGGTCGGTCTTGGCGTACTCACGCAGGCACCAGCCGACGGCCTTGCGGATGAAGAAGTCCGGGTGGCCGGACTGGCGCAGGCAGTAGGCGAAGAGGCGATCGGCGTCGGTGCGGTCCTTGTAGCGGAGCTGGTGGAGCAGGGCCGTGCGGGCGACCCACAGGTCGCGGTCGGCGATCCAGTCGTCCATGGTGGCGGTGAGCCGGGGGTCGGCCTCGACCAGGGCGCCGACGACGTGCGCGGCGAGCAGGTCGACCGTGTCCCACCAGGAGGTCGTGGTGATCAGCCGGTGGGCGACCGGGAGGAAGGCAGAGGAGCAGCGTCCTGCGTGGCGGCGCAGATAGTCGACGGCGAAGTACTGGTACTCGCGCTCCGGCAGGGCCCAGCAGCGCAGGGCGATCGCCGCGCAGTCGGCCTCGGCGGGGCGGGGCGTGCCCGCGAGGACGGTCCGGGACAGGGCGCGGCGCTCGGGGGTGGGCAGGCCCAGGAAGGGGGCCACGTCCTTCATGTACGCCCGCATGGCGGCGGCCCTGCCGGGGTCGGCCGCGCCCGCGTACACGGCGGTGAGCCGCTCCAGCACGGTGTCGGCGAGAGCGCTGTGCGGTACGTCGGCGGCACCCGCGCCTGTGACGGTCATGAGACGAACCATACGGCGATCACACATGTCCGTCGGTTAGTGTCACGGGATGCTCGATGCCACCACCCGCTCTGGGGGCACCGCCACGGCCACTCCCCGGGCCGCCGCCACGGAGCTCCTGCTTCCCGTGCCTCTCGTCACCGCCACCGCGCCCGCCCGTCCCCTGGCGCGCCTCGGCAGAGTGCTGCTGTCGCCCTGGTCCCGGTTCGCGCTGCTCGTCGTCCTCCTCGCGGTGGCCGGTTCGAGCGTGCTGCTGTTCGAGCCGCAGAAGCTCCTCGCGGACGGCTGGCCGCCGCAGGTGGGCGGGGTGACGGCCGCCGTGGTGTTCGCGGTGGCGTACGGGCTGTGCACGGTCGCGTTCGTGCCCCGGCCGCTGCTGAACCTGGCGGCGGGCGCGGTGTTCGGCTCGGCCGTGGGGCTGGCGGCGGCGCTGGCGGGCACGGTGCTGGGCGCCGGGCTGGCGTTCGGCCTCGGCCGGGTGCTGGGGCAGGATGCCCTACGGCCCCTGCTGCGCGGCCGGCTGCTGAAGGCGGCGGACGGCCAGTTGAGCCGGCACGGGATGCGGTCGATGCTGGGGGCGCGGCTGTTCCCGGGGCTGCCGTTCTGGGGTGTGAACTACGCCGCGGCCGTGTCCAGGATGCGCTGGACGCCGTATCTGGTCGCGACCGCGCTGGGCTCGATCCCGAACACGGCCGCCTACGTCGTCGCCGGGGCCCGGGCCTCGACCCCGACGTCCCCGGTCTTCCTGATCGCGCTGGCCTCGATCGCCCTGCCGACGGTGGCGGGTGCGGTGGTGGCCTGGCGCAAGCGCCACCACCTGCGGCGCCGGTGATCCCTTACAGCGACTCCAGGATCATCGCGTTCGCCAGCCCGCCCGCCTCGCACATCGTCTGCAGGGCGTAGCGGGAGCCGCGTTCGCGCATGGCGTGGACGAGGGTCGTGGTCAGGCGGGTGCCGCTCGCGCCGAGGGGGTGGCCGAGCGCGATGGCGCCGCCGTGGACGTTGACCCTGGCGAGGTCGGCGCCGGTTTCCTGCTGCCAGGCGAGCACGACGGCGGCGAAGGCCTCGTTGACCTCGAAGAGGTCGATGTCGTCGAGGCGCAGTCCGGCCCGGCGCAGCACCTTGTCGGTCGCGGGGATCACGCCGGTGAGCATCAGCAGTGGGTCGGAGCCGGTGACGGCGAAGCCGTGCAGCCGGGCGAGGGGCCGCAGGCCGAGGCGGGCGGCGGTCTCGGTGGACGTGATGAGCACGGCCGAGGCGCCGTCGTTGACGGGGCTGGCGTTGCCCGCGGTGACGTTCCACTCGATCTGCGGGAAGCGGGCGGCGAACGCCGGGTCGTGATAGGCCGGCTTGAGCCCGGCGAGGATCTCGGGGGTGCTGCCGGGCCGTACGCTCTCGTCGCGCGTGACGTTGCCGAGGGGTGCGACCTCGGCGTCGAAGAGGCCGTTGTTCCAGGCCGCGGCGGCCCTCTGATGCGAGGACACGGCGAAGGCGTCCATCTGCTCGCGGGTGATCGACCACTTGGCGGCGATGAGTTCGGCGCTGATTCCCTGCGGGACGAGTCCGTCGGGGTAGCGCTCCGCGACACCGGGGCCGAAGGGGTCCTTGCCGGGCGGCACGTTGGACCACATCGGCACCCGGCTCATCGACTCGACCCCGCAGGCGACGACGAGGTCGTAGGCGCCGGACATGACGCCCTGCGCCGCGAAGTGCACGGCCTGCTGGGAGGAGCCGCACTGCCGGTCCACGGTGGTCGCGGGGACCGTCTCCGGGAAACCCGCGGAGAGGGCGGCGTAGCGGGTGGTGTTCATGGCCTGCTCGCCGACCTGGTCGACGGTGCCGCCGATGACGTCGTCGATCAGCGCGGGGTCGACGCCGGAGCGTTCGACGAGGGTGCGCAGGGTGTGGGCGAGGAGTTCGACGGGGTGGACGTGCGCGAGGGAGCCGTTCGGCTTGCCCTTGCCGATCGGGGTGCGTACGGCTTCGACGATGACTGCGTCACGCATGTGCGGGCCTCCGCGACTACCGGTGAGTAGGAAATCCGAACTCACCATAGCCCGGTAAGTTTGGAAATCCAACTCACTAGAGTCTGCTTTTCCAACCCTCCCCCTAGACTGATCCGCATGGCCGCCTCCAAGAGCTCCAGAGAACCGCGCCCCTGCTCGATCGCGGACGCCCTCGCCCTCGTCGGCGAGAAGTACTCGCTGCTCGTCCTGCGCGAGGTGTGCCTGGGCAACGGCCGCTTCGACCAGCTGGTGCGCAACATCGGCGTCCCGCGCGACATCCTGGCCACCCGGCTGCGCCGCCTCGTCGACGCCGGGATCCTCACCAAGCAGGCCTACAGCGAACGCCCGCAGCGCTTCGAGTACCGGCCCACGCGGGCGGGCCTGGAACTGGAGCCGGTCCTGATGACCCTCATGGCGTGGGGCGACCGCCACCTCCGCGAGGACGCCGACCGCCCGATGGTGATCGAGCACGTCTGCGGCCACGAACTGCTCCCGGTCGTCACCTGCTCGGCCTGCGGCGACCCGGTCCGTCACGACGACCTCAGCGCCCATCCGCAGGCACCGGGGTGGACGGTGACGGGCCCTACGGCGGCGTAGCCCCCGGGCCGTATCACGCGTGCGCGTGGCAGAACGCCCGCACCGCCCTGTTGAAGCCCTCCGGCGCCTCCAGATTGCTGACATGTCCCACGCCCGGGATCACCACGAGCTCGCAGTCGGGCAGGGCCGCCTGGAAGGCACGGGCGACACCGAGGGGTGAGCGCGCGTCGAGTTCGCCCCACACAAGCAGCACCGGCACACCGATCGCGGGCAGCAGATCCCGCTCGTCGGCCTCGGCCATGAGGAAGAGCTGAGCGCCGAGCGTCTCGGGCCGGACGTCCCGCGCCATCGCGTCGAGCAGCGGTACGAAGGCGGCGGGCGGGTCCCCGGCGAACAGCCCCGGCAGCGTCGGATCGAAGCGTTCCCGGGGTACGGCGAGCATCCGCCGCACCCCCTCGACACGGGCCGCCACCTCCTCGGGCGGCAGCGAGCCCTTCCACCCCGCGTAGGTGTCGGCCAGGATCAGCGTCCTGACCAGCTCCGGGTGGTGCCGGTACAGCTCCAGTACGACGGTGCCGCCCCAGGACAGGCCCGCGACCTGGGCCGGGCCGAGCCCCAGCTCCTCGATCAGCGCGGCGAGGCAGTGCGCGAAGTCCGCGAGCCCGAAGCCGGCCGGCAGGTCCGAGGACCGCCCCGCTCCCGGTTCGTCCCAGGCAACGACTGTGAACTCGTCGGCGAGATCCTCGAGTTGTGGCTGCCACATCCGCCCGTCGATCCCCGCCCCGTGCACCAGCACGAGCGGCGGCCCGTGCCCGTGCCGCGCATAGGCCACCTCGACGCCGCCGACCAGCGCTGTCCCCATGGGACCAGGCTAGGTCTGGCACCCGGACAGCGCCCTCCAGAGCGGGCTGCCTCAGCTCCGGGCGGCGCTCTCCGCGAGGTCGAACACCGACCCGCACCCGGAGCACGTCACCCGGCCGAACAGCCGGGTCACCCACTCGGCCACGGCGTCCTGGCCGGCCCGCAGGGCCATCGCGTGCAGCCGGGCGCCGACGCCGGTCAGCGCGGCGGGATCGGCCGGATGCAGTTCGGCCTGGCAGTCGTCCACGTACTCCCCCACCATGACCTCGGTGAACGCCTCGCACCGCGGGCACCCGGCCTCGAAGTCCTCCAGCAGCCGCTCCAGTTCCGCTCCCCAGAAGGGCACCCCCTCGAAGGCAAGCAGGAACTGCACGAAGTAGACGAACTCGTTCGGATCGTCGGCCGGGACCCGCCCCAGGCACTCCCGGCACACCGCGAGCAGCTCGGCGATCTCGTCCTCGTACCGGCGCCGGTCCTCCGGCTCGGCCTCGCCGACGATGAACCCGGCGAGCGAGACCGCGTCGACCCGGTCGCCGGCCGCCCGCCCCACGGCCACGTCCGTGAGCAGCGGCAGCGCGGCGAAGCTCGCCTCGTACACGCTCCCCTGGTGGTACAGGTCGGACCAGATGGCGTCCCAGATCTCCTTGTCGCCCGGCCCGCCGTCGAGCCGCGCGAAAAGCGCCGGTATGCCGTCCGCGGGCCCGGAGGCGTGGGTGAGCTTCGACCAGTCGGTCGTGGGGTGCGTCATGGCCGGCATTGTGCACCGCCGAGGTGACGTCAGCCCTGCGGGTACACGTCCAGCCGCCCGCACATCCCGAACTTCCCGCGCGTGGACGGCTGTTCGGCCCGTACGACGGCGTCGGCGAGGTGGGTGGCGTCGCCTCGCGCCAGCCGGTCGAGC
Source organism: Streptomyces sp. T028 (assembly GCF_048159505.1). Lineage (NCBI taxonomy): Bacteria > Bacillati > Actinomycetota > Actinomycetes > Kitasatosporales > Streptomycetaceae > Streptomyces > Streptomyces sp. T028. The sequence goes on from NZ_JBLRVZ010000042.1 coordinate 8,462, forward strand.
TGCTCCCCCGTGGCCTCGGCCGCCGCCCGGGCGCCGCGCCGCCAGCGTTCCCGCCACTCGTCGATCCGGGGCCGTACGAGCGCGGCGGCGGCCCGGTGGAAGGTGGCCAGCCCCTCGGGGGCCTCCCTGAGCGCGCGGTACCCCTCCAGGGCGAGGTCGCGCCGGGCACGGGCGATCCGGGCCTGCTCCTCCTCGGGGGCGTCGGCCGGGATCGTGGTCGCGGCGGCGTAGGTCTCCGGGTCGGCCAGGTACTCCGGGGGCAGGGTGAGGACCGCGTCGCCCGCCTCCGGGAGGCCGCTGTTCTGCATCAGCACGGTGATGCGCAGATCGTCCTCGTTGACCAGCCGGTGGATCGTGCCCGGCGTGAACCAGGCGACCGTGCCGGGCGCGAGGGGCGTGACCTCGTAGCCGGACGTGGTCAGCGTCTGGACCGCACCCCGGCCGCCCGTGACGACGTACCCCTCCGAACAGGTCAGATGCAGATGGGGGGTTCCGCCGTGCAGTCCGTCGGCGGCGGGCCAGTCGTACACGCACAGGTGCGAGAGCGCGACCCCGCCGGGCAGCCCCCCGTACCCGGTCACCACGGGTGTGTCTCCAGGTACTTGGCGATCTCCTCCCGCTCCCAGGCGCCGTCGGCCACGACCACGCGGTAGCGGCGGGTGAGCGTGTCGCCCGGGGCGAGCTCCAGCTCGTCGAAGAACGCCCAGGACGGGGCCATGCCCGCGAAGGGCTCGTTGCGGACGAACCAGTGCGCGGGGTGGGCGCCGTGCGCGCCGGAGTGGTCGTTCTCGGGGGCGTGCGCGAAGACGACGGTGGCGTGGCCGTCGGTGCCGTCGTGCTCACCGGAGAGAGCCAGCCAAGGGCTCTGCGAGGCCATGAGGCCCGGGCCCTCGCCGTCGGGGCCGATGATCCGGCCGTCGCGGAAGGCGCGCGGGCCGCGCCAGAACAGTCCCGTGTAGCCGGCCAGCTCGCGTCCGGCGGTGGTCGGGCTGCCGAAGCGCAGCGGCTCGTCGCGCCGGTTGGTGATCGCGCTGGTCCAGGTCAGCGCCCAGGACCCGGACTCCGCGTCCACGTCGTGGACCTCGATCCGGCGCGCCTCCTCGGCCCACAGCTCACCGCTGTACGGGTGCCAGGTCAGCCGCTCGGCGATGACGGCCCGCCCGTCTCCGGCGGACACCTCGTCGAAACCGACGTGGGCCATCGAGCCGACGCGCTCGGGGATGGCCACGTACCCCTCGCCGTGGACGTACGAGTTGCCGCCCCACAGGTTCGCGCCGGAGAGGTGGGAGGCGGTCAGCGACAGGCCCTTGTGCCAACGGTGGTCGTTGGGCCGGTAGTCGGTGACGACATCGCCCGCGAGGGTGCGCAGCGGATGGATGTACGGCCTCGGCGCCTCCCAGGCCGCCTCCTGCCGGTAGACGTAGGCCAGCAGCTGAACACCGGTGCCGGGGTCGGTCAGCGTGATCCGGTCGCCGTGGGCGTGGACTAGCCGCAGGTCGCCGCTCATGCGGGCACCTCGACGTCCGCCGTGGCCTTGCCGGGCGCCCAGCCGGGGGCGCCGCCGTGCAGGGCGGTGTAGTACGGGTCGCCGGGGCCGATCTCCCCGCGCCTGACCGTCGTGTCCGTGAAGGCCGACTTGTACAGCGAGGTGATCAGCTCCAGGCTCGTGCGCCCGTCTGCGCCGCTGCTGCGCGGCCGCTCGCCGGCGCGCATGCTGGCGACCAGCTCCCGCAGCTGCGCCAGGTGCGAGCTGGGCACGTCCGCGCCGAAGTCCTGCCACGCGGCCACATCGTCGCCGGTCGCGTCGGGGGCGGGGGTGATGCGCCAGTCGGCGTTGGAGTGGCCGTAGAGGTGGGTGAGCTCGACGGTGGCGCGCTCGCAGTCGATCCGGATACGGCTGACCTCGTCGGGGCTCAGGACGCTGTTGACGACCGTCGCCATCGCCCCGTTCTCGAACCGGAGCAGGGCGGTCGACACGTCCTCGGTCTCGACGTCGTGGACGAGCCGCCCGGCCATGGCGCGCACCTCGCTCCACGGCCCGAGGAGGTCGAGCAGCAGATCCATCTGATGGATCCCGTGGCCCATCGCCGGGCCACCGCCCTCGGTCCGCCAGCGACCCCGCCAGGGCACGGCGTAGTAGGCGGTGTCGCGGTACCAGGTGGTCTGGCAGTGCGCGACGAGCGGCCGCCCCAGAGCCCCCTCGGCGAGCAGCCGCTTCACGTGCCGGGTGCCGGAGCCGAAGCGGTGCTGGAAGACGATCGAGGAGTACGGCCCGCTCTCCGCGCCCTCCTCGGCCTGTACGGCGTCGTAGTCGGCGAGGGTCGGCACCGGCGGCTTCTCGCACCACACCCAGGCGCCGGCCCGCAGCGCGGCCACGCTCTGCTCGCGGTGCAGGGTCGGCGGGGTGCAGATGGTCACCAGGTCCGGGCGCTGCTCGGCGAGCATCCGCTCCAGATCGGTGTAGGCGTGCGGAACGCCACCCTCCGCGCAGAACGCCTCGACCGCCTCGGCATCGATGTCAACGGCCGCGACCACCTCGGTCTCGCCCTCGGCGGCGAGCTGCTTGAGGGCGGAGAGATGGGAGCCGCGCCCGATGGCACCGGTCCCGACGACAGCGGCCCGGACCGGACGGCCGGAGAGCGGAGTGGTGGGGGACATGGGCGTGATCAGCACTCCTCCGAGGTACGGCCCGAAGGACCGGTGAGCGGCAAACGGAGCAGCAAGCACGCTCAGCAAGCGCTTTCCGCTCGGCAGCAAGTTATGCGGCGCCCCAGGGAGCGGTCAACCATCCACGCCTCTGGTCGCCGACCGGGGGTGGGACCGCTGGTCGGAGCGGGCGCGGGAGATCCGACCCGAGAGGCCGCCGGGGCCGACCGGGCGGGCCTGGCGACCGCTGGCCGGACGGGGGGCTGCTGTTGGCGAATTCACGCGCGGCGAGAGCGGGGGGTGAGAGCCGGGTGTGTGCGCTCAGTCTCAGCGACACGCCGCGTGCACGGCGTGTCGCTGAGACTCGATCACCACTTGCCGGCCGTCGACCGGATTCGCCACCAGCATCCGACGGTGAGCCGGGCGCCGCGCGGACGGCCGTCCGGGGCCGGCCCGACCGGCCGGCATCCCCGCGGCCCGACCGGGCGCCGGCCACCTCCGACCCGGTCGGTGGCCGGGACCACGCGCTCAGCCACTCGAACCCGCCCCGGTCCCCCGCCAGACCCCCACCCGACCAAGCGCCAGCCCCCACCCGACCGAACGCCAGACCTCCAACACGACCGAGCGTCAGACCTCCAACCCGACCGAGCGTCAGACCTCCAACACGACCGAGCGTCAGAACCCCGTCCCCCAGCCACTCGAACTCGCCCCAACCGGCCGCCGCCCCCCTCTCCCGTCCGAGCGCGAGACCTCCGGCCCGACCGGGAGCCCACCCGCACGGCCGCCTCAGGCCCGCCCCGGGCTACTGGGGCCCGACCGGAGCCAGGGGCCCCGTCCGTGCGGCCGCCTCGGGCGCCCACTCCGGCTCAGCTGACAGCCCCTCGCGCGCTCGACTACTCGCCCCTCGACCTCTGGAGCCCTCGACTGCTCGCCTCCCCGACCCCTCGGCCCCCGACCCCTCGGCCCCCGACCCCTCGGCCTCTCGACCCCTCGGCCTCCGGGTCGGCCGGGAGGTCCGGCGCGCGACGGGGTGGCCAGGGCGCCGCCCACACGGCCGTCTCAGGCCCCGTACCGTGCCGCCGTCAGACCCGTACCGTGCCGCCGTCAGACCCGTACCGTGCCGCCGTCAGGCACTGCCCGGCGGTAGCCCGGGCCCGTCCGGTCGGGACGTCGGCGCCCCGAACCGGCCCCGCCTTCCCTGCCGCCCTCCCTGTCGCCTACGAAACCCCTGTGGCGGGCCTGTCGCCCGGGCCCGCTACGCTTCCCCTCGCACACCCTTGATCACCTGATCACCGCGCGCGGGCGGCCGTCGCCCCGTCGCCTCGCTCCGATCGGCGCTTGGACTCCTTTACCTCATGTCTTGGTTTGAATCGCTCATCCTCGGACTCGTCCAGGGGCTGACCGAGTTCCTCCCCGTCTCCTCCAGCGCGCATCTGCGGCTGACCGCCGCCTTCTCGGGCTGGAAGGACCCTGGCGCCGCCTTCACGGCGATCACCCAGATCGGCACGGAGGCCGCTGTGCTGATCTACTTCCGCAAGGACATCGGGCGGATCATCGCCGCATGGTCGAAGTCGCTGTTCGACAAGACGATGCGCAAGGACCACGACGCCCAGATGGGCTGGCTGGTGATCGTCGGCTCGATACCCATCGGTGTGCTGGGGCTCACGCTCAAGGACCAGATCGAGGGCCCGTTCCGTGATCTGCGGGTCACCGCGACCATGCTCGTGGTGATCGGCATCGTCATCGGCGTCGCCGACCGGCTGGCGGCGCGCGACGAGACGGGCGGGAAGCACCGCGCGCCCAAGCAGCGCAAGTCGCTGGAGAATTTGGGCGTCAAGGACGGCCTGATCTTCGGCCTCTGCCAGGCCTGCGCGCTGGTCCCCGGCGTCTCCCGCTCCGGCGCCACGATCAGCGGCGGCCTCTTCATGGGCTACAAGCGCGAGGCGGCCGCCCGTTACTCGTTCCTGCTCGCCATCCCTGCCGTCCTGGCCTCCGGGACCTTCGAGGTGAAGGACGCGCTGGAGACCGGACATGTGGCGTGGGGGCCGACGCTGTTCGCGACGGTGATCGCGTTCGCGTCCGGTTATGCCGTAATTGCCTGGTTCATGAAATTCATCTCCACCAAGTCCTTTATGCCGTTCGTCTACTACCGTGTCGTCCTCGGCGTCGTGATCATCGCCCTCGTCGCAACGGGCGCGCTCAGTCCCCACGCGGCGGAGTCGGCGGGCTGAGTCCGGCACTCCCCCGACACCGGCGGGGTCTTCCCACGCACCCACGCCCCCGCGCACCCACGCGCCCGGAGCGGCCCGGGGAAGATCCCGGACTCCCGGACAGGCCCGCCCCGTTGATCGATCAACCGTGACCAAGCCCATAACGGTTCACGTAGCGGAGGCATAGCGCGCTGTCAGTTGCTGCCCCTACGCTGACAGCCATGTCCCCCAATTCTGATGCCCCTGGTTCCGTGCGGTCCGCTTCCGAGGTGAACGAGCGGATCAGGTCCTTGTGGCTGCGCGCCGGCGGGTCGCTGTCGACCCAGGAGCGGGCCGAGTACGAGCTGCTGGTGGTGGAGTGGGCCGCGGCGATCCGCGGTGAGGTGGTCACGGCGGCCTGAGCAGCGCAGGGCGAGGCCGCCAGGCCTCAGCCCGCAACCGCCTGGGCGGCCGGCTCCTCCGGCTCAGACTCAGGCTCCGGCTCCGCGTCCCGTGCCCCCGCGCCAAGCTGCTCCCGCACATAACTCCAGACCACCCCGGTCAACGCGGCGATCGGAACGGCGAGCAGGCTCCCCACGATCCCGGCCAGACTGCCGCCCAGCGTCACCGCCAGCAGGATGACCGCCGCATGCAGTCCGAGCCCCCGGCTCTGGATCATCGGCTGGAACACATTGCCCTCCAGCTGCTGCACCACGACGATGATCGCCAACACGATCAGGGCATCCGTCGGACCGTTCGACACCAGCGCGATGAGAACGGCCACGAACCCGGCGAACAGCGCCCCCACGATCGGCACGAACGCGGAGACGAAGGTCAGCACCGCCAGCGGAAGCACCAGCGGCACCCCCAGGATCCACAGGCCCAGGCCGATGAAGACGGCGTCGAGCACACCGACGAGCGCCTGGGAGCGTACGAAGGCGCCGAGGGTCTCCCAGCCGCGCAGGGCGACGATCGGGACGTCGGTGGCGAACCGGCCGGGCAGCTGGCGGGTGAGCCAGGGCAGGAACCGCGGGCCGTCCTTGAGGAAGAAGAACATCAGGAAGACGGCCAGGACGGCGGTGACGACACCGTCGACCACCGTGCCCACTCCCGAGGCGACCGTGCCGACCAGGCTGCCGACGCTGTTCTGAACACGGTCGACCGCCGCGTCGAAAGCACCGGCGATCTCCTCGTCGCCGATGTTCAGCGGCGGCCCCTCGGCCCATTCGCGCACCCGCTGCATACCGGCGACCACACCGTCCGTCAGCTCGCCCGACTGCGAGGCGACCGGCACCGCGATCAGCGCCAGGATGCCCAGCACGACCAGGACGAACAACAGAGTCACGACGGACGCGGCGGCGGCCGGACGCCAGCCGCGCCTCCGCAGGAAACGGGTCAACGGCCAGGTCAGGGTGGTGAGGAACAGGGCGACCGTCAGTGGCCACACGACGGACCACATCCGGCCGAGCACCCACAGCGCCACCGTGAGCATCACGAGGACCAGCAGCAACTCACCGGAGACACGCGCCGCTCCACGCAGCGCGGCACGCGTTTTCGCGGAACTCAACGGGGCAGACATGCGATCACCCTATGGGCAGCCCCGGCGCCCCCTGTGGGCGGGCCCACAACCGGCGATCCGTGACATCCCCGGTCCCGAGAACGGTCTCCTGCCCCTCCGCCGCGTTCACGGACCCTTTGACATGGCCGTCTGGCTTGGCTGGAGACCAGCACAGCGCGGCCGGCTCGTCGAGCGATCCGTGCTCAGCCCGGCCTGAGCGGCCTCAACTGATCCACAGGAATCGACAATTACTCCGTCGGCGGCGGCGCTACGCTCCTGTGTCGTGCACAAGACGCGTCTGGACACTGCTCGGATCCGGGCGGTACGCGGGGTGATCGACCCAGTTTTTCTCGACACGCCGCTGTACCGCTGCGAGGCGCTGGAACCCGTCCTCGGCTGCACGGTGAGCATCAAGCTCGAAACGGCGAACCCGGTCCGCAGCTTCAAGGCCCGCGGCACCGAGGTCTTCGCGAGCCTGCTCGCCGACCATGACTCGCGAGCCGTCGTGTGCGCCAGCGCGGGCAATCTTGGCCAAGCCCTCGCCTGGTCCGGTCGCGGCCGGGGGCTCGACGTCACCGTCGTGGCATCCCGCTTCGCGACTGCGGCCAAGCTTGATCGCATCCGCGCACTGGACGCCAGGCTGGAGCTGGTGGACGGCGACCACGAGGTGGCTCGCGAGCGAGCGTCGGCCATCGCACGGTACGACGGCATCCGGCTGCTCGAAGACAGCCTGGACATCGAGACCTGCGAGGGCGCGGCGACCATCGGCCTGGAACTGGTGGACACCGCGCCGTCGTTCGACACCGTCCTGATCGCCCTCGGTGGTGGGGCACTGGCCACCGGCGTGGGTCATGTGGTGAAGGCATTGGCACCCGAAGTCGAGGTGATCTGCGTCCAGCCGCTGGGCGCACCGGCGCTGACACACTCGTGGCGCGGGCGGCGCGTCGTCACCACCGACTCGACCCACACCATCGCCGACGGCGTCGCGGGCCGGCGTCCCATCCCGGCCGTCCTGAACGACCTCCTCCTGGTCGCCGACGATGCCGTACTGGTCCAGGAGGCGTCGATCATCGCCGGTATGCGGATGCTCCTCGACCACGCCGGTCTCGTCGCCGAACCGTCGGCCGCGCTCGGTATCGCGGCGATCCTCGAAGACCGTGACCGCTTCGCCGGTCGCCACGTAGTCACGATCGTGTGCGGCAGCAACGTCGACGTGGACGCCTATCACCGCTGGGTCGGTGCGGCTCCGCTCCACAGGTCCTGACGTTGCGCGCCGGTCGGGTGTGCCGTCACCGTCCTCGGCCGGTCACCTCGTCGGTGTCGTTCGGGCGCGGGCGTCTTTGTTCACCTCGCTCAGGTCCAGGGCCTTGGCGAGTTCCCTCAGCCGGGCCTTGAGCTTCCTCGGGAGATGCAGCGGCTGGTTGAGGTACGACGGTTCCACCGGCGTCCCGATCTCTGTTCCCGGCACGAAGCCGTGCAGCGCGGGGACCCGCAGGATCTGCTCCGAGAGCCGTTCGGCTTCCTTGGCGAGCAGCGGTCCCACACCGGCCACCAGATCGGCCTTGTGCACCCGCACGCGGGTGACAAAAAGCCGGTGCCGGCGAGCCCGCGGAATGGGTGGGTGTGGCTTGCCTGGCCCGATGCCGGGCCTGCGACGTCCCCGGTGTCATTCATGCTGTCTCATGTCGTTTCAGTTCCCGCCGGTGCCGCTCCGCCAGCCCCGAGAACGCCGGCTCGTCGACCTCGCCCAGCCCGCTCACGCCCAGCTCCTCCAGCCGCGTGTCCGCACTCATCACGTCATCCTTCCGCCTCGACGTGTCTCGTCGTAGGTGTGACGGGTGCGGGCGCGAAAAGTCATCACCAGGGTCCCTGCACGTTCATGGCCGGGGTCGAGTCGGCGCCAGAGATCACTCGCGTCGGCTTCGACTGGGCGCTGCGCCACGCCTGCCTGTCGAGCTGCTTCGCGGTCTGCATCCCGATCGCGGCACCTGACAGCGTGAACTCAAGCGCGCACCGGCCCGTGTCCAGCGGACTCTCGGGATCAGCCTCATCCCCCGGGCCCTCGCGGGGCCGGCGAATATCGGCGGTCGTCGCACAACCCTTGGCTCCAAGGCTCGCATGGTCAACACTCGGCCCATGACGCAGCGTGTTGAACTCGCCACGGTGATGGACCGGCTCGCCGTCGACAGCCTGGTCACCGACTACGCGGTGGCCGTGGACGACGGCGACTGGGTGGCGTACCGGGAACTGTTCACGCCGGACGGGCGGGCGGACTACCGCTCGGCCGGAGGGATCGAGGGGGACGCCGGGAGCGTCGCCGCCTGGCTCGCGGAGAATCTGCGCGTGTTCTCGATGCGGCAGCATCTCATCGTCAACCGGAGGGTGCGGTTCGGGGTCCTGGAGCAGGACACCGGGGACACCGCCCGGGTCCTCGCCGACTACGTCAACCCGATGCGGCTGGCGGGCAACGGGGACGCGACCGGCGCACCGGACTTCGTCTGCGGGGGCCGCTACGCCTTCGGGCTGCTGCGTACGTACGACGGCTGGCGGTTGCGCGAGGTGGTCGTCGAGGAGAAGTGGCGGCGCCTGCCCGGGTGAGAGCCCGGGGTGTGCCATGCCCATGTCCTCTCCCCTCTCTCCCCTTCTCTCCCCTCCGCACAGCCTCCCCCACGTGCCCGAAAGCGCCCTGTCGGAGATCGTCCGTCGCGGCGCACACTGGAGGCACCACCGGGAAGGAGGTGCCGAATGAAAGCGTCCGGCCACTGGCTCGCCTCCCACCGGCTCGCCTCCCGCTGGCTCACCTCGCCCAAGCGGCGCTGCGCCGTCGCGGCCGGGGCGGGTGCCCTGCCGGTGCTGGCCTTCCCGGCACCCGCCCTGTGGTGGTGGGCGTACGTCGCGCTCGTCCCCTGGATGCTGCTCGCCCGTTCCGCGCCGACCGGACGGCGCGCGGCCTGGGACGGCTGGTGCGGGGGGTTCGGTTTCATGCTGGCGATGCATCACTGGCTGCTTCCGAGCCTGCATGTGTTCACGCTTGTGATCGCCGCGTTGCTCGGTGCCCTGTGGGCGCCCTGGGGCCTGCTGGTCCGCCGTTTCCTCGCCCCGGGCGCAACGGGCACACCGACCCGGGGACGGATCCTCGGTGCCCTGCTCGTCCTGCCCTCCGCGTGGCTGGTCGTCGAACTGGTGCGTTCCTGGCAGGGGTTGGGCGGGCCCTGGGGCATGCTCGGCGCCAGTCAGTGGCAGGTGGAGCCCGCGTTGCGGCTCGCCTCCGTGGGTGGGGTGTGGCTGCTGAGCTTCCTGGTGGTGGCGGTGAATGTGGCCGTCACCGTGATCGTCTCGGTGCCCGGCTCCCGGACGCCGGCCCTCGCCGGGCTCGTCGCGACCGCGGCCACCGCCTCGGCGGCGTGGGTGTGGTCGCCGCGCCCCGATGTCGAGGGAACGGCGCGGATCGCCGTCGTACAGCCCGGTGTCGTCGCGGGGCCCGAGCGCCGGTTCGACGTCGAGGAGCAGCTCACCCGGCGGCTGATCGGGCAGGACGTCGATCTGATCGTCTGGGGGGAGAGCAGTGTCGGGTACGACCTCGGGGAGCGTCCCGAACTGGCCACGCGGATAGCGGGGTTGTCGCGGGCCACGGGCGCCGACATCCTCGTCAACGTCGACGCACGCCGCTCGGACCGGCCCGGCATCTACAAGAGTTCGATCCTCGTCGGTCCGGACGGCCCGACCGGCGACCGGTACGACAAGATGCGGCTGGTGCCCTTCGGGGAGTACATACCGGCCCGTTCGCTGCTCGGCTGGGCGACCTCGGTCGGCAAGGCGGCCGGTGAGGACCGGCGGCGGGGCACCGAGCAGGTGGTGATGCACGTCGGGCCTGGGCTGCGGATCGGGCCGATGGTCTGCTTCGAGACCGCGTTCCCCGACATGAGCCGCCATCTCACGGACGACGGCGCGGACCTCCTCGTCGCGCAGTCCTCGACGTCCACCTTCCAGCAGAGCTGGGCGCCCGCGCAGCACGCCTCCCTGGCCGCGCTGCGCGCCGCCGAGACGGGACGGTCGTTCCTGCACTCCACACTGACCGGGGACTCCGCCGTGTACGACGCGAGCGGCCGGCGCATCGGCTCCTGGCTGGGCACGGGGGCGAGCACCGCGGCCGTCTACGACGTCCCGCTCGCCGACGGCGTCACCCCGTACGTCCGCTACGGCGACTGGCCGGTCCACGGGGCGCTGCTGGTGCTGGTGGCCCTGGGACTGACGGAGGGGGCGCGGGCGATCAGGCTGCGCCGGAGCGCTCCCGCACCGCTCGGACCACCCGCTCGCACAGCTCATGGGTCGCCAGCGCGTCCCGGGCGCTGAGCACCTTGCCCGCCCGCACCGCGTCCAGGAAGGCCAGCACCGCCTGCTCTATGCCGCGCTGCCGGGCCACCGGCACCCAGTCGCCGCGGCGCCGCACGGTCGGCTGGCCCTTGTGGTCGATCACCTCGGCGAGGTTGACGACCTGACGCTTGGTGTCCTGCCCGGAGACCTCCAGGATCTCCTCGTTCGAGCCGCTGAGCCGGTTCATCACGCCGAGCGCGGTGAAGCCGTGTCCGGAGAGCTGGAGCACCACGTGGTGCAGCAGCCCGTCCTCGACCCGGGCGCGCACGGTGACGTCGTCCACCGGGGCCGGGGCCAGGAAGCGCAGGGTGTCGACGACGTGGATGAAGTCGTCGAGGATCATCGTGCGCGGTTCCTCGGGCAGCCCGACCCGGTTCTTCTGCATGAGGATCAGGTCGCGCGGGTGGTCGGCGCACTGCGCGTAGCCGGGCGCGAAGCGGCGGTTGAAGCCGACGGCCAGCGACACACCCCCGGCCTCGGCGAGTCGCACCAGCCGCTCCGAGTCGGCGAGCCGGTACGCGAGCGGCTTGTCGACGTACGTCGGGACGCCCGCCTCCAGCAGCCGGGCGACGATCTCGGGGTGGGCGCCGGTGGGCGCGTGCACGAAGGCCGCGTCGAGGCCTGCGGCGAGCAGCGCGTCGAGGTCGCGGTGGCGCCGGTCGGCGGGCAGCCGGTAGGTCTCGGCGACCCGTTCGAGCGTGGCGGGCGTACGCGTCTGCAGGTGGAGCTCGATCCCGGGCAGCGCGCCGAGCACCGGCAGATACGCCTTCTGCGCGATGTCACCGAGTCCGATGCAGCCGACCTTCACGGGCGCTCCCTCACCTCGAACCGCGTGCCTCCACCGCAGCATACGGGGGCTGCGGCGGCCGCCAGTCGGCGATCCCGTCGAAGCTGCGCAGGAACAGCGCGGGTCCTATCGCCGACAGCGCGGCGATCAGAGCGTTCCGTACGGCGACGACGACCGGGTTGGTGGCGAGGACGAGGTTCGCCGTGCGCACCGCCTTGCGTGCGACGGCGGTCGTCCGGGGCAGCCGGGCCGCCGTGTAGGCGGGGAGGTCGGTGCCGATGGGGGTCCCCCCGCTCGAGCGAAGTCGAGAGTGGGGGAGAGCGAGGACGATGGCGTCCTCGACGGCCTGGTTGCCGCCCTGGCCGAGGGTGGGGGGCATGGCGTGCGCGGCGTCGCCGAGGAGGGCGACCCGGCCTCGGTGGAGGGCGGGCAGGGGCGTGGCGAGGTGGTGCACGTCGTGGCGCAGGACATCCTCGGGGCGGATCGCGGCCAGGATCTCCGGGACGGGGCGGTGCCAGTCGCCGTAGCGGCGCAGGAGTTCGGCGCGCTCGTCGGGGGCGCGTTCGCCGGCGGGCGCGAGGGCGGCGGCGTACGCGTACACCCGGCCGTCCTTGAGCGGGTGCGTGCCCCAGATACGACCTCTCCCCCAGGTCTCGTGCGAGGCGAACTCCACGCCGGGCAGCGGGATCACGACCCGCCAGGTGGTGAAGCCGGAGTAGACCGGGCCCGGGTGGTCCGGGAAGAGGCTGCGGCGTACGGCGGAGTGGATGCCGTCGGCCCCGACCACGAGGTCGGCCTCCAGTTCGCCGCCGGGGACGCTCACACGGGCCGGGCGGCCGGCGTCGCCCGGGTCGGCGAGGGTGGCGGGCGTGCCGGTGCGTACGGCGTCCCGGGGGAGCCGTGCGGCGAGGGTGGCGACGAGGGTCGCGCGGTGCAGCAGGACCAGCGGTCCGCCGAAGCGGGCGGCGACCGCGTCCGCGTCGGTCCGCGACAGCCAGCGGCCGCGCGGGGTGCGCAGCCCTCCGTCGCCCTGCCAGGCCGCGAGGTCGCGGATCTCGTCGCCGACACCGATGACGTCCAGGGCGCGCAGGGAGTTGGGGGCCAGCGAGATGGCCGCGCCGACGGGGGCGAGCGAGGCGGCCCGCTCCAGGACCGTGACCTGCCAGCCGCTCTGGTGCAGGGCCACGGCGGCGGTGAGACCGCCGATTCCGCCGCCCACCACGACCGCCGAGCGTGACTCCGCCATGACGCACTCCTCACTACAGCTGTAGTAATCCGTACGCGGCCGACGATACTACGGCTGTAGTCCGGAGGGTAGGTTGGGCTCCATGTCCGTACGCACCACCGCGCCCGCCGCCCCCGGCCCCTCCCGCGCCGAGCTCGTCGCCGACACCGCCCTCGCCCTGCTCGCCGAGCGCGGGATGCGCGGGCTGACCCACCGGGCGGTCGACGAGGCCGCGGGGCTGCCGCAGGGCTCGACCTCCAATCTGGCCCGGACGCGCGAGGCCCTCCTCGGCCTCGCCGTGCGGCGGCTCGCCGAGCGGGAGGGGCGGGTGCTGGGGCTGGACGAGATGCCGGACCCGGCCGACGGCCTGGACGGGCTGGCCGCCGCCCTGGCCCTGGCGGTGCACCGCTCGCTGACCGGCCACCGCGCACTGCTCGTCGCCCGCTACGAACTCGCCCTGGAGGCGACCCGGCGCCCCGGCCTGCGCGCGTTCTACGACACGACGGGCGCCGTCTTCCGCGACCGGCTGACGGCACTGGCGGCGGCGTTCGGCTCGCCCGACCCGGCCCGGCACGCGTTGTCACTCGTGGCCTGGGCGGACGGGCTGATGTTCTCCTGCGTGGCCGGCTCCTACAGCGCCCGGCCACCCGGGCTGGACGAGGTGCGCGCGGGGGTGCGGGAGCTGCTGGGCGGGATGCTGGGCGCCGCTGCGAACCCGGATCGGTGAGCCGCTGAGAACCTCGGTCGCGCGCGGACGCGAAAACCCTTGGTCGCGGGCGGACCCGGTGGGCGATCATGCCGGGATGACGACGCAACGCACCGAGCCCGCCCAGAACGCCGACGAACGCGCCATGCTGGAAGGCTGGTTGGAGTACCACCGCCAGACACTCGAGTGGAAGTGCGAGGGTCTCACCGACGCCCAGCTCCGCACCGCGGCGGTGCCGCCCTCCGAGCTGTCGCTGCTGGGTCTGGTGCGGCACATGGCGGACGTTGAGCGCGGCTGGTTCCGCAGGGTGCTCGCAGGTGAGGACCCCGGCCCGATCTACTACAGCGAGGCCGAACCCGACGGCGAGTTCCACCTCACCGAGGAGGACACCTGGGAGGAGGGGTACGCCACCTGGCAGGCCGAGATCGCGGCGGCCCGGCGGTACGCGGCCGACTTCGCCCTCGACGACCTCTCCCGCGGCACCAGCAGGTTCACGAACGAGCCGTTCAACCTGCGCTGGATCTACACGCACATGATCGAGGAGTACGCGCGTCACAACGGCCACGCCGACCTGCTGCGCGAGCGGATCGACGGCGCGACCGGCGAGTGACGTCAGCACCGGCGGGCCCGAGCCCTCCCTGAGGGGGACGACATCACCCTTGCGGGGCATACGGCGCTCGTCCGACGTCACGTGCGCGGCCGGAACCACCAGAGTTGCGCGGGTGCATCGAACGACGACGACAACCGCGGCGCTCCTGGTGATGGCCTTCTCGACCCTCTCCGGCTGCGTCACCGTCCAGCGCCCTCCCGTGCCCGGCCCGCCCGCCACCGTGCCGTCCCCGCCGTCGGCACCCCGTGCCGAGGGGCAGGCGGAGACACAGGTCGTGCAGGCCCCGGCTCGCGAGGCGCTGGAGATGGTCGGACCGGACCGGGAGCGGGCGGCCACGACCCTCCGGCAACGGCAGCGGGCGGCCCCCTCCGCCGGCCCGGACGGACGCCCGCCGACGTCCCACTCCCAGCCGCAGCACCCGCGCCCCCACCCCAGGTCGGCCCATCCTGACCCGCGCAGGCGCCCACAGCCGCACGTCGACGTCCCGGACGTGGAGCGGGAGATCCGCCGGAACACCGATGTGTGCGCGCTCGGCAGAAAGTACGGCGGCTGGCGAGGCGACAGCCCGGAGGCGGTGGCCTGCCGGCAGGTGTACGGCCGCCGGTAGGTCCCGAGTGCCGCCAGGCCTCGGCTCCGGCAGGCTCTGAACGGCGGGCTCTGAGCGGGGGCTCCGAACGGGGGGCTCTGCCGGCGCAACCGGCCCTAGAGGGAAGCGGGGCCCCAGTCCTCCGCGCCGCCCTCGCCCAGCCGTAGCTCCATCCGGCTGATCGCCGCCCGTACCCCGTCGCCGTAGCTGTCGTCCCCCAGTGCGCCGGCCGCTCCGCGTGCCTTGCGGACGTGGGTGCGGGCGGCCTCGGCGCGGCCGAGTCGGACGTAGTCCGCCGCCAGGTTCAGATGGAGCGAGGGGAACAGGGCCCGTACGGCGGGCGATTCCTCGTGCTCCTCGGCGGCGGTCAGCGCCCGCAGGTCCCAGGCCAGCTCGTCGAACGGGTCGTCCTGCGTGTCGGCCAGATAGTGCGCCAGGGTACAGCGGTGCAGTGGATCGCCGTCCTCACCGAGCTCGGTCCACAGGTCGAGGAGTCTGCGGCGGGCCTCCTCGCGGTCTCCCCCGTGATGGAGCATCACGACCTGCCCGATCCGCGTCAGCACGGCGTCGGGCGCCGCCTGTTCCTGTCGCTCCGCCACCGCGTCCTCCTAGGCGTCCTCGCGACGACGCCGCGTCCCTGGGACCGCACCGCGTCCTTGGCACGACGCTAACGGCAGCGGGCGGCGATCCCCGTCAGGCGGCACCGGGCCGGTCCCCGGAGGAACCGGCCCGGCGGCAAGGGCTCAGTCGGCGAGGTTCGGGATCGCCCAGTCGACCGGGGTGTGGCCCTGCTGGGCGATCGCCTCGTTGATCTGCGTGAACGGGCGGGAGCCGAAGAACTTCTTCGCCGAGAGCGGGGAGGGGTGCGCGCCCTTGACCACGATGTGCCGGGACTCGTCGATCAGCGGGAGCTTCTTCTGCGCGTAGTTGCCCCACAGGACGAAGACCGCCGGGTCGGGCCGGTCAGCCACGGCGCGGATGACCGCGTCCGTGAACTTCTCCCAGCCCTTGCCCTTGTGCGAGTTCGCCTCGCCGGAGCGGACGGTGAGGACCGCGTTGAGCAGCAGGACGCCCTGCTGCGCCCACGGCATCAGATAGCCGTTGTCCGGGACGGGCGTGCCCAGTTCCTCGTGCATCTCCTTGTAGATGTTGCGCAGGGACGGGGGGATCTTCACGCCCGGCCGCACCGAGAAGCACAGGCCGTGACCCTGGCCCTCGCCGTGGTACGGGTCCTGGCCGAGGACGAGGACCTTCACCTGGTCGTACGGTGTCGCGTCGAGCGCGGCGAAGACCTCCTCGCGCGGAGGGTAGACGGGACCCTTCCCTCGCTCCTCCTCGACGAACTCGGTCAGCTCCTTGAAGTAGGGCTGCTGCAGCTCGTCGCCCAGGACCCCGCGCCAGGACTCGGGCAGCATGGCGGTGTCGGTCACGTCAACGTCCTTATGTCGTGCGGTCACTTCAGGCTTCAGAACCTACAGGCGACCACTGACACTCCGCCGCTACCAGCTGGTCTTCCGGTACAGCTCCCACATCGTCATCATGGTCGCCGGGTCGATGACCTTCTCGAGACCGGAGATCTCCTCGTCCGAAGCCACGTACTGCTTGCCCTGCCACAGCGGCAGCAGCCGTGCGTCGTCCACGAAGATCTGCTGAGCGTCCTCGATCTGCTGCGACACCGCCCCGCGGTCGCTCTCCGCGCGCGACTCCGGCAGCAGCTCACCGGTGATCTTGGGGGACTCGTACGGGGTCCCGAGCGCGTTCTGCTCGCCCACGAAGGGGGCGATGAAGTTGTCCGCGTCGTTGAAGTCGGGGAACCAACCGCGCCCGAACACCGGGTACTCGCCGTCCTGGTAGCCCTTGACGTAGGTCTTCCACGGGCGGCTCTTGAGGGTGATCGTGAAGAGGCCGGAGGCCTCCAGCTGCCGCTTCAGCTCCTCGAAGGCGGGCTTGGTCGTCGAGCCGTAGCGGTCGGTGGTGTACCAGAGGGTCAGCGGGACGCGCTCGGTGATCCCCGCTGCCGTGAGGAGCTTCTTGGCCTTGGTCACACTGGGGTTTCCGAAGTCGTCGAAGAAGCCCGTGGTGTGGCCGGTGAGTCCGGCCGGGACCATCGAGTACAGCGGCTCGACGGTGTCCTTGTAGACGTTGTGCACGAGCCGCGAGCGGTCGACGATCTGGGCGATGGCCTTGCGGACCGCGGGCTTCGCGGCCCACGGGTCGCTGGGGTTGAACACCAGGTAACTGATCTCGGTCGTGGGGTTCTCCACGAGCTGGAGCCCCATTTCCTTCTGGTTGGTCTCGATGTCCACGATGTCCGAGGCGCCGAGACCGCGGTAGACGACCGTGATCTCCTTGTTCTTGAGGGCCTTGACCAGTTCGTCCGACTGCTGGAAATAGCGGATGGTGACGGCGTCGTTCTTGCGGTCCGCTATGCCCTTGTAGCTGCCGTTGCGGACGAGTTCGGCCTTCTCGCCGTCCTCGTAGGAGTCAAGGGTGTAGGGCCCCGAGCCGGTGATCTTCCCGTCCTTGCGGAGCGCGCTCGCGGGGTACTCCTCGGGGTCCACGATCGACATGGCGGGTGTGGTGAGCACCAGGGGGAAGGTGGCGTCGGGCTGGCTGAGCTGGAAGACGACCTCGCGGTCGCCCTTCGTCCGCACGCTGGAGAGAGTTCCCAGCAGGCCCGCGGGGCCACCGTTGACGTTGATCTTCTTGATCCGGTCGAACGAATACTTGACGGCCTTGGCGTCCAGCGTGTGCCCGTTGGAGAACTTCAGACCCTCGCGCAGCGTGCAGCTGTACACGGTGCTCTTCGTGTCCGTGAACTCACAGCTCTCGGCGGCGTCGGGTTCGGGGGTGGTTCCACCGGGGTTGTAGTTCAGGAGCGTCTGGTAGACGTTGCGGAACAGCTCCCAGGAGCTGTCCCAGGAGGCCGCGGGGTCCAGCGTGGACGGGGCACTGGTGGTGCCCACGACGATCGGTCCCTCGCCCTCGGAGCTCTCGCCTCCCAGAAGACCGCATCCGCTCACCAGGGATATGGACGCGACCACCGCCACATGCTGCAACGATCGGTTCCGGTAGAACACGCACACGCTCCTCGTAAAAGCCATGCCAAGAGTGGCCAGACCATACCGCAGGCCAGAACAGGTACAACGGGTGAGGGGAAAGCGTTATTGATCAGCGAGAAATCGTGACGACGTTGTCATGTGCGTCTGCGATGTCCGGAGTCGACACGGGCGCCGGTTCCGTCAAGGAACCGGCGCCCGTAGCGGTGTCCGGATGAGACTCAGCCCACACCGGCGTTGAGCAGGATGCCGCCGTCGACGACGAGCGTCTGACCGGTGATCCAGTCCGACTGCTCGGAGGTGAGGAAGGCGGCGGTGCCGCCGATGTCGGAGGGCACGCCGAGCCGGCCCAGCGGGTAGCCGGCGGCCGCCTCCGCCTCCCGGCCCTCGTACAGGGCCTGGGCGAACTTGGTCTTCACGACGGCCGGGGCGATCGCGTTGACCCGTACGCGGGGCGCGAACTCGTGCGCCAGCTGCTGGGTCAGGTTGATCATCGCGGCCTTGCTGATGCCGTACGCGCCGATGAAGGGCGAGGCGGACAGGCCCGCGAGGGAGGCGATGTTGACGATCGCGCCGCCGTTGTCCTTCTGCCAGGCGTGCCAGGTCTTCTGGGCGAAGCCGAGGGCGGAGACGACGTTGGTCTCGAAGACCTTGCGCGCCACGTCGAGGTCGAGATCGGCGATCGGCCCGAACACCGGGTTGGTGCCCGCGTTGTTGACGAGGTAGTCGACGCGGCCGAAGGCCTCCATCGTGGCCTCGACGGCGGCCGTCTGGTGGTCGAGGTCGTGCGCCTTGCCGGCCACGCCGATGACCCGGTCGGCGCCGAGCTGCTCGACGGCCTCCTTCAGCGCGTCCTCGTTGCGCCCGGTGATGCAGACCCGGTCGCCGCGGGCGACGAGGGCCTCGGCGACGCCGTAGCCGATGCCTCGGCTCGCGCCCGTGATCAGCGCGACCTTGCCGGAGAGTTCCACGGTCATGGTTCCTGGTCCCTAGTCGAGCGGTCCGCCGGCGACGTACAGCACCTGGCCGGAGACGAAGCCGGCGGCCTCGTTCGTGAAGAAGGCGATCGCGTTGGCGATGTCGCCGGGCTCGCCGACGCGGGCCACGGGGATCTGGGTGGCGGCGGCGGCCTTGAACTCCTCGAAGCCCATGCCGACCCGGGCGGCGGTCGCGGCGGTCATGTCGGTGGCGATGAAGCCGGGGGCGACGGCGTTGGCGGTGATGCCGAACTTGCCGAGCTCGATGGCGAGGGTCTTGGTGAAGCCCTGCAGACCGGCCTTGGCGGCGGAGTAGTTGGCCTGGCCGCGGTTGCCGAGCGCCGAGGACGAGGACAGGTTGACGACACGGCCGAAGCCCGCGTCGACCATGTGCTTCTGAACGGCCTTGGTCATCAGGAACGAGCCGCGCAGGTGCACGTTCAGGACGGTGTCCCAGTCGGAGGCGCTCATCTTGAACAGCAGGTTGTCGCGGAGCACGCCCGCGTTGTTGACGAGGATCGTCGGGGCGCCGAGTTCCGCGACGACACGGGCGATCGCCGCCTCGACCTGGGCCTCGTCGGAGACGTCGGCACCGATCGCGACGGCCTTGCCGCCGGCCGCGGTGATCTTCTCCACGGTGTCCTTGCAGGCGGCCTCGTCGAGGTCGATCACGGCGACCGCGCGGCCCTCGGCGGCCAGCCGTACGGCGGTGGCGGCTCCGATGCCGCGCGCCGCGCCGGTGACTACGGCGACCCGCTGCTCAGTGGTGGACATTGCTGTTTCTCCTCGCCCTTGAGAAAGCCCGAGCCCTTGAGAAGGCCGGAGTGATGAGGCCTGACTGCGGCCGGTGAGGGCCGGCCGCCCGAGTGGTGAGCGACCGCTTAGTACCTTCGGTAGACGTGACGCTAGAAGCCCTGGCACCCGGTGTCAACGCCACACGGCGCCGGTGTGATCCATTACCTCACCAGGAGTTCCAGCAACCGCCCCGTCTCGGCCACCGGATCCAGGGTGAGCCCGGTGTGCACCGGCCCCGGCTGCACCATCGCGGAGCGCGGCGCGACCAGCCAGCGGAACCGGCGCCCGGCATCGTCGCCCGCGGCCCGACCGGCCCCGGCGCCACCGCCGCACACCCCCTCGACGGCCGCCAGCGCCGCCCTGATCCCGGCCACGTCGGCGTCCGGGTCCAGGGCGAGCAGCCGCGCCTCGTCGAGATGGGTGCGGGCGCCGACGTAGCCCTGCGCCCGGCAGTAGACGAGTACGCCCGCGTTGATGCACTCGCCGCGCTCGACCCTCGGTACGACGCGCAGCAGGGCGTACTCGAAGACGTCCCGGTCGCCGCCCTGGCCGGTCCGGGTGATGTGGCGCTCGGTGAGATGGCCGGCCATGTGGATGTACGTCTCGCTCACTTGCCCTCCTCGATGCCGGTGATGCGGTCGGCGATGACGGCCGCCCGGGCGAGCAGCGGCCGGGCGTAGGCCCGCCGCAGGTCGTCCGGGGTGCCGAAGCCGGGTTCGTCCGTGAGCCAGACGTCGGGGATCTCGGCGGTGACCTCGGCGAGCAGATCGGCGGTGACCAGCGGGGCGAGCCGTTCGGCCGCGCGGGCGATGTCCGGGGCGAAGGAGCCCAGGGCGTGGTCGGAGGCGTCGTAGGGGCGGGCCGCGGAGGTCTCGGCGCCGGGCCAGTTGTGATGCCAGATCATGGTGGCGCCGTGGTCGATGAGCCACAGGTCGCCCTGCCAGCGCAGCAGGTTGGGGTTGCGCCAGGAGCGGTCGACGTTGTTCACGAGCGCGTCGAACCAGACGATCTCGCCGGCCTCCTCGGGGCTCACCGGGAAGGCGAGCGGGTCGTAGCCGAGGGCGCCGGAGAGGAAGTCCATGCCGAGGTTGGTGCCGCCGCTGGCCCTGAGCAGCTCCTGCACCTGCGGGTCGGGTTCGCCGAGGCCCAGCACGGGGTCGAGGCCGATGGCCACCAGGCGGGGCATCCGGAAGCCGAGCCGGCGGGCGAGTTCGCCGCAGACGACCTCCGCGACGAGCGTCTTGCGCCCCTGTCCGGCGCCGGTGAACTTCATGACGTATGTTCCGAAGTCGTCGGCTTCGACGAGCCCCGGCAGCGAGCCGCCCTCACGCAACGCCGTGATGTAGCGGGTGGCGGTGACTTCCTTGAGCACTTTCCCAGGCTCCCTGACCCTCTAGCCTTACAATCCACAATCAACTTGAGGCACGCATACACCGGGGAGCCGGCCGGAATCAGCCCCGGGGAGACGCTGGGGGTTTCGACCGGCAGGCCGATCTCCCTGGTTCCCCAGCAGTCCATCGAGCGCAGCACGCGCCTTGCTCCCGGCCTCCGGCATGAAGTGAGCATAGTAACCGAGCGTGACAGCCGGTGAGGAGTGTCCGAGGCCGCCGCCGAGGGCGAAGTGGGCCATGGCGATGAAGCGGGCGTCGCCGTCTGCGCCCGCCCTGCGGTAGCGGAGCGCGTGCGCGGCACCTTGGTCGGGATCGAAAATCCCTTGGAGACGGACGTGTTGGTCATGCCAAGCTGTCACCCGTCGAAGGGGCGTAGCTCAGAGGCCAGAGCGCCGGTCTCCAAAACCGGATGCCGCAGGTTCGACTCCTGCCGCCCCTGCCAGTGATCACGGCTCCCAGGTCGTCACGTGAACCGGGAGCGCCGTTGTGCGGTGAACTGATGTGTACCGGAGCCGACTTGGTACACCGCGCAGCCGTCCTCCTGGCGCAGGAACGTCCCGTGGGTGCGGCTGACGGCCTGCGCTCCGGACGCGGGGATCCACACCTCGGCGGTCGTGTTGGGCGGCACCGTGCAGGTCAGGCTGAAGTGGCCGGCCTTCTGCCGCCACCGGGTGGCGACCGGGCCGTACACCGAGGTGAAGGAAGTGCGCGCGGAGGTGACGGTTCCGCCCGGACGGGGGCGGACGACGATCTCGCGGTAGCCGGGCCGACCCGGGGAGATGCCGGCGATGTTCGTGTACATCCATTCCCCCACCGAGCCGTAGGCGTAGTGGTTGAAGGAGTTCATGCCCGCGTCCTGGAAGCTGCCGTCGGGCCGGATGGAGTCCCAGCGTTCCCACATCGTGGTGGCGCCCCGGTCGATCTGGTAGCCCCAGCTGGGGTAGGAGCGCTGCTGCAGCAGACGGTAGGCCACGTCGGTGTGTCCGGTGTCGGTCAGGACGGGCAGCAGCCGCGGTGTGCCGAGGAAGCCCGTCGACAGATGCCAGTCCCTGGCCTCGATCAGGGCGACGAGCCGGTCGGCCGCGGGCTTCCGTAAAGCGTCCGGCAGCAGGTTCATGGACAGCGCGAGGACGTATGCGGTCTGTGTGTCGCCCTTCACCTTGGCGTCGGAGGTGACGTAGGCGTTCTGGAAGGCCGTGCGGATCCGTGCGAAGAGATCGCGGTACGGGGCGGCGTCCTTGCCGAGCACCTCCGCCATCCGGGCCGCGAGGTCGGTGCTGTGTGCGAAGTACGCGGTGGCGATGACGTCCTTGGGGGTGTCGTCGGCGACGTTCAGCCAGTCGCCGTACCCCTCGGCGGGGCGCAGCAGACTCTTGCTGCCCTTCTCCAGGTAGGCCAGCCAAGCCTGCACGGACGGCCAGGCGTCCTCAAAGACCCGCCGGTCGCCGTACGCCTGGTAGAGCGCCCAGGGGACGGTGACACCCGCGTCACCCCAGCCGGCGGCGCCGTTGCCGACGTTGCCGAGCACCGGGGCCGTGTCCGTGAACGAGCCCGCCGCGGTCTGGGAGTCCCGCATGTCGACGAGCCACTTGGAGAGGAAGCGGGCCGACTCCATGGTGCGGGCGGCGGTGGGTGCGAAGACGTTGATGTCTCCGGCCCAGCCGAGGCGCTCGTCGCGCGCGGGCGTGTCGGTCGGTATGGAGAGGAAGTTGCCGCGCTGCCCCCAGGTGATGTTGTGGTGCAGCTGGTTGAGCAACGGTACGTCGGTCTCGAAGTCGAGGGTGAACGGGGCGGACGTGTGCATGACCCGCCCGGTGACGGCCTTCGCCGAGGGGGCGCGTGTGCCGGGGAAGCCGGTCACCTCGACGTAGCGGAACCCGTGGAAGGTGAAGCGCGGCTCGTAGACCTCCTCGCCGTGCCCCTTGAGGGTGTACGTGTCCGTCGCCGCCGCGCTCCGCAGGTTCGCGGTGTAGACGGTGCCGTCGGGGTTGAGCACCTCGGCGTGTCTGAGCCGGACGGTCGTCCCCGCCTCGCCCGACACCCGCAGCCGTACCGAGCCGACCATGTTCTGGCCGAGGTCGAACACGTGGACGCCGGGCCTGGGCTGGGTCACCGTCTTCGGCGTCAGCTCCTGCTCCACCCGGACCGGGCCGTCCACCTGCGCGACGATGTGGTCCGGGCCGACGTCGCCCGCGGCGCGTACGCCGGGCCAGCTCCCGTCGTCGAAGCCGGGTGAGGTCCAGCCGGGGGTCTCCTTGCGGGCGTCGTACGTCTCGCCGTTGAGGAGGTCGGCGGCGACGATCGGCCCGGACGCGGCCCGCCAGTCGGTGCCCGAGGTGATGCGCTCGCTCGTGCCGTCCGCGTACTCCACCTCCAACTGGGCCAGCAGCGCCGGGGTCCGACCGTACTGACCGGGCCCGAACGGGCCGACGTTGCCCGCGTACCAGCCGGGTGCCAGATACGCCCCGACGGCGTTGGCGCCGAGCCGCAGCAGGGCGGTGACGTCGTACGTCTGGTACTGGACGAGGGTGCGGTAGTCGGTCCAACCGGGGGCGAGCTGGTCGCGGCCCACGCGGCTGCCGTTGAGGTGGGGTTCGTACAGGCCGAGCGCCGTGGCGTACAGGCGCGCGCGGGAGATCTTCCGGCGCGGGAGCCGGAACTCGTGCCGCAGCTGGGTGGCGGCGTACGACACCGGGACGACCCTGCCCCACGGGCCGCCGCCCCACGCGGCCGCCACCTTCGCCGCGGGCCAGGCCCCGTCGTCGAAGCCGGGCCCGCGCCACCCGGCCGGGGGCTCCTGGTTCGTCGTCTTCCAGGAGCCGTCGGTGACGATCCGCTGTTCGCCGTCGGCGGTGCGGACCACGAGGACGGCGATGACGCCCGCCGGGCCCTGTGTCGCGTTGGTGGCGGAGAGGGCGACAACGTTGTCCCCGGAGCGTATCCAGTCCAGTACGTCGATCACGGCGGGGCGGCGCCAGTTCTCGTTGTCGTTCTCCAGGTCGGTGCGGGCCACCTCGACGCCGTTGACGGTGACGGCGTACACGTTGTCCACGGTGAGGGCGAGCGTCGCCGCCGTGATCCCGGCGGGCAGGTCCACGGTGCGGCGGAACCAGCGGGTGGCTGCCGGAACGCTGCTGGTCGCGTCCCCCTCGGGGAACCAGATCCAGGAACTGCCCTCGAACGAGGGCGCGTCCGTGAGACTCGCCGGAGCGGAGATCCAGTCGGCGGTCCACTGCCCGGCGTCCATGAGCCCGGTCTCCCACCACGAGGCCGCGCTCCACCCGGAGACCCGCCCGTTCCCGTCCCACACCCGCACGGACCAGAAGTAGCGGGTCCGCGGGGCGAGTTCGGGCCCGCCGTACGGCACGAGCACCGACTCGCCGGACGCGACCTTCCCGCTGTCCCAGATGTCCGGCCGGGTCAGCCCTGCCGCCGTGGTGGCGACCCGGACCTGATACGCGCTCTGCCGCACACCGGTCCCCTCGGAGACCAACGGCCAGCTCAGCCGGGGCCGTTGCGTGTCGAGCCCCAGCGGATGTCGAACGTACTCGACGGTGGGCTCCGCGACCCGCACCCCACTGCGCGCCGACGCGGACACCGGTGCGGCCGTCGCCGGTACGCCGTCGAGGGTCACCGCCGCTACGGTGGCTGCTGCTCCTGCGAGAACGTTCCTCCTGCTGATCACTACGACTCCTCACTCACACGGAAGGTTGAATCGATTCAAACGGGAGAGCCGTGGGTAACCTAAAGCCGGGCGAGTTTAGGGTCAATTACCGTGCAAGTGTTTCCTGTTGGGTCTGCGGCGTGATTGAACGGTTTCAATGGGGGACGGGTCCCGGAATCCGGGTCACGGCACCGCAGGATGTGGCCGTCGGCCGGGTGCCGGGGCGCCGGGCCGACGGCCGTGTCGGTTCAGGCGGCGCGGTAGCGCGTGGCCAGTTCGGTGCTCTGCGCTCCGAATGCGGCGAGGTCGGCCTGGAAGACGGCGTCGAGGAGGCCGGCGTCCTCCAGGCCCGGGGCGGAGACGGTCTCGCCCAGTTCCAGGCCGCGCAGGCTGGCGGTGACGACGTCGTCGGCCGTCATGCGGGGCACCCTGCTCATGTCGAGGCCCTGGCGCTCGTGGAACTCGGTGGCCACCACGCCCGGGACGAGGACCTGCACGTTGACGCCGGTGCCCTCGAGCTCGGCGCTGAGGGTCTGGGAGAAGGCGACGAGGTAGGCGAGGCTGCCGCCGTAGACGGCGCGGCGGGGCATCTGGGCGTGCGGGGCGGGGCCGCTGAAGGCGATCATGCCGGCCACGTTGATGATGGTGCCTTCGCCGCGTTCCTGACCGCACTGGTCGCCGACCTGCGAACAGCCACCGCCCGCTACCCGGCCGACCGGCGGCTGGGGCGCCTGATCGCCGAACTGCTCGTAGAAAGCGACTTGTTCGCGGAGCTGTGGGACACCGGCGTCGCCGGCCACCACGAGGCCGCCCGCAAGACGATCGACCACCCGCAGGTCGGCGCCCTCGTCCTCGACTGCGACATCCTCACCGTGGCCGGCAGCGACCTGCGCATCATGGTCTACACCGCCGAGCCCGGCACCGAAGACGCCGAGCACCTCGCACTGATCACCACCCTCGGCACCCAGACACTCGTGGGCTAGGCCGTGTTTTAGGTTCGGCTTCCTGTGCACGCTCTGCATGATGATGATCAAGATGTGACGGTGGCAGACGGTGTATGGACTGTTCCGGAGATGGCAGCGTCGGGGTGTGTGGGCCCGACTGCTGACGTTGTTGCAGGCGAGAGCTGATGCGGCCGGGCTGATCTTCTGGGAGGTCAATGTCGACTCCACCATCTGCCGGGCACACCAGCATGCTGCCGGTGCCCACCGCCGCAGTGCTGTGCAGAAGGAACCGGAACCGCCAGGCGGAGTCAGCACCGAACTTGAAGACCATGGACTGGGCAGGTCGCGAGGCGGGTTCACCACGAAGATTCATCTGGCGTGTGAGCAGGGCCAGAAGCCGTTGTCGCTGCTGATCACCGCCGGGCAGCGCGGCGACAGTCCGCAGTTCGAGCCGGTCCTGAACGCGATCGGGGTACCCTGGCCTGGTGTCGGTCGGCCGAGAAGCCGCCCGCTGCGGGTGCGAGGCGATAAGGCGTACTCTTCACGCGCTAATCGCGCCTACCTGCGCAGACGTGGCATCAGGTGCACGATTCCTGAGCCGGCCGATCAGGTCCGCAGGCGCCGCGGACGTGGCGGTGGCCGTCCGCCCTTCTTCGACCACGAGGACTACAAGGCCCGGCACGCGGTCGAATGCGGGATCAGCCGTCTCAAGCAGCACCGGGCCGTGGCGACCCGGTTCGACAAACTTGCGGTTCGGTTCGAGGCGACGGTTCAGGTCGCGGCGATTCATCAGTGGCTGTGAACCCTCAGCCTGCCGTCGTGCGGATGCCACAGCAGCAAAGGACGGCCCTGCGGTCACGATGGTGTCCCGCCACGTGCAACACCGTTGCTTTTGGCGAGCGGCGTTGTTGTCAAGGGGCCCATACGTCAGTGATCACTTCGGTATGAATGGTGTATTTCTGTGCCGTTCGCGGGTGGCGGGTCTGGTTGAAGGGATACTTGCTGTACCTCTTCAGCATCCGTGAATTCAGGCGCCACCGCCGTTGTTGCGGGATCAGGTTCGCCAGGGCGGCGCGGCCGATCGCGCCCACCAGCGTTACCGGCTCGGTCGGTGCGATGCCTGCTGCGGCCACGATCTGGTCGGCGGCGGCCTGTAGCACGACGGTGAAGCTCACGCGCTGCGCGGACAGTTGCGGGTGCACGGTGGTGAGGTCGTCGGCCGTCCTGATCAATGCCTGGTAGACGGTCAGCAGGGCGTAGATCTCCTGCTCGAGGCCGAGGACGGTCCGCGAGGCGCCGGCAGCAGACGTAGCCGCTGTTCCCGCGCAGCGGTCTCCTCGATGACCGCATCAACGAGGCTGGGATCGATGATCTGGGTCAACTCGCCGATATGGCCGGGTGCGTACAGGTCCGGAGCTCTCGCTGGACACAGGACGCCGGCAGCCTTCGGTAACAACGGGACCTCCGGTTCGTTCGTCCCTGGCTCGACACCAAGGGACCTACCCGAGGTCCCGCCCTGCTGTTCGCCAACTTGACAGAACCACCCGCGGCCTTAACGCAACGGTGTTGCACGACCGGGGACACGACCTGCGGTCACTACGGAGGAAGGGTGCATTTCCTGGCATTGGCGCGGCGCGGTGTGTATGGGGTTGCACCTTCCGTAGCGGCATGTGGTCCGGTGGACTGACATCCCGATGCCTTGAGGAAAGGTCCCTGCTCATGCATTCGTCCTTCATGCCACCCCGTCAGGTCAAGATCGGTGACGCGGCGGCCTTCGTCGGCAGCACGCCACGGGCGATTCGCCATTACCACGAGATCGGCCTGCTCCCCGAGCCTGAGCGGGGCGGCGATGACCGCCGCCGCTACGGGTACGAGGACATGATCCGCTTGCTGTGGATTCGCAAGATGGCCGACGCCGGGATCGCCCTGGACGACATCCGGGACGCCTTTACCACCGGCACGGCTTCCGCCGGTGCGGACAGCGGAGACGGTATCGCGGGCATCCTGGAGCGGTTGGAGGAAACCCTCGCCGAACAGGAGGCGGAATTGCGGCGGCAACGGACCGCCGTGCAGCGGATGCGCACCGAAGGCAGCCGGATGGGCCTGCTCTCCGACTTCGTCACCGAACGCCTCAAGAGCCTGCCCGAGGGCTCCCTGCGTCAGGCGGACCTGGACAGTCTGCTGGTCACTGAGCGGATCTTCGGCCCGCTCGGCGCGGCCGTCCAGGCCACCCGCTTCGTCGTCCTGGCCACGCATCCCACTCTGCGGGAGGATTCCGACCGCATCGATGACGCCGAGGAGGCACTCGATGACAGTGTCGCCGTCGATGATCCACGGGTGGCTCAAGTGGCCGCCGAGCGGCACGCCTTCGAACGCGCCCTGCAGGCCGTCATCGAGGAGTCCGGCCTGGGCAAGGACGACGATGCCCTCTTCGACGCCTGGGACACTTTGCACCCTGCCACCGCCGATGACGGCCAGGGCGAGGCCGACTTCGGCTCTGGCAGCCGGGAGGCTGACTCCATGAGCGTGTTCGAAGCCACCGGCAAGATGCCCTACGACTTCTCCCCAGCCCGCCTGCGCTGTATGGAACTGGCGGGAGAACTATCCGCCCAAGACTCACCCGCTACCTAAAACACGGCCTAGCGCCGGCCCGATACATCCGGCGCCCACTGCCGGCGCTTCTCCAGCACGGGGCAGACACGGCACAGAGCCTTGGCCGTCATCCGGCGTCATGGACGAGGCGCGAGACGAGACGGTCGAGGTCGAGGTGACGGTGCTCCGTACCGAGGGGCACGGCTTGGCGCGTCCGCTTGAGGAAAGCGGCGATCATGCGGGCCGGGGCCTGTTCGCTCTGCGGCCCCAACAGCAGGGTGTGCACGTCTGCCGGTATTCCGTCGGGGGCGTCTGCCCGCGTGCCGCCAGCAGCAACGGCACGCCCTGTGCCGTGAACCGGCGCATCACGAAGCTGAACACATCGAGCGAGTCCCGGTCGAAGTGCTGAACGTCGTCCACAGCCAGCAGAATGCGCTTGCTCACTAGCTCCCGGCCACGCTGCGGTGCCTCACAGGCCGCATCTGCCGGCGGTGAGTGCGGTGATTGCGCACTCGGCGGTGTGCCGAGCCGCGAGTGCGGAGGGGAAGGGCGCGTAGCTCTGAGAGGCACGGCCGGCCGGTGCGCTCGTGATCCGCCACTGCCAGCCGGTGGGTACGGCGGGCAGTGACGGGTGGTGCCAGACGGGTGCCGCAGCCGTGGGAGCGTGCTGCGCTGTGTGGACCAGTACGTCGTATGTCACCCCGTCGCCCGCCGCGGTGGCGGTATACCTTCCGCCGTTGTCGTGGACGGTCCAGTCCAGGGGTGTCGGGGTTGACTCCGACACCTCCAGGAGGGCATCCGCGAGGTCGGCCAGGCTCCGGTACAGCGCGGCTCGTACCGCCTCGGTGTGGTCTCGGCCCCAGTGGCACGGGGACCGTTCGGCGATCTCCTGCGCGAGGGTGTGCGCGGCGAGTTCGTCCAGGAGGTCTGCGGCGCCGGGATCTTTCTGCGCCAGGACCGCGGCGGCGCCCCACGAGAGATCGTCCCGGTTGAGGGCGGTGGCGCGGGCCAGTTCGCACAGGTCGGCCGGTCCGAGGTCGTCGACCGTACGCCGGATGCAGAGGACGGCTGTGTCCGAGGGGGCCGGGACTTCGGCGTTCAACAGGCCTGCGCGCACGTACGTGGCCGCGCACACGTCGCCCGGCTCCAGCTCCCGGCGGCACCGACCCCACGGCCTGGAGCACACGCTCGTGGATACGGCGTACGGGATGAGGCTCGTGGGGAGGTGCCGGTCGTCCGACCAGGGCGCACAGGGCGTCGAGCAGGTGCGCCGGCGGAACCCTCAGGTTGGTGCACGCTCTTGTCAGACGACCGGGCATCGTGATCAGTCGTCCAGCATGGCCAGGGCGTCGATCTCGACGAGCAGTCCCGGCGGAAGCTGCATGTAGACGGTGGTGCGGGCGGGGAAGGGCTCGCCGACGGCCGCCGCGTACACCTCGTTCATCTCGGCCATGTGGGCCGGGTCGGTGAGGTATACGCGCAGCATCACGACGTCCTCCAGGCCCGCGCCGGCCGCCTTGAGGACGGCGGTGACGTTGCGCAGGACCTGCGCGGTCTGCTCGGCGACCGTGGTGCCGACGACCTCGCCGGTGTCCGGGTCGAAGGGGAGCTGCCCGGAGACCTGCAGAACGGGGCCCTTGCGGATGCCCTGGGACAGCGGGGCCGGCAGGGAGGGTGCGTTCTCGGTGGTGATGACGGTTCTGGTCATGGTGTTCCTTGAAAGGGGTTCGCAGGCGAAACACATGTGCGGGGTCAGCTCCAGGCCTGTCGTTCCTGGCTGCGGGGGTCGTCGACCTGGGTCCATTCGGCGTCGATGCGCATGGTGGCGCGGCGCTCGGTGTCGTACGGGTCCCAGCCGGGGTCGCCGGTGCGGGCGAACCGGATCCAGGTCTCGTGGACGCGGGTGGCGAGGTCCGCGGGGGGCTTGTCGGGGCCGAGCAGGGCGCTCGGGCCGTTGAGCTCGGGCCGGTCCGCGAGGTCGAAGACGAAGGGCAGCTCGACCGCGTGGGTGGCGCCGAGCTCTCCGTCCAGTGCCTGGGAGCGCCAGGCGAACTCGTAGGCGTAGGTGGCGGACTTCGGGTGGGCGGCGTGCGCACCGGCCAGGGCGTGGCTGCCCGCGCCGAACAATGCGTCGGCCATGATGGCGGAGCGCAGTTCCGCGAAGGACGCCTCGGGGCGGGACTTGCGGTACGTCCGCCGTCATGGCCGTCTTCACCGGTGGAACATCTGGCCGCCGAGGTCCGGGGGCGCAGTGACGACCCGGCACTGATCAGCAGGGCCTCGCTGGCCGCCGGGCAGCTCATGGCCCTGCGCCGGCACCATGCGGCGGCCTTCGCCCTGCTGACACGCATCGCCGACGAGGCGGCGGTTGCCCACTCGCCCCGCGTGCTGGATGCGCTCGCCGCGGCCGCGGTGGTCCGCTACTACTCGGGCGAGGAGTCCCAGCAACAACAGATCGAGAACCTGCTCACCGCCATGCCGGACTCGACCGCCAGGGGCGCCCTGCGCGTCTGGGTACTGGCCGTCTCCGACCCCAACGGCGCGGGAGCCGCCCTCGCCCCGGCGCTGCCCGGACTCATCGCCGAGGCCAAGGACGACGCCGGTACTCTGACCGCGCTCGCCATCGTGGCCTGGATCCTGGACCAGACCGCCCTCGCCGCCAGGACCTTCGACGAAGCGTCCGACCGGTGGCAGGCCCATGGCTCGCTGCCGGACGGCCTGGGATGCGCCGTCGGCTGGGCCTATCTGGAGCAGGGCCGGTGGGCCGAGGCCCGCTCGGTGGCCGCCGAGATCTCGGCGGTGGGGTCAGCGGCCGGGCTGGACCATGCCGAGGCGTGTGCGCGTGCGCTCGACGCGACGGTGCTTGCGCTGCTGGGCGAGGCGGCCGACGCGCGACGCCGGGCCGAGCAGGCGCTGGTCCTCGTCGACCCGCTGGAAAGCCGCTCCGTCGCGGTCTTCGCACGTCGCGCCATCGGCCTGGCGGCAGTGGCCGAGGGCGACTACGACACCGCGTACGCGCAGTTCCGCTCCGCCTTCACCGACGACGGCGATCCGGTCCACTATCACGTCTCCTACACCGTCCTGGCCGAACTCGCCGCGGCGGCCGTCCGCCGAGGAAGGCTGGGGGAGGCCGCCGAACTGCTGGAGCGGTCTGCGCGGCGTCTGGGTACGGGCGCCTCGGCACGGATCACCGCATTGCTCGACCGAGGCCGCGCCCTGCTCGCCGAACCGGAGCACGCGGAACCGTACTTCCAGTCCGCACTGGCGGACGACGCGGGCGAGCAATGGCCGTTCGAGCGGGCACAGACACGGCTGGACTACGGTGAGTGGCTCCGGAGGCAACGTCGTATCGCCGAGGCCCGACCGCTGCTGACCGCGGCACTGGACACCTTCCAACGGCTCGGCGCGCGGCCATGGATCGAACGGGCGAAAGCAGAACTGCGAGCCGCCGGCATCGAGGCCGCCAGCAGCGTGGTGCTGAGTGCCTTCACCGAACTCAGCCCCCAGCAGCAGCAGATCGTCCAGCTCGCCGCCCGCGGTCTGACGAACCGTGAGATCGGGGAAAAACTCTTCCTCTCCCCGCGCACGGTCGGTTCCCACCTCTACCGGGTGTTCCCCAAACTGGGCATCACCG
Source organism: Streptomyces sp. T028 (assembly GCF_048159505.1). NCBI lineage: Bacteria > Bacillati > Actinomycetota > Actinomycetes > Kitasatosporales > Streptomycetaceae > Streptomyces > Streptomyces sp. T028. The sequence goes on from NZ_JBLRVZ010000042.1 coordinate 40,199, forward strand.
CCCGGTCACAGCTCCGCGACGTGGTCGAAGGCACCACCCTGTCGGGCGTCGGCGCCCAGATCTGAGATCGGCCGGCCCGTACACGGAAGAACTCGTCCCCCGACATCGCGGCGCGGCTGCACGTGTCGGAGCCCACGGTCCGCAACCACCTCTCCTCCGCTTTCGGCAAGGCTGGTCGTAGCGGACTGAACCACGAGTGGCATAGTGCCGGGATGCCTTCACGGAGACGAATACCAGGACTCCTGGCATCCCTTGCAGCGGTGTTCGCGACGGCCGTGACACCCGCCGCCGCCGACGGCACGGACCGCGTCGTGATGCGCTTCGAGACCGAGAAGACCTTCGTCATGTACAACGCGGACGAGGGAGCCGAAGCCTCGAACAACGGCTTCCACGTACCCGTCTTCGTCGAGCCGGACAAGGACGGCACCCCGGCCCGCAATGTGCGGGTGGTCGTGGACGCGTCCGGCCTGAAGGGCGTCGCCCGGCTCGGCGACAACCGCATGTGCAAGGCCGAGGGCCCGGTCTACACCTGCGAGTACGGCGACCTCCAGAACGGCGACGGCGAGAGCTACGACCCGCTGGTCCTCCTCGGCGTGGACGGCGTCGAGCCAGGAGACAGCGGCACGGTGACCTACACGGCGACCGCCGACAACGCGCCCATGATCACCGGCACCACCCGGATGGCAGTCGGCGGTCCCACCTTGTCGGCGCCCGGGAAGGAGGAGGGCGTGAGCGGACTGGCACCGGGGAAGCCCGCGCAGGTGACTCCGCGACTCGCCAACAACACCCGCTTCCCGGCAGCGCATGGCGTGGCCCTGCAGGTCAACGTCTCCGAGGGCCTCACACTGACCACCCGTTACAGCAACTGCTTCTACGCCGGCCCGTCACCCACCTCCGCCTGGTGCACGTTCCGTGCGGTGGCAGCCCCGGGCGCCGCCTACCGCACGAGCGCACCGCTGGCGTACACCGTCACCGCCCCGAAGACCCTGTCCGGCGAGGTGACCTACACCTGGTCGTCGGCCCCGCACCGGCCCGCCCAACACGCGACCCGCGGCACGGGCGCACCGCTCACCCTGGTCCGCACCGCCGCGCACCGGGACTTCGACGACAGCCACGGCAGGGTCGGGGTCACCACCACCGTGCAGGCGGACTACGAGCCGGTCACCGGGACCGTCCGGGGCCGGGTGGGCGACACGGTGAGCGTGAAGCTCGGGGTGCGGCGGCTCGGCCCCGGCAGTCCGAGCGGTGACGTGGGTGGCTTCGAGGTGGTGCCGCCGGAGGGCACCACGGTCACTTCCATCCCCTTCACCTTCGAGGACACGGACGGGAAGTGGGCGTGCGACCGCCCCGGGAAGCCGGGCGGAGCGTTCGTCTGCGATCTCAACAGCGACGTGTTCTGGCCAGGGTCCGACGGGACGACCACGGTCGAGTTCCGCTTCCACGTCGACCGGCGGGTCCCTGGTGCGAAAGGCACCATCCGCGTCCACAACCCTTTCGACCGCACCCCCGGCAACGACATCGCGGCCATCCCCCTGGAGGCGTCTCCGGCCCCGCCGTACCGGAAGCCCGCCGTCCTGGTGCCGACCGCTCTGAGCGCGGTGGCGGTACTCGCCGGGATCGTGCTCTACTGCCGTCGCCGCCGTCGTACGACGGCCTAGTAGTCGATGAACCGTTCTTCGAACCGTGGAGGGAAGCCGGTCCGAGCAAGATGACGATCGTGCGGAACGGCACCGTCGTCACGGTTCTCACCAGATGATCCGGTAAGCCCTCTTTGCAACGGTCACCAGCGGGGTACAGGCACGGTCCGAGTCATCCGTTCGAGCTTCGCAAGCAGGAGTCGACAGTCGGTGGCTGTCGTGCGGGCCGTCCAGAGAGCTCGTTGCGTAGATGTCGCGCTTGATCGACCACAGTCCGCGCCACACCGCGTACGGCACCATCGCGTCCTCCCAGCCATCCGGTGCCGCCACTCCTCGGCCGCCGCGGTATCGCCGTGGTGATGCACGACTCTTGAGGGACCGAGGAGATCAGACCTGTGCCGGCGTCCGGAGCGGCGGTGACGGTCCAGGGGCGCGGGAAGTCCCCGGCCGGGGGTCGGCGGGGCACCGGCAGGGTGGTAGGGGCCGCTCCCGGGGTGCGTCAGGCGTCGCACGGACGGCGGCAGAGGCCGCCTCCTCGGCGGCCGGCACAACGCCGCCACGCCCAAGTCCTTTGCCCCGCTTGGGAAGAGGACGCGGGCGTGGCAGCGAACTGACGGGGGCCGTTGCCGCTACGGGATGCCTGCCACGGTGAGGAAGGCACCCCCGCTCAGACACGGCAACTGTAAGTCTTGATCGCTGATGCGACGGGCCAGCATCGCGTCGGCAGGATGTCGGCTGTCCGGCGAGGCTGTCGGTGATCCGTAGGCGATGTGTCGGGGGCCGCTGGAACCGTGGGTGTCGAGCTGTCCTGCAGGGCAGCCGCAGTCGCCTTCAACAGCAGGGGAGCCCCGCCGTCATGTCGTCCACGTCCTCCACCCCGCCCTGGGATGTTCAACGGCTGCCGCGTGCCGATGGCAGCGTCTTCCTGGTCACCGGCGGCAACGCCGGCATCGGGTACTTCGTCGCGGAGCAGTTGTCCGCGACCGGAGCCACTGTCGTACTGGGCAGCCGGAATCCCGCGAAGGCCGAAGTCGCCACGGCCTCGATCCGCTCGCGTGTCCCTGGCGCGCGGGTGCGGGCCGTACGGCTGGACCTCGCCGACTTCTCGTCGCTCAGAACAGCGGTGGAATCACTGGATGTGGAACACCTCGACGCGGTGGTCCACAACGCCGGTGTCGCGCTCGACGCCCCGCCGCGCCGGGAGACCGGGGACGGTCACGAGCTCATGTTCGGCACGAACCACCTCGGGCACTTCGCGCTGACCCATTGGCTGATGCCGCTGCTGGCGGCCGCACCTGCGGCCCGCATCGTGACCATGGGCAGCTTCGCGGCGAAGTCCGAGCGGCTCGACCTCGACGACCTGCAGTCCCTAAAGGACTACCGGCCCAAGCTCACCTACGGACGCTCCAAGCTGGCGCAGATGTACTTCGGCCTCGAACTCGACCGCCGCCTGCGCGCCGTCGACAGCACGGTGGCAAGCGTGGTGGTCCATCCCGGCGGCGCGCTGGACTCCCTGACCCCGTCACGGCCGCCAGTCCATGTGCGGACCGCTGGTGCGCGGCTGTGCGGTGCACCGGCCGCCCTCCTTGTCCAGGGCAAGCACGCCGGCGCATGGCCCGCGGTCCGAGCGGTGCTGGACCCCACCGTGCGCGGAGGGCAGCTGTATGGACCGCGCGTCTTCGGCCTGCGCGGCAAGCCCCAACGTGAACGGGCGTGGAACCACCTCACCGACACCTCCGCAGCGGCGCGGTTGTGGGACGCCAGCTGTGACCTGACAGGCGTCGACCTCGGCACCATCCCCGGATAGCCCCAGGCGCGCGCTGGCCAACAAGCGTGCTCAGGTTGGCCAGCTGCGGCACTCAGTTACTGGAGCTCGCCGAGGCGCTGGGGCATCCGGGCCCGCACCGGCTTCAGTACTTTCTTTCCCGTGGGTCGTGGGATCACGATGCGGCCCGCGACCGACTGGCTCGCTGGACTGCTGGTGAACTCGCCGAGGAACAGACGGTTTTGGCCATCGACGGGACGGAACACGAGAAGTCCTCCACGGACTGGACTGTGTGGGCGCGGCTCGCCAGTACTCCGGAGTCTGAGCGGGGTGGGGCTGTGCCAGGTCGCTGTCCACCTCACCTACGCATCGTCGCGCGGCCACGCGCTGATCGACCGGGAGCCGTACCTGCCCGCCGCCTGGGCCGAGGACGAGGAACGCCGCTGCTCACACGCCTGCCGGACGAAATCATCTTCGCCACCAAGCCGCAGCTCGCCGCTGCCATGTTGCACCGTGCCCACGAACAGGGCATACGCGCCCGATGGTTCACCGGCGACGAGGTCTACGGCGGCCTGGAACTGCGACGCACCGCCCGTGCTCTCGGCTTCGACTACGACCTGGCCGTCAAGGCCGACCACACCGTCACCACCGCCGCCGGCCGTTTCACCGCAACCCGGCTTGCCGCCAGGGTTCCGACAAAGTCCTGGATGCGCATGCGCACCGGGCACGGGCTGAAGGGTGACCGGCACTACGACTGGGCCCGGTTGCCGGCGAATTGACCGGGGGCGGAGTCCGGCGTCGGGGATCAATACAATCGCTCACGAACCGGCATGACAGAACCGCAGTGGCTGCGTGGGCTGCGGCCCCGGCTGCTCGTCGCGTTCGTACTGGCGACGATGGTCGGGGCCGCCGGGGCCGCGTGGTCCGGCGCCCGGTCGGCGAGCGACGCACTCGTCACCTCCAGTGAGCAGCGGTTCACCGAGACCGTCACCGGGCGGGTCGAAGCGGTCGCACCGGAGCTGACGTATCCACCGGACCAGGACGCACTCGACCGACTGCGTGCAGCCGTCGGGCCGGACACCCTCGTGACCTACCATGACCTGCGGTCGGCCGACGGACCCACAGCCGGCCTCGTGACCGACGAAGCCCGCTCCGCCGTCAACGCAGACGGCCGTCCGGTCACCCAGAGGATCAGGACCGACGGCGGAACGCGGCTGCTGGTCGGCATGCCCGTCCTCATCACCGCCCCGGACGGAACGCGCACCCCGTCGGGTATCGAGGTGTACGCCGTGCGCGACCTCGACGGCATCGAGCGACAGATCGACGACCTGACCGCTTCCGCCGCCCGGACCGCCGCGCTGGCCCTGCCGCTGGCGGCGCTGCCGGCCCTGCTCGCCGCGCGCAGCGTGCTGCGGCCGGTGCGCGAACTGCGCGACACCGCACGCCGCTTGGCCGACGGCGACCTCGACGCACGGTCACCCCGGATCGGCGCCGACGAGCTGGCCCAGTTGAGCCTGACCGTGAACGAGATGGCCGAGTCCTTGCAGAAGTCGATGAACACGATGGCGCCCATGCAGGCGGACGCCAAGAGGTTCGCCGCCGACGTCTCCCACGAACTGCGCACGCCGTTGAGCACCCTGACGGCCGTCGTGGAGGTGCTGGCGACCACGGCCGACCACCAACCGGATCCCGACGCACAGGAATCCGCGAGCTGGCGATCGACGAGACCCACCGGCTTGTCCGTCTCGTCGAGGACCTGATGGAGTCTCCCGCTTCGACGCCGGGACCGCGCGGCTGCGGATGGAGGACGTCGACCTGGCCGCCGCCGTGCATGACTGCCTGCGCGCGCGAGGCTGGCTCGGTCATGTCGACGTCCTGGCGCGCGAGCAGATCCACCTGCGCGCGGACCGGCGCCGGGTCGACGTCGTCATGGCGAACCTCGTCGGCAACGCCCTGCGGCACGGCGCCCCTCCGGTGCGGGTGTACCTCGCCGCCGACGCCTGGCACGTCACGGTCACCGTCTCCGACGCCGGCCCCGGGCTGCCCGCGGACGTTCTGCCGCACGTCTTCGACCGCTTCTACAAGGCCGACGCCGCCCGCTCCCGCACCCCCGGAAGCGGGCTCGGGCTCGCCATCGCCCTGCAGAACGCCCGCCTGCACGGAGGCGATCTCACCGCCGGCCAGGCGGCCGAGGGCGGCGCGTGCTTCGTACTGACACTGCCCCGCAACCGGGAGGAGCCGTGAGACGGATCTGGTGGGCGCTGCTGCCCGTGCTGCTCACGGGCTGCGGCATCCAGCCCTCAGGAGTCGTCGAGGCGGGCGAGCCGCCGACAGGTGTCGCTCCCGGCGCGACGCTCTACTTCGTCGGCGCCGACGGCGATCTCGAGCCGCGGCTGCGCCGGACCGGACGGATGGGCACGATCTCCGATGCGGTGTCGCTGCTGCTGACCGGACCGGGAGGCTCGGGGCTGCGCACGGAGATCGCCCCGGTCGAGATCACGCGGGTAGTGGTGACCACCACCTCAGTGATGATCCGGCTCGTGGTGCCCTTGACCATCGATGAGGTGACGCCGCGCGGCATCGACCAGATCGTCTGCACGGCGCTGGGAGTTCACGTGCAGAGTGGCGGGTCGAAGGAGACGAAGGTGCAGGTCCAGTTCGTCCAGCCGACGCCGGAGTCGGACAAGAAGCGGACCTGCCCACTGTTCACGTGACTGCTCCTCTTTGGTGAATTCCGAGAAGCGCAAGCTCTCTGTCGGTACGTGCGCTCGGGCCTCCGGTGAGGAGTTCGCTGCGCCGGCCTGGATGTTGCGCTGGACCAGCTTTCTTCGGCGGCGTAGGTGAAGCCCCGGACGGTTCGATCCGGCGGTAACCGCAGGCCGACGACTGCCCAGGTGCAGTTGGCTGACGGATACCGCGACCGAGTTGCGGTCTGACAGATTCGCAGCATGTCCGGCCGCAGCAGGTGCGGCAGACAGGTGACGGTCAGCATGCTCGGCTACATCTTCTCTCCCCGTTTCGGGTGGTCGACCCGGTGGACGACGCCTGTCGGCGGTAAATGAACCGGCAGTTGACCGTGCAGGAGTCGCGGCACACGCTCGCCCGGGACATCTCACGGCGTCTGTTGGTTCTCGTGTGCGGCCTCCAGGACGAGGGCCAGTCGGTCGGCGACGTGGGCCGAGCGACCGCCGAGTTCCACGAAGCGGCGCTCCGTCACCGGGTAGCTGCCGCGGACAGAAAGCAGGCCACACCCACTCCCTTACCGCTCTCAATCTCTCGGTACGGCAACGGCTCCTCAACGGCCAATACTCGACGAGGGTGCTGTGTTGGCTCCTGAGACGACGACGGTGGCCCCGTCCGGGAAGTGTTCGGGGTGGGCGAGCAGCGCGGCGAGAGCGGTGGCTCCGCCGGGTTCGGCCACGATGCGTAGCCGCTGCCAGAGGAGTGCGCGGGCGGCGGCGATGTCCTCGTCTGCGACGGTGAGGGTCTTCATGCCGAGCGAGAGGCCGACAGCGGTGGCTATGCGGCCCGCCCGGCGGGCACCCAGGCTGTCCAAGGCGATCCCGCCGACTTCCACGTCCACCGGTTTCCCTGCCTCCAGCGCTGCTGTGAGCGAGGGCGCTGAGGACGGTTCAGCTGCGGTCACGCGGTTGCGTCCGTCCAGCGCCAGGGCGACCCCTGCGTACAGGCCTCCTCCACCGCACCCGACCAGCACGGGCTGCCCCTCCGGTACCTGCTCGGCGAGTTCCAGGCCGAGCGTGCCCTGCCCTGCCACCGTCTGCGGGGCGTCGTAGGCGTCGATGTGGAAGGCGCCCTCGTGCCGGGCATGGTCCTGGCTGGCTGCCAGTGCGTCGGCGTAGAAGCCTTCGACGCGGTGCAGGCGTGCGCCGAAAGATTCGATGACGTCGGTCTTGGCCCTGGGTGAGAAGTCGGGCACGAACACGGTGGCGGGCAGGCCCGCTTCGCGCGCCGCCCAGGCCACGGCGGCCCCGTGGTTGCCTCCCGACGCGCAGCAGACGCCGGCCGTCGGGGCACCGCCTTCCGCGGCACGCAGGAGGGCGAGGTTGTTCGATGCGCCGCGGACTTTGAAGGAGCCGGTGTGCTGGAGGAATTCCAGCTTCAAAATGACGGGGATGGGCACGTCCAATTCCCCGGCCGCCGCCTATATCACGGGTGTGCGGCGCACTACGTTGCGGATCCGTCTGGCTGCCGACGCGATGTCGTTCAAGGAGGGGATGCTGACGGGCTGTGCGTTCATGGGCGGTGTCCAAGGGAGCCGGAATACCTCTGGGCAAGGATGGACATATCGGTCGTATCGTAGGGCGTGGCACGCGATGAGGTGAACGTGTCGGGCAGGTCGGCCCAGTCGGGCGGCAGCACGGTGAGGGGCGCGCTGTCAGTTCCTGCTCCCGGTCGGAGACATTCCAGGGCCCGCACCCGCGACAAGGGAAGCCCTCGGCTACCGCCGTCAGCGGCCGATCTTGTCCAGTTCGGTGAGATCCTCGTCGGAGAGCGACAGTCCCGCGCCCGCGACGTTCTCGCGCAGGTGCGCCACCGACGAGGTGCCGGGGATCAGCAGGATGTTCGGTGAGCGCTGCAGCAGCCAGGCCAGGGCGACCGACATCGGCGTCGCGTCGAGCCGGGTGGCCACGGCCGTGAGTGCCGAGGACTGCAGCGGGGTGAAGCCGCCGAGCGGGAAGAAGGGCACATAGGCGATGCCCTGCTCGGCGAGCTCGTCGATCAGCTCGTCGTCGTGGCGGTGGGCGAGGTTGTACATGTTCTGCACACACACGATCGGCGCTATCGCCTGCGCCTCGGCGACCTGTTCCGCCGTCGCGTTGCTCACGCCGAGGTGCCGGATCAGGCCCTGCCGCTGGAGTTCGACAAGTGTTTCGAACGCCTCGACGAGCGAGCCGGGCTGGGGGCCCTGGGCATCGCCGATGCGGAGATTGACCACGTCCAGCGCCTCGAGGCCGAGGCGCTCCAGGTTCTCATGGACGGCCCGGCGCAGGTCTTCGGGCCGCCGGGCCGGGGGCCAGCCTCCCTCCTGGTCCCGGGTCGCACCGACCTTCGTCACGATGTGCAGCGCGTCGGGGTACGGGTGCAGCGCTTCACGGAGCAGCTGGTTGGTGAAACGCGGCCCGTAGGCGTCGGAGGTGTCGATGTGGGTGATGCCGAGGCCGACGGCCTCACGGAGAACGGCGAGTGCGCCGTCGCGGTCGGCGGGCGGGCCCATGACCCACGGGCCGGCGAGCTGCATGGCGCCGTAGCCGAACCGGGTGACGGTCAGGTCGCCCAGGGGCCAGGTGCTGCCGGGAAGAAGGGCAGGGGGCGTGCTCATACTGGGCCTTTCGCGTTGAACTGGGTGGTGGTGCCTGACGGCGCCTTGCATCATCATCAGGATGTAGCTTCCTGACGGGAAGTAGGCACTTCGGAGTGCGTAAGGCACCCGCAGGTGAGAGGAGCGGTCGATGGCAACGATCACGGCAGCCCAGCAGAGGGCACAGGCCAAGGCGGAGTACGACGCTTTCCTGGCGGTCTGCCCCAGTCGCAAGCTTCTCGACCGGATCTCTGACAAATGGGTCACGCTGATCCTGGCCGCGCTCGGCAGCGACAGCCCGCATCAGCCAGGTACCGACTGCGCCGGCGAGCCCCGGGCGATGCGCTATTCGGAGCTGCTGCGCCTGCTGGCGGGCGTCAGCCAGAAGATGCTCACCCAGACGCTACGCTCCCTGGAGCGCGACGGCCTGGTGACCCGCACCGTGACGCCGACCGTGCCTGTCACGGTCTCCTACGAGCTGACCGATCTCGGTCTGTCCCTGTACGAAACGATGCGCGGCCTCAAGGCCTGGGCCGAGGCGCACATGGACGATGTGCTCGCCAACCGCGAGACGTACGACAGCCGCATCGGCTGAGAGCTTCCGGTCGCCGTCACGCACACCGGCAAGCGGTCCGCCGTCCGCCGCCTCCGGCATGACCTGGCCGACGACCAGTCCGTGGTTGAGGCCGGAGAGTTCGCCAACGTCGCAGGCGGATGGCGGACTCGCCCAGTGCGGTGATCGCCTCGTCCTCCCCCGTGAAGACGCGGGCGGGCCCCGAGAACTGCCTGCGGGCGGTGCCGACTCCGGCGACCTTGACGATGGCGCCGTCGGGCGCGAGGCTGCCCCGCAGGATCAGCAGGCCGGGTTCCGGCTTCACCGGGTCGGTCAGGGGACGCAGTACCTCTCCGTCCGGGGCGGGGGCCTGCTCGGCGAGTTCGGCGACCCTGCGGCCGGAGACAGTCAGGCGTCGCCGTGTGTGCCGTTGGGCCTGAGGGCCGCGAGCGGGACCGCTCGGGCCAGTCGGTGCGGAGCGCACGGATGCCGGTGTCGAGAAGGACCAGCCGGGCCAGGTTGGGGCGGAGTCTCGGCGGCCCCGGGGAGCGCTTGGGGAGAACCGACCGCATGACGCGGCACCTCCCTGAAAGACGCCGAAAGACTCATGTGTGCTGGTCACAGGCACCCTGGATCGAATCGGCGCAGGTCAGAGGAGTCTGGTGGACAACTTCATGACGTATGTTCCGGAGTCGTCGGCTTCGACGAGCCCCGGCGGCGAGCCGCCCTCACACTACGCCGTGACTAGCGGGTGGCGGTGACTTCCTGGAGCATCACCCGGGTACTGGGGCCGGATGGGCCGGGGCCGACAGCTCCGCGACAGCTCTGGCTTACGCGGGTCTGATCTCGAACCGGTCAATATCTCGACACTGTCCGGACTTGGCGGGGGCTCTGAACAAGCGGCGCCCACCGACCGTACCTTTCGGCAGATCCACGCACCCCCTTGGAAGGGAATCCTCAGCATGACCAGCGCATCGATCAACTCCGCGTCGAAGCCCGCCCGCCGTACCGTCATGGCGGCCGCCGGAGCCGCGGGGCTCTCCGTCGCGCTGACCGCGTGCGGAGGGTCCGACGACTCCTCCGACAGTTCGTCGGCCTCGACCGGCGGGACGACCGGCTCCACGGGCTCGACGGGGGCCAGTGAGTCCGCGAGCACCGGCGGCACAGGCGGCGGGGACAGCGCGGGCGGCGCGGCGCTGACCACGACCGCCGACATCCCCGAGGGCGGCGGCAAGATCTTCGACTCCGAGAAGGTGGTCGTCACCCAGCCGACGGCGGGCACGTACAAGGCGTTCTCGGCCGTGTGCACCCACCAGGGCTGCGCGGTGAAGAGCATCGCGTCCGGGGTCATCAACTGCCCGTGCCACAACAGCAACTTCTCGATCGAGGACGGCAGCGTCAAGAGCGGTCCGGCGACCCAGGCGCTGCCCGAGGTGAAGATCACCGTCAGTGGCGACTCGATCACGCTGGCCTGACATCCGGCTGCCGAAGGGCCGTCAGCACCTCGTCCGTGGTCGCGACCGTGGCGACCAACGCGAGTGTGTGGCGGATCATCGCGGGGGTGTAGTCGGCAGGCACCCCCGCGACGGCGTCGGAGGGCACGACGGCCGTGTAGCCCCGGTTGACCGCGTCGAAGACGGCGTTCGGGATCGCCACGTTGGCCGAGACCCCGGTCACGACCAGCGTGCGGCAGCCGAGGTTGCGCAGCAGGGCGTCCACCTCGGTGCCCTGGATCGGCGACAGCCCGTGCAGCCGCCGTACTACGAGGTCCTGCTCGGCGACCTCGACCGGGGGCGCGACACGGGTCGCGTCGGTGCCGGTGAGTTGCTGGACGGGCAGGCGTTCGGTGGCGCGGAAGAGGCGTGCGTTGCGGTTCGCGCCCCGGCCGTCGGGGCGGCGTTCCGCGACGGCGTGGACGACCTGGATCCCGCCCTCGTGGGCGGCGTCGACCAGCCGGGCCACGTTGGTGAGGGCGCCCGACTCCCTTGCGGCGGCAGCGAGTTGAGGCAGTGCGGCACCGGGGCCGACGACACCCCGCTGGCACTCCACCGTGAGCAGCACGGTGGTGGCGGGGTCGAGGAGGTCCCGGAGCTCTTCGGACGACGGCACGGTTCCCCCTGGTGTCGGGATACTCGCTTTTCTGACACAGTGTCAGAAAAGTCGTACTGGTAAGCAGTACACGGGAAGCAGTGACAAGAGAAGAAGAATGAGGGGGCCGGATGACCGTCACTCAGCGCCGGGGCCGGAAGATCATGATGTCGCCGGGGGAGCTGGACGCGTTCCTCACCACGCAGCGCACCTGCCGGGTGGCCACCGTGTCCGCCGACGGCGCCCCGCACGTGAGCGCCCTGTGGTTCCTGTGGGACGGCAGCGCGCTGTGGCTGTACTCGGTCATGCGCAGCAAGCGCTGGACACAGTTGAACCGAGATCCGCGGGTCGCGATCGTGGTCGACACGGGCGAGGAGTACGAGTCGCTGCGGGGCGTCGAGCTGTCCGGCACCGTGGAGTTCGTGGGCGAGGCTCCGCGCACCGGTGAGCTGTGCGCCGAACTCGACGCCGTGGAGACGCTGTTCGCCCGCAAGAACTTCGGCCTGGACGCGATGCCGCACGACGGGCGCCACGCGTGGGTGCGGCTGCGGCCGGAGAAGGTCGTCTCCTGGGACTTCCGCAAGCTGGCCGACGGGTGACCCCCTGAGTTTTGGGCTGAAGCTGCGGGCTGAAGCTGTGGACTGATCAACCCACGGCGGCTCCGGCCGACTTGAGGGCCTCGACCGCCGCCCGGATCGACGGACGGCGGTCCGCGTCCGCCCGCCAGACCACGTACACATGGCGGCGCACCCGCTGCTTCAGCGGGACCATGACGACCCCCTCGGGCACCGGGTGACGACCGAGCAGCGGTGCGATGCAGACGCCCAACCCGGCGGCGACCAGACCGAGTTGGGTGTGGGTCTCGGCGGCCCGGTGGCCGACGATCGGCTCGACTCCCCGCGAGCGCAGCGTGAACATCAGCCACTCGTGACAGAACTCGCCCTCGCCCCAGGTGATCCACTCGTCCCCGGCGAACTCCCCGAGATCCACCTCGTCCCGGCCCGCGAGCGGATGCCCGGCCGGCATGGCGACATCGGCCGGGTCGTCCAGGACGGGCGCCTTGACCAGCCCGTCCGGCACCGGCATCGGCTTGTTGTACCAGTCCAGGACGACCGCGAGATCCAGATCGCCGCGGACGACCCCCGCGACGCCGTTCTCCGGCTCCAGTTCGCAGGAGCGCAGCCGCAGCCCTGGATGGGCCTTGCGCAGTTCGGCAAGCGCGACGGGGAACAGCCCGCGCGCGGCGGTCGGGAACGCGGAGATCCGCAACTCCCCCGCCACCTGGCCGCGTTGGGCCTCCAGATCGGACTGCGCCAGCTCGACCTGGGACAGGATCCGGGCCGCGTGGTCGGCGAGCAGCCGCCCCGCGTCCGTGAGCCGCACCCCGCGCCCGTGCTTGGCCAGGAGCCGCTGTCCGACCTCCCGCTCCAGTTTGGCCAGCTGCTGCGAGACGGCCGAGGTGGTGATGTGCAGGCCCACCGCGGCGGCACTGACCGAGCCGTGCCGGGCGAGGGCGTCGAGGGTACGCAGGCGCTCCAGGTTCAACATATAAGCAATGCTACGAGGTACCGGGTGCGAATTCTCGATTGTACTACGAGGTGCTGTGCAGCATCGTTGCTGCCATGACCACCCCCGCCGACACCGCCATCGACACCTCCGCCGCCCGTACCTCCGCCGCCGCAGTCCCCCGCGCCCGTCGCACCCTGGACTGGCGCGTGCGGTTCGGCGCGCTCTCGCTGATCTGGGGCTTCAGCTTTCTGCTCATCAAGGTGGGCACCCACAACTACGCCCCGTTCCAGGTGACCCTGGGCCGGCTGGTGTTCGGGACGACGGTGCTGGCGGCCGCGATGACCGTGAAGCGGGAGCGCCTCCCGCGCGGGGCCCGCACCTGGGCGCATCTGACAGTCGCCGCCTTCCTGGTCAACGCGCTGCCGTTCTCGCTCTTCGCCTACTCCGAGCTGACGATCCCCTCCACCCTGGCCGGCATCTGCAACGCGACCTCACCCCTGTGGGGCATGGCCCTGTCCCTGGTCGCCCTGTCCGAGGACCGGCCGACCCGGGTCCGGGTCGCGGGGCTCGGCCTCGGTTTCCTCGGCGTCCTGACGGTCCTGGGCGCCTGGCAGGGCTTTGACGGCCTGGACGCCCGCGGCACGGCGCTGGCCCTGCTGGCCTCGCTGAGCTACCCGATCGGCTGGATCTACGTCCGTCGCACCCTGGCCGGGACGGGGGCCTCGGCCCTGTCGATGACCGGTGCGCAGCTGGGCGTGGCCAGTCTCCAACTGGCCGTCGTCACCCCGGTCTTCACCAGCGTTCCAGACCGTTTCTCGCTGCTGCCGCTGCTGGCGATCGCCGCGCTGGGTGCCCTGGGCACCGGGCTGGCCCTGCTGATCCAGTACGGCCTGGTCGCGGAGGTGGGTCCGACGACCGCGCAGATGGTCACGTACTTCATCCCGGTGATCGCGACGGGGGCGGGGGTCGCGCTGCTGGGCGAGCCGCTGAGCTGGTCGACGCCGGTGGGGGCGGTGATCGTGCTGGCGGGGGCGGCACTGACTCAGGCACGGACGAGGTGACCCACCACGGTGACCGTGCCGGCGGGGGCGGCACCGCCTCAAGCACGGACGAGGTGACCCACCAGGGGCGCGGGGCTGTTTCGACTTGCGGCTCCGCCGCGTGGGCGCGATCAACCACAACGCACGCGCGCTCGCCCACAACCCGCACCCCCAAGGCGCTAGACGTAGCTGCGAGAGGGAACCGGGCCCAGCGCCGCTGCCATCGCGTCCGCGAGGGGGCCGACCTCCTCCTCCCGCAACGTCGACACGGTGATCCGTACGCCAGGCCCGGCGCTCAGCCGGAACCGCGCTCCCGGTGACACCGCCCACCCCGCGTGCAGCAGCCTGGCCACCACCCCGGTCTCGTCGGGCACGGGCACCCACACGTTCATCCCGCTGCGCCCGTGCGCGGCGACCCCCCGCTCGGCCAGCGCGGCGATCAGCGCCTCGCGCCGTTGCCGGTACGCCGACGCCACCGCCGTACCGTCCACCGCGCCGTCGGCCCACAGCCGCACCACCGCCCGCTGGGCGATCAGGCTCACCCACCCGGGGCCCAGCCGCTGGCGCCCCCGCACCCGGTCCACCGTGATCTCGTCGCCGGTCAGCACGGCGAGCCGCAGGTCGGGGCCGTAGGCCTTGGCGACCGAGCGGACGAAGGCCCAGTGCCGGGTGACGCCGGCGAGGGGATGCAGCGGTAGGTCGACGATGCCGTGAGCGTGGTCGTCCTCGATCAGCAGGACCCCGGGGTGATCGGCGAGGACGGAACGCAACGCACGCGCGCGTGCCGCGGTGACGGAGGCGCCGGTGGGGTTCTGGGCCCGGTCGGTGATCAGTACGGCCCGCGCCCCGCCCTCCAGAGCCACGCGCAGGTCGTCCGGGAGCGGGCCCTCGTCGTCGACGCCGACCGGGACCGTGCGCAGCCCGAGGGCCGGGACGAGGTCGAGGGTGCGTCCCCATCCGGGGTCCTCCACCGCGACGCCGTCGCCCGGCTTGAGGTGTGCGGCGAGGACGCGCTCGACGGCGTCCAGGGAGCCGGAGGCCACGGTGAGCGGTCCGGCGGGCACACCGTCGGCGTCGAGCGCGGCACGGGCCGCCCGGGCCAGCTCGGGATCCACGGGGTCGTCCCCGTACAGGACCGGCTCGCGGTCGCCGCGTTCGGCCGCCGCCGCGAACGCGCTCGCCAGCGGGGGCAGCAGGGCCGGGTCGGGGTTGCCGTCCGCCAGGTCGCGGACCCCCTCCGGCACGTCGACGCGCACCTTCTCGCGGCCGGTGGTGGCGGGCTTGGGCCGCACCCGGCTGCCCCGGCGCCCGTGCGTCTCGATGACCCCGCGCTCGCGCAGGGTGCGGTACGCGGCCGCGACCGTGTTCGGGTTCACCCCGAGCGTGGCCGCCAACTCCCGCATCGGCGGCAGCAGTTGGCCCGGTTCCAGGGCACCTTCACCCACCGCGCGCTCGATGCTCGCGGAAATGTCCGCTGCGCGGCGGCCCTTGATCGGATACTCTCCTAGCACAAAGAAGATTATGCACTAGTGCAATGGAGAACGCCAATGCGGAAAACGCCGATCCAGGGGACTCACCAGCCGGCACCTCAGCCCTCCGCGTATCCCGCGACCGACCGCACGGTCCCCACGCGCGCCCCGCAGAAGGCCTCCTACGACAAGGAACTGGTGCACGCGATACTCGACGAGGGGTACGTCTGCCACCTCGGCTTCGTCCGCGACGGCGCGCCCGTGGTGCTGCCGACGCTGTACGGCCGGGTCGGCGAAACCCTGTACGTACACGGTTCGACGGGCTCACGCCCCCTGCGGATGGCGGGCAAGGCCGACCCGGGGCTGCCGGTGTGCCTGACGGTGACGCATGTGGACGGTCTCGTCCTGGCCCGCTCGGCCTTCCACCACTCGATCAACTACCGCTCGGTCGTGGTGCACGGCCTCGCGTACGACGTCACCGACCCGCAGGAGAAGCGCACCGCGCTCGACGCCCTGGTCGACCATGTCGTCCCGGGCCGCGCCGCCGACTCCCGCCCGGCCAACAAGAAGGAACTGGCGGCGACCGCGGTGATCCGCCTCGATCTGAACGAGGTCTCCGCCAAGACCCGCACCGGCGGGGTGAACGAAGAGCCCGAGGACCTGGCCCTTCCGCACTGGGCCGGGGTGCTCCCCCTGCGCAAGGGCTACGGCACCCCGCTCCCGGAGGCCGACCTCGCCCCCGGCACCGAGGTCCCGGACTATCTGGCGATGCTGTGACGCACCGCCGCCGTCGCCATGACGCCGGCCCCCGCCCGGGTCAGACGGCGGTTCGGTGGGCGGACGCGTCCCGCTCGGGCCCGGCGCCGGCGACCGGCTGGGGGGAGCTCTTGGCGGGCGCCGACGACTGGGCGATGTACGCGCCGAGCAGCACCATCGCGCCGCCGGCGAGCTGCGGCGCCGAGAGATGCTCGCCCAGCAGGACCCAGGCCAGCACGGTCGCGACGACCGCCTCCAGACAGGCCACGACACCCGCGACCTGCGGGGAGAGCCGGCGCACGGAGAGCACTCCGGTGACGTACGCGACGACCGTGGCGATCAGCACGATCCACACCAGCAGCAGCCAGGCCGGGACCCGGGTGCCGTTCAGGTCGGCGGTGCCCGTCAGCACGGAGAAGTCCAGGCCCCACGGGCGGGCCACGACGGTGAGGACCAGCGCGCCGATCAGCAGACCGTAGGCGATCACACCGAGCGGGTCGGGGGCGTCGTCGCCGGAGTCGCCGCCCTGGTCGGCCAGGACGAAGTAGCCGACCTGGCAGCAGGCGGCGGCCAGCGCGAGCAGCAGGCCGAGGGCGTCGAAGCGCAGTCCCGACCACACCTCGACGACACAGGTGAGCCCGCCCACCGCGAGGACCACACCGACCGCTGCGGCACGGGTCACCGGCCGCCGCTGCACGAACCGCACCCAGCCGAGCACCAGGGCGGGCGCGAGGTACTCCAGGAGCAGCGAGACCGCGACCGGCATCCGGGAGATCGAGGCGAAGTAGAAGGCCTGGACCCCGGCCACCGCGAGCAGACCGAACCCGGCGAGCAGCGCGGGGCGTCGGCGCAGCAGCGCGCGGTGCCGCACGGCGAGCGGCAGCATCACGAGGGCGGCACCGGTCACCCGAAGCCACACGACATGCAGCGGGTCGAGCCCCGCCTCGATCAGCGGCTTGGCCGCGACCCCCGATCCCCCGAAGGCGATCGCCGACCCGGCCGCCAGCCCGAGCCCGATGCCCTTGCCGCGGCTGCCCTGACTGCTCACAGACGTACGCACCGGCACATGATGACAGGCGACGACATGACCGTCACCCCAGATGACACCTGTCTCGGGAGATGGACGGGAGGGGCCGGAATCGGGGCGGGGATCAGGGCCAGGATCAGGGCCGGGATCAGGGCCAGGATCAGGGTCGGGATCGGGGCCAGGATCAGGGTCGGGATCGGGGCCGGTTCAGTGGGTCGGCTCGTGGCCCCCGGCGCACTCCTCCAGCGTCCGCGCCGCCAGGTTCTCCTCGATCCGCACGCGCAGTTCGTACACGTCGATCCCGGCGTGGGTGAGGACCTCGACGGCCCGCGCCTGCGGGTCCATGACGATCGCCGCGAGCAGGTCGAGTCCGCGGGCCCGCGCACCGCCGCCCCGGCCGCCGCGGGCACACGCCTGTTCCAGCGCGGCGGCCGCGAGCGGCGAGAACCCCTCGGCCACCGGGACGACGGGCAGTGCCCCGGAGTCCTCGACACCGCTCTGCCAGCGCAGGCCGTAGCCGATGCTGCGCTGGACGAGATAGCCGAGCAGCCGGGCGAGCTGGGGCCCGTCGCCGAAGGCGGCACGGACCCGCGGGTCGTGTTCGAGGAGGGAGTGCAGGAGGTGGGCGGTGTCGATCTGCCGGTCCCCGTCGCGCACCGCACGGCGGCGGGCAGCGGCGAGTACGGCCGCGGACTCGGCGTCGAGTCTGGGGTCGTCGTCCGTCCCGTGCGTCGCCTGGTCGTTCGTCGACTGCCGGGGAATACGGGATTGCACATCCCCACCCCATCAGTCCCGTCCGGTCGCGTCATCCCCGGAGGGAAGCATCTGCGGGTCCCACGCAGAGCGGACACCGGCCGCCGCAATCTCCTCCTTACGGATGAGATCAGGCCACGCCCACCCTCAGGGGAGGACTTCCTCCACATTCCCTGACGGTTCATCAGTATTGAATGTTCGAGGCCCTGGAGCTACGTTCCGCGACACCGCAGCCCAGTTGCCCGACACGAGGAGGGTGGTCTCATGGCCGAAGTCAGCGCGGAGGCACGTATCCAGGCACCGGCCGAGAAGGTGTGGGCCCAGCTCACCGACTGGCCGGCGTACGGGGAGTGGAACGCGACGCACACCAACTTCCCCCAGGGCGGCCCCGACACCCTGGAGGTGGGCGCGACCTTCCAGGAGAACATGAAGCTCATGGGCTTCCCGGCCGAGGTCGAGTGGACGGTCGCGGAGCTGGAGCCGGCCCGGGTGCTGGTGATCCGCGGCAAGGGCCCGATGGCGGTGTCCGTCGCCACGCGCTACACCCTCACCCCGGACGGGGATGCCACGACGGTCCGCATCGACGGCGAGTTCACGGGCGCCGCCGTGTCACTGATGGCGGGCAAGCTGAAGGACTCGGGAACGGCCGCCCTGAACGAGTCGTTGCGCAAGCTGGGCGGACTGGTGGCCTGAGCGCGGACGACGTACGGCACACGAAGGCGCCCCGCGGATCACTCCACGGGGCGCCTTCACCGCCGTACGGCTGCCGTCAGTCCTCGTCGGCGAGGATCAGGTACAGCTTCTTGCGGGCCTCGTTGATGACCGTGAGGGCCTTGTCGCGCTGCTCCTTGCTGCCGGTCTTCCAGACCTGCCCGAAGGCCTCCATCAGACCGAATCCGGCCTGGCGGATCTCGCCGAGGGCCTCCCAGTCGACGCCACGGGTGGCCTCCTCCCAGGGGGCTTCGGGGCCTTCCTCGGCCGCCGCGCGGCCCTCGTCGGTGAGCGAGAACAGCTTCTTGCCGCCTTCGCTCTCACTGCTGATCAGGCCCTCGTCCTCCAGCAGCTGGAGGGTCGGGTACACCGAGCCCGGGCTGGGCTTCCACGCCCCGCCGCTGCGCTCGGCGATCTCCTGGATCATCTCGTAACCGTGCATCGGACGGTCCTTGAGCAGGGCCAGGATCGAGGCCCGTACGTCACCGCGCCGCGCCCTTCCCCTGGGCCCGCCGCGCCCTCGTCCGCCCCAGGGGCCGGGACCGAAGCCCGGTCCACCCGGACCGAAACCGGGACCGCCGGGGCCTCCGGGACCGAAACCGGGGCCACCCGGCCCGAAGGGACCGAAGGCCGCACGCCGTCCGCCCCGTCCACCGCGGCCGCTCCAGGGGCCGTCCTGTCCATGTCCACGCTCGAATCCGTGGGTACGCATCGCAAACCACTCCATTCCATCGTTGATCTGTCGCGATGCGTCAACGATATATCGGAATAGTTCGCTTGGCAAGGCTCGCCGTGCGGGGTGAGCTGACCTGTGCCACTGGGTGTTGATCGATTGCCAGCGAAGGCCGATCGATTGACTTCTGTGCCAGTTAGGGATGACTGCCTGTTGTGACCATGGAGGATGACCGCAGACGGCGACGATCACTCTGCTCGACGGGTCTGTAGTGTGCGGCAATGACAAGAAGCGAGCGGCTCGCGGAGCAATTGGACTGGTACTGGCGCAAGAACCTGCGGCCACGGCTGGACGGTCTTACCGACGAGGAGTACTTCTGGGAGCCGGTGCGCGGCTGCTGGAGCATCCGCCCACGTGGCACGTCGGCCGCACCGATGTCGAAAGGCTCGGGGGAATGGACGATGGACTCCGCGTCCCCTGCCCCGGTGCCGGCACCGGTGACCACGATCGCCTGGCGGCTGGCGCACATCATCGTCTCGTGCCTGGGCTATCGGGTCGGATGGTACTTCGGCGGCCAGGACGTCGACTCCCAGACATTCGCCTACGCGGGGACCGCTGACGAGGCGCTGAAACAGCTCGATGAGATGTATGGGAGATGGAACGCGGGGGTCCGCAAGCTCTCGGACGCCGACCTGGACAATCCACCCACGGTGGGTCCCGAGCGGTTTGCCATGGAGAACAGGGTCCTGCACGTCAACAGGGAGCTGATCCATCACGGCGCCGAGATTTCCCTGCTGCGCGACCTCTACCGCCGGCAGGACGGAGCCGTACCGCACCGAATATGACTTTCGGTAACCGGCGATCGAGCTTCGGAAACCTACGTGGGTGCCCGGCGGCGGGCCAGCACGAGCAGGAACGCGGCCCCGGCGGCTACGGCGTCAACACCCGAAAGCGATGCGCCGTAGGACGGTCGTCCGAGCACGAGGTACAGCACTCCGCCTGCGCCGACGAGGTTGGCGAGGGCGGTATCCAGCAGGCGCGGGTGAACGCCCAACACCCGTCTCAGCGACGCCGGGCCGATCACGACTGCACCGTCCCCGCGTACGACAGACGGGGCCACCCGCCCGTACCGGAGGGGTACGGGCGGGTCGGCGCGGTGGCGGCGGCCACGGGCTCAGGCATCGCGCCGCGTGAGCTGTACGGCCGCGCCGGCCAGGAGTACGGCGATGTAGCCGGCGAACACCGCGAGGCCGGGTCCGGGGGACAGCGCGCCGCTCTCCGTCTGCACCGTCATGAACGCATTCGCCGCGTTCGACGGCAGATACGGGCCGATCGTGTCGTTCCAGGTGCCCGGCAGCAGTTCGACCAGGCCGGGCACCAGGAACAGCGCGCCCACCACGAGGGTGATGGCCCCGGCGGTGTTGCGCAGCAGGGCGCCGACCGCCCGGGGCCATCGCGTCCCAGCGCGCCCACACCGACTTGTTGAAGTCCGCGTCCTTGGGGCCGGTGCCGTCCAGAGCGCCTTCGAGGACGGCCAGGGCGATCTCCGCACCACTGCCCAGGTGACCGAGCACCTGCGACACGTCCCACGCCGCCGCCCCGGACTGCCGGATGAGGTCGACCGTACCCAGGCCGCGCACCAGCGAGGCGAGGTGGTCGTGTCCGCTGCGCAGAGCGGCGATGATCTGGTCGGCGCGTTCACTCATGGCCGATGTGTCAGGCACGGCCTGGAGTACGTCCCAGTGCTCGACGATCTTGCCGTTCCTCAGCCGGAGGATGTCTGCCGCCGCCGTGCCGCGGTCGGTCGGGGACATCGTCACGTGGCTGTGCAGCATGACGAGATCGCCGTCGGCGAGAGCTCTCTTGAAGTCGATCCTGACCTCTGGGGCCGCCGCGATGAGGCTTCCACCCAGGCGACGAACGCCTCCTTGCCGTCGGTGATCCGGGGGTTGTGCTGGATGTAGAGGGCGCCCAGGTAGCGGTCGGCAGCCTCGCGAGGCTTCTTCTGATTTATGGCGAGGTCCAGGAACGCGACCGCGGTGCGCTTGTTGACCGCCTCGTGGCTCGCCCGGGCGTCGTGCAGGGTGACCGCAACGGGTGCGGACGCGGGTGCCGGCACCGCGGTGTCGGTGGAGGCGGTGGTGCCTGCGGTCAGCGCGGCCGCGGCGAGGATGCCGACGCCGAGGAAGGCGGCACCGCGGCGGAGCATGGGGAGGTTCATGATTGTCTCTGGAGTTGTACCTGGTGGGTGGTCCGTGGTCCTGGACTGGCCTTCGTCACAGATCCCGAGCGCGTCGGAGGGCGATCCGGCCGGCAGAGGCATCCGGCGGCACGTCCGAAGAGGGGTGATGCCGGGGCGTGATCAGGCGGGATGCGGGGGGGGGGGGGGACGGACGCCAGTGGCACACGCCACGGGCCAATGACGCCGAGCGATTTCGCCCGCTATGGTGAAACGTAATCGGACAGCAATCCGGTATGGGGAACGTAGCGGACGGTCGTCCGGTTAGACAAGGGCTTCGGACGCGAGCCCGAGAGGAGGGCATGTGGAGTCGAGGAATGGCGGGCCCCAGAGGTTGGACGCGCAGCGCAACCGGGAGCGCATCCTGGAGGTGGCACTGGTCGAACTGGCGCGTTCCGTGGATGTCCCGATGAGCCAGATCGCCAAGAAGGCGGGCGTCGGGCAGGGCACGCTCTACCGCAACTTCCCCAATCGCGAGGCGCTCGTCCTCGAGGCGTACCACCACGAGGTACAGCAACTCACCGACAGTGCGGCCGAGCTACTGAAGACCAGCGAGCCCGACCAGGCCCTGCGCGCATGGATGGACCGGCTCGCCCGCTTCATCATGGCCAAGACCGGACTGGCGGACGCGCTGCGCCAGGCCGCCAGTGCGACGGGAGGGTCGGAGCTGTCGGGATACTCACTGGTGCACGGATCGATCGAACTCCTGCTCAACGCCAACCACGAGGCCGGCACCATCCGCCCGGGGGTGACCGCCGACGACTTCCTCCTCGCCATCGCCGGCATCTGGCAGATCGACATCCGCGGAGACTGGCACACCATGACCACCCGACTGCTCGACCTCGTCATGGACGGCCTGCGCGCGGGGGCCCCTGGGCGGCACTGAGGACCACCAGGCCCGCGAGAGCGACGGGAGGCGATGGGCGGTCGACGGATGGATTCCGCCGACCGCCCTTTCGTGCACCCGCTTCGCATCCACTCTGCGATCCCGGCCGCCCCGGCCACTTCATCCCGCGGCCCCTGCACCGGTACCCGGCGGGCGCGCCGCCCGGTGCCCGCACCCGACTCGCATTCGGATCCACGCTTGCCAACCGGACGACTGTCCGCTACTTTCCCATTAGCGGACAGTCGTCCGGTTCTGCCCTCTCTGTCGTCGCGGCACGCATGCGGCCGCCCAGCGCGACAGACGTACGTCCCTCCCCGCCCCCGCACTCACACGGAAGGTTTCCTTTGCCATGAAACTGCTCATCCTCGGTGCGACCGGCCCCACCGGCCGCCATGTCATCGACCTGGCCCTGCAGGCCGGTGACTCGGTCACCACCTTCGTACGCAACCCGGCGGCTCTCGGTGACCTGGCCGACAAGGTCACGGTGGTCACCGGAGACGCCACATCACACCGCGACGTCGTCGCCGCCGCGGTCGGCCACGACGCGATCGTCTCCGCCCTCGGCAGGGGCACCTCGATACGCGCCGACGAATTCTTCACGCGCTCCTCGGCGGCCGTGATCGGTGCGGCAAGGGAAGCGGGTGTCTCCCGGCTGGTGTGGCTGTCGTCGTTCGGCGTCGGTGAGACGTTCGACTGGTCGAGCACCACGCAGAAGGCGATCTACCGCACGCTGCTGCGGTCGATCTACGCCGACAAGGAGATCGCGGACGAGCGCATCCGCAACAGCGGGCTGGACTGGACCGTGGTCTACCCGACCCGGCTGACCCACGGACCCGCCAACGGCACCTACAGCGCGGGCGACCGGCTGCCGATGAAAGGCAACCCGACGATCAGCCGGGCGGACGTGGCCGCCTTCATGCACCAGGCGGCACACGGCAGCGAGTGGATTCACCGCAGCCCCGTGATCACTGACTGACGAGCTCCCTCCCGCCCCCGACCGATCCCCGACCCACGGCACGGCCTGACGGCCGTCTCCCGGCCCGAACATCGAACGTGCTCTCCCCAGTTCGGCCGACAGGATCGCCTCGAACAGGACACCGTCGCGGCAACCGTGCTCGACAGTGGCAGTGGTCCAACACCACCCTCGAGGCGTGCTCCTCGCGGTAGCGGTGCCGAGTTGGACAGGACCCGCACACGCGGCGCCATCTGTACACCGACGTCGAGACCGGTGACGCGGCGGCTGAGCGTGCGGGACTTCATGACAGTGACGCGCCGGGCGCGGCCTTCAGGCGACTCCCAGTACGGCCCGCAATACGGCCGGCTGACCCGCGTCGCGGTGGATGGGCATCTGGGTTTCGGTGAGCGAGGCGCCTGCGCCGCCGTGTCGGACGGCGATGAACGCCGCCGCGATGGACAGGGCGGTCTCCTCGGGCGTACGGGCGTCGAGATCGAGCCCGATCGGTGACCTGAGCCGAGCCGACTCCCGCTCTCCAAGGCCGACTTCGCGCAACCTGCGCTCGCGGTCGGCGTGGGTTCGGCGCGACCCCATGGCACCGACGAAGGCGACCGGCATCCGCAGCGCCTCCTGCAGCAGAGGCACATCGAACTTGGCGTCGTGGGTGAGGACGCACAGAACGGTGCGCCCGTCGGTCTCCGTGCGGCGCAGGTAGCGGTGGGGCCAGTCGACGACGATGTCGTCGGCGTCCGGGAAGCGGGCCCGGGTGGCGAAGACGGGGCGGGCGTCGCACACGCGGACCGCTGTCCGTTTAGCATGGGGTGCAACCCCAGGAGAAAAGTGGGAGTTGAGGAGCGACGGGCCTCTCGGGTTCCGCGGATTTCGCAGCCCGTGATAGGTCGAGTTCCGCGCCTTTTGATTCCGGCCGCGATCGTCATCCTGCCTCGCGGCTTCGACACCATGCGAGCCTCTGCCCCGGTGGCATCCTGCAGCCGTCCCCAACCCCGATCACGCTGGTCGTCTCAGCGAACCTGGTCCGCCCCTCTCGCCCAATCCAGTCCACGCAGGTCAGCCGCAGGCGAACGACTGACTTCGTTGAGACAGGACATGTTGAGACAGAACATAGGGTGCGGACATGACATCTCAGCGCGGCCCGCACTCGTACCTCTCCGAACTGTTCTCGCTGGACGGCCTGGTCGCCGTGGTGACGGGCGGCAGCTCGGGCATCGGCCGGGCCGTCGCCGGCTCGCTCGCGCGGGCCGGGGCGAGCGTGGTGGTCGTGGCGCGCCGGGAGGATGAACTGGTCGCCACCGTCGAGGAGTTGACGGCGGAGGGCTGCCGGGCGGCCTGGGTGAGCGCGGATCTGAGCACGCGGGACGGGGTCCGCGCGGCGGCGGAGCGGGCGGCCGCCGTGTTCGGTGAGCCGGACGTCCTCGTCAACAGCGCGGGCATCAACCTGCGGCCCCCGATGGGCGAGCTGGGCGAGGACGTCTGGGACGCCACGATGGCCGTGAACCTGGAGGCGCCCTATCTGCTGGGCCTGCGCTTCGGACCCGGCATGGCCGAGCGGGGCTTCGGACGGATCATCCACATCAGCTCCCAGCAGGCGCACCGGGCCTTCGTCCAGAGCGGCGCCTACGGCGTCTCCAAGGGGGCGCTGGAGTCACTGGCCCGCTCCCAGGCGGAGGCGTGGTCGCCGCACGGCGTCACCTGCAACACCCTGGTGCCCGGGTTCGTCATGACCCCGCTCAACACCCGGTTGTCGGCCGACCCGGAGCGGGTGGCGGCGCTGGCCGCGCGCACCATGGTCGGCCGCAACGGGCTGGCCGAGGACTTCGCCGGAGCGGCGGTGTTCCTGGCCTCCCGTGCCTCCGGCTATGTCACGGGGCAGGCGATCTTCGTGGACGGAGGGTTCTCCGTCCACTGAACGGGGCGGCTACGCCGCCTGTGGTGCGAAGTGGTGCAGTTGGTCGGCGCCCGGCTCGACGACGCCGTAACTGCTCTCCGGCACCTCGTTCCAGGCACCGGGCAGATCACCCAGGGGTTCGGAGACGACGAGCCGGGTCTCGTCGGAGACCCCGCGCAGGAAGGTGATGTCGGGGTGGAGCTGGCGCAGGGTCTCCACCGCGGTGCTGTAGAAGAGCGAGCGGGACGTTCCCTGGCTGGAGTAGCGGAAGCCCCACAGCCGCTCCCCGTCGCTGACGGCGACCGTCATCTGCAGGGGGAACTCCACGTCGTGGTCGTGCCCCACCCGTTCCACGAACCCCGCCATCCGCTCGACGGCGGACGGCGGGTCCTTCTCCAGTCCGAAGGTGAGCGCCAGGTAGAACATCATCTCGGAGTCCGTCGAGCCCTCCAGGTCGAGGAAGAGCTCTGGGTCGACGGCGAGGGCGAGGTCACGCCGTATCCGGTGGAAGTCGCTGATCGCCCCGTTGTGCATCCACATCCAGCGGCCGTGCCGGAAGGGATGACAGTTGGTCTGCTGCACCGCGGTGCCGGTCGTGGCCCGGATGTGGGCGAAGAACAGCGGGGAGCGGACGTGGCGGGCGATCTCCCGCAGGTTGCGGTTGCTCCACGCCGGTCCGACGTCCCGGAAGACCGCCGGGCCCTGGTCGTCCGACTCGGGCGCGTACCAGCCGATCCCGAAGCCGTCGCCGTTGGTCGTCTCGACGCCCATCCGGGCGTGCAGACTCTGGTCGATCAGCGAGTGCGCCGGTTGGTACAGGATCGTGTCGAGAAGGACGGGGGTCCCCGAGTAGGCCAGCCATCGGCACATGTCGTCAGCCTTCCTGATAGCGCGGACTGTCTTCCCGCCGGCCTGCCCGACGGGTCAGGCGTACGACGGGTCAGGCGTACCGGTCGGGCCGTACGACGCACAGGGCCCAGATGATGAACGCGGAGAAGGCGATCATCACCACCGACCAGACCGGGTAGTACGGCAGAGAGAGGAAGTTGGCGATGATGATGAGGCTCGCGATGGCCACACCGCCGACACGGGCCCACATCGCCGTCTGGAACAGGCCCAGGCTGACGATCACCGCGACCGCGCCGAGGATCAGATGGACCCAGCCCCAGCCTGTGGTGTCGAACTCGAAGACGTAGTTGCTTGTCGTGACGAAGATGTCGTCCTCGGCGATCCCCATGATCCCGCGGAAGATGTCGAGCACCCCGGCGATCATGAGCGTGACTGCGGCGAACGCCGTCAGGCCCTCGGCCCAGTGCCGCCTGGTCTCGTGCGCGCGCGTCGGATTGGTCGTCATGCCCTGCCTCGATTCATGCCCTGACTCGGTTCGGTGTCTTCGGTGCCGTCCGGCGGCTCAGCTGTGCCCCGCCGTGCCGTGCCCGCTCAGGACCAGCTCCTTCGCCCGGTTGAACTCCTCGTCCGTGATGTCCCCGCGGGCCTTGATCTCGGAGAGCCTGGCGAGTTCGTCCACGCTGCTGGTGGGCTTCGCGGTCTCGCGGATGTAGTCGTCGAACTGCCGCTGCTGTTCCTTCGCCTGTGCCATCTCCCGGCGGCCCATGTTCTTCCCGCGTGCGACGACGTAGACGAACACGCCGAGGAACGGCAGGCAGATGCAGAACACCAGCCAGCCGGCCTTGGCCCCGCCGCTGAGGTCGTCGTCGCGGAAGATGTCCACGATGACCCGGAACAGCAGCACGAACCACATGATCCACAGGAAGAAGATCAGCATGGTCCAGAAGGCGCTGAGCAGCGGATAGTCGTAGGCGAGGTACGTGTCCCCGGTCATCTCTGTCCTCCGTTCCGGGCATGCGCCCGTTCGGTTCTCCGGGCCGCCGCCGGCTCTGTTCCGGGCCTTGGCCCGTCCGGCCGTCGACCGCCGACTTCAGCGTGCGCACGGCAAGCCGCCCGCGCCTCACCCCGAGCGGGTGAGCCCTGCCCTGCGCAATGCCGCCCGCCAGGCGAGGGCCACCGCCACCTCGGCCACGCCGAGCAGGACCAGCCACAGCCCGAGCAGCCGGGTCAGCGCCCGCGCCGACTCGGTGGGCAGGGCCAGTACGACGATCCCCGCGACGACGGCGAGCAGCGCGGCGGCCAGGACGAAGCCCCGGTGCGGCAGGTCCCGGGCCGCCAGGGCCGTGTAGAGGGTGAGGACGCCCGACACCAGCCAGACGACCCCGACGATCAGTGAGAGCGCGGCGATGGTCTGCAGGGGGTTACGCAGACACAGCACGCCGGCGAGGACGTACAGCACGGACAGCAGGAGTCCGGGCAGCCGTTCGCCGTGGTCGTCCCGGGCGAAGACGGCGACGAACCGGAACAACCCCGTCACGAGCAGGTACAACCCGATCAGCACCGCCAGGACGTGCAGCGTCTCGTCCGGCCAGACCAGCACCAGGATGCCCGGCACGAGCGTGGCGACGGCCGACCCGAGCAGCCAGGTCCAGGAGCGGCCGAGGGCGGAGAGTACGGCGGCGGGGTCCCCGCCGGACGGCACGGTCATTGCTTCTCCCAGTCCTCTCCCAGTCCTCTCCGAGTTCTCTCCCAGTCCTCTCCCCGCCTTCTCCCCGTCTTCTCCCAGCGGGGTCAGTCCGGCATCTGCCGCATCTCCAGGACGTGCAGCCCCAGGGACTGGCAGCGGGCCAGCAGGCCGTACAGATGCGCCTCGTCGACGACGTGTCCGAACAGGACGGTCTGGCCGGACATCACCACGTGGTCCAGCTCGGGAAAGACCTTGGCCAACGTCTCCGACAGCTGTCCGTCGACACGGATCTCGTAGCGCATGAGCCTTCCTTGTGGTCTCCCTGCGATCGTCCGTCGCGGCGGGCCCGCCGAGCCTCACCCGATACAGGTGATAGGCCGCCCGTCCCACCCGGCTGATCTGCGGCGATGCCTCCGGAACACAGTGCGGGAACACGGCGTGGGGACACAGTGCGGAACACGGTGTGGGGACACGGTGGTCACTCTTTGAGGAGCAGCTTGAACGCGATGATCAGCAGACCCAGCAGCAGGTTGATCGAGGCGGTGACCGCCACCAGCGCCCAGGAGGCCCCGGCCCGCCGCGCCGCGGCCGCCGACCAGCCGACCTGGCCCGCCACGGCGACCGACAGCGCGAGCCACAGCGTGCCCGCCATGTCGAGGCCGAGGACGGAACCCACGGCCACCGCGACGGCGGGCGGGACGGCGGCCTCGACGATCGGCCACTCCTCCCGGCACACGTGCAGTACGACCGTCAGGTCCGGCCGCCGCTGGGCCAGCCGCGCCCCGAACAGCTGGGCGTGCACATGCGCCAGCCAGAACACCACGCCCGTCAGCAACAGCAGCCCCACCAGTTCCAGGCGGGGGAAGTCCCCCAGCGCGCCGGCGCCGACGACGACGGACGCCGCGAGCATCGAGCCGTAGACGCCACCGGTGTAGTCGGCGCGGGCCCGGCGCTTGGTCGTGCGGTCCCTGATCGTCCTGTTCTCGGTGTCGGACATGACCGGGCTCCCTTCGCGGGTCAGGCCGCGCCGACGCGCGACGGTGCCGGGCGGGCGGACGGCCGGGTGGGCAGATGCGAGGTGACCAGGAGACTGGCCAGGGTGATCCCTCCGGCGGCGAGGATCCCCGCCTTCAGACCGTCGAGCTGCGCCTCGGCGTAGGAGTCCGTGAGAGCGTCGACCTCGGCCGGCGGCAGCCCCGCACTCTCGGCCGCCGAGCGCACCTGGTCGGTGGGGACGAAGGTGATCCCGGCCTCCAGGGCGACGCTCGTGCGCTGTCTGGCCTCCTCCGACAGTCGGGGGTCGCTCTCCACCTGGGTGGTGAAGGCGTGGGCGAGCGCGCCGACGAGCAGCGACCCGATGAGCGCGGTGCCCAGCGCGGACCCCAGGTTCTGGGCGGTGAACTGCAGCCCGCCGGCCTCGCTGCGCTCCTCCTCGCCGACACTGGACTGGACGACGTTGCCGAGTTGCGAGGCGAGCAGGCCCATCCCGATGCCGAGCAGTCCCATGGCACAGCCGAACTGCACGTCGTCGATGTCCGGTTCGATGGTGGCGAGCAGCCACACGATGGCGGCGAGGAGAGTCAGCAGGGCCAGCCGCACCACCAGGCGCGGCCCCGCCGCCCGTCCGAGCCGGGCGGCGAGCGTGGACGCCACGAGCATGGTGACGGACACGGGCAGCAGACGCAGTCCGGTCTCGAACGCGTCGAAGCCCTGGACGACCTGCAGATAGAGCGGGATGGCGAAGAACAGCCCCAGCAGGATGAGGTTCTGGCTCAGCAGACACAGCAGGCCGGAGCGCAGGGCGGGCTTGTGCAACAGGTCCAGGTGGATCAGGGGGTCGGCGTGCCGCTGCTCGCGGTGCCGCTCCCAGCGCACGAAGGCGGCCAGGACGGCGACTCCGAGACCGATCACGAAGAGGGTCGGCGCGAATCCCAGGACGGTGAAGGGCGGGTTGCGCGGCTGCACCCAGCCCCAGGTGCCGCTCTGCAGCACTCCGAGCACACCCAGCGCCAGGCCCGCCGCCGAGAGCGCGGCGCCGACGCCGTCCAGCCTGGGCCGGGAGCCGCTCTGCGGGACCTCGCTGATCGCGCGGCGGAAGGCGAGGACCGCCAGGACGACCACGACCTCACCGGCGAAGACCAGCCGCCAGGTGAGGTACGTCGTCACCCAGCCGCCCAGCAGCGGTCCGACCGCGATGCCCGCACCGGCGAGCCCGCCGATGACGCCGTAGGCCACGGCCCGGTCCCGTCCCTGATAGGCCGCCGCGACAAGGGCCGCCATGGCCGGCAGCACCATCGCGGCACCCAGCCCCTCGATCACCGACCAGCCCACGGCGAGCACCGCCACGGTCGGCGCGACGGCCGTCAGAGCGGAGCCGGTGCCGTAGACGACGAGCCCGAAGAGGAACAGCCTGCGCCGTCCGAAAATGTCGCCGAGGCGGCCGCCGAGAATCATGAAAGCCGCCATGACCAGCGCGTACAGGGTGATGACCGCCTGGATGGTGGTCACCTCGGTGTCGAAGTCCTCGACCAGTTGGCTGATGGATACGTTCATGACGGAGGTGTCGAGCACCATCAGGAACTGGGCGGTACCCAGGACGATCAGAGCGCGCCAGTGTGCCACGGTGTCCACCTCGGGGAATCGGGTCCGGAACACCTCCGGAGTCGGCCGGGTGGCGACCGGGAACCGGCCGCCTCCCCCGATCCCATCCGACGAGCGGGCCCGACGCCTCACCCGCCAGGGGCGAACCCCTGCACAGGATGGTCCGTCACAGCAGCCCGAGTTCCCGAGCCCGGCGTACCGCGTCGTGGCGTCGGTTGACGCCCAGCTTGCGGTAGGCGCTCTTGAGGTGCGTCTTGACCGTGTTCACCGAGACGTACAGGTCGGCCGCGATCTCCTCGGTGGACATCATCAGCGACAGCCGTTGCAGGACATCGCGCTCGCGCCCGCTCAGGTCCTCCACGACCACCGGGGGCCCCTCGTCGACCGGGGGCGGGGGCGTGCCGCGGGTGAGCCAGCCGCCCGCCAGTTCGCGCAGGGGGCCGGAGCGCAGGAGCGGCCGGAGCCAGGGGCCGGTCTCGAGGAAGGGCCGGCGCAGCCGGTCGCGCCGCGCCTCGCGCAGGGCCCGGGCGACGAGCCGGCGCGCGGAGGCGGGATCGCCGGTCCGGTCGGCGGCCCGGGCCCGCACCAGCGTGGCCCGGACGGTCACGGCGGGGCCACAGCGCTCCTCCGGGTGGGCCCGGTCGAGCAGATCGACCGCCGCGCCGGGCTCACCCGCCGCCAGCCGGGCCCGCGCCTCCTCCACGGCACAGGCCACCTGGTCCTCGGGCACCTCGCGCAACAGGCGTACGGCGGCCTCGGGCCGTCCCTCCGCGAGGTGCGCGGCGGAGGCGACCAGTGCGGACTGCCCCGCCGCCCAGGGCGAGACCGCTTCGGCGGTGACGGCGGGCTCCACCGTCTCGAGCGCGCCCCGGGTGTCGCCGCGGGCCAGCTGCAGCCGCGCGGTGGCGAGGGCGCGGCCGGCCTCCATGACCGGGTCGCGCAGCGCGGGATGCGACTCGGCCGCCGCGTCGAGCAGGGCCTGTGCCTCGTCCAGTTCGTTGCGGTCGACGGCCACCGCGGCCAGGACGAGCAGCCCGATGCCGGAGCCGGCCGACCGGGGCAGTCCGAACCGTTCCGTCTCGGCCATCGCCGCGCGGGCCTTGCGCTCCGCCCGGCCGGCCCAGCCGTCCAGGCAGTCGATCAGGGCCAGCCGGCCGAGGGCGTCCTCGCGCAGCAGGGCCGTCGCGGCTCCGCCGGGGCAGTCGGCGGCGGGGGCGAGGGCGGCCCGTGCCTCCTCGAACCGCCCGGCCCACAGCCGGGTCGAGCCCAGATGGGTCAGCAGCAGGGCGGTGAGTTCGGGGTGCTTGTCCAGCAGCTGGGCGGGGACCTGCCCACGCACCTTCTCGGCCAGCGCCGCGGCCGCCTCCGCCCGCGCGGGCGATCCGGTCAGTCGGGCGGCGGAGGCTTCCAGCAGAGCACAGCTGAGGCGGGCGGCCGCAACGTCATCAGGACCCGAATGGGCTCCCCCGCCCGCATGGGCTTCCCCACCGGAACCGGAACGGGCTTCCCCGCCCGCAGTGGCGACCCCGCCCGGCGAAGCAGACCCGTCCGGAGCCGTGCTCGGAGCTGCGGCCCGTTCCGCTTCCGCCAGCCCCCGCTCCGCCTGACGCAGATGGGCCAGCCCGTGCTCCAGGTCGCAGCGGGACAGATCACGGGCCGCCCGGACGAGATCCGTCGCCGGGCTGCTGACCTCGGGCCCCATCCGGGAGAACAACTCGACGAGATCGTCGGAACGCAGGCCGGTGAAGAGCTGACCTATCGCGAGGTCGTCGACGAGGGCGCTCGCGGTGAACTCCCAGTCGCCCGCGGCGGCCCCGTGCCCGAGCGTCTCCACGAGCAGGCCGGACCGCCCGAACCAGTGGGCGGCCCGCCGGTGCAGCTCGGGCTCCAGGCCGGGGGCTCGCACCCGGAGATGGGCCCGCAGGATCTCACCGAACAGCGGGTGGAGGCGGTACCAGGCGTGCCCGAGGTCCTCGACGAACGCGTTCTCCCGGTGCAGCCCGGCCAGGATCGGCTCGGAGTCGGCGCGCTCGGTCAGCGCGTTGGCCAGCTCGGGACAGAGACGTTCGAGGACGCTGACCCGCAGCAGCAGGTCCTGGACCTCCGGGCTCTGCTGCTTGAGCACCTCCGCCAGCAGGAAGTCGGCGACGGTGCTGCGGTCGGCCTCGAACTCCTTCAGGTACGTCTCCGGATCCGGGCTCTCCTGGGCGGCGAGGGCGCACAGGCGCAGGCCGGCGGCCCACCCCCGGGTGCGCTCCACGAGCGAACCCGCCGCGGGCAGGGGAAGGCTCAGCCCGTGCAGCGCGAGCAGCTCGGCCGTCTCCTCCGGGGTGAATGCCAGCTCCGCGCCCCGGATCTCCGTCAGGTCGCCGGCGGCACGGTAGCGGTGCAGCGGCAGCAGCGGTTCCGTGCGGGTGACGAGGATCAGCCGCAGGCCGCCGCCCGCGTGGTGCAGCACGAACTCCAGCTGCTGGGCGATGTCGGGGTCGTGGACCTGGTCGTACTCGTCGAGGACCAGGGTGACGGGCCGCTCCCGCGCGCTGAGATCGGCGGCGAGCCGCGCCAGCAGGGTGTGGGTGACCCGGCTCGCGTCCGCCGGACTGCCGACCCCGGCGGGCGGCGGCACCCCGGCGGTCCGCAGCGCCTCGAGCAGGTACGCCCAGAACATTCCGGGACCCGGGTCGGCGGCCTCGGTGGTGAACCAGGCGACGGTCGGCTCGCGCTCGGCCGCCCAGTCGGCGACCAGCAGGGTCTTTCCCGCACCGGCGGAGCCGTTCACCATGGTCAGCGGGGTGCCCAGAGCCTGATCGAGATGGCGCAGCAGCCGCTCCCGGCGCAGAAACGTCGCCGGCCGCGCGGGGATCGCGAACCGCGTACGCAGATACGGGTCCCCTTGGGGATCGGCCGCAAAGACCTCCGCACCCAGGGGGTCGCCTCCCGGACCCGTCACACCCGAAGACCCGGATTCCGGAGCCGTCATGCCCGGAGCCCCGGATTCCGGAGCCCTCTC
The DNA here is from genome assembly GCF_048159505.1 of Streptomyces sp. T028. NCBI lineage: Bacteria > Bacillati > Actinomycetota > Actinomycetes > Kitasatosporales > Streptomycetaceae > Streptomyces > Streptomyces sp. T028. Next base: position 73,633 of record NZ_JBLRVZ010000042.1, read on the forward strand.
GCTCTGGGGGTCGGCTCCCGCGGCCGTCCCGCCTCGGGGTTCGGCCCCCGGAGCCTTCGGCTCCGCACCGTCTTCCTCGAAACCAGCCATGCGCTCACCGCCCGGCGTCGATCGTGGGTAGCGCTCGCCTCCTCAAGCATCGCAGGGACGGCGCTACCGCGCAGCGGGAGGAAACCGCAGGTCAGGCACTCCCCGTCGACCCCAGATGCGCGCGGTACCAGGCGGCCGAGTCCACGAGGCGGGCGAGCGGGCCGGGCCCCGGCGGCCGGCCGGTCAGCTTCCAGAGCTCCTCGGCGAGGTACCAGTGGTCCTCCGCGGCCAGCGTGAACTGCCGCTCCGAGACCCGTCCCGGCACCGCCCGCAACCGCTCCAGACAGACCGGCAACGGCCAGTCGGCATCCGGCCTGGGCGGCAGCACCCCCTGGGCGGCCAGTTCGGCCAGCAGGTCGCCGATGCGCACCGGATCCGGATGCCCCGCGTGATAGACACCGGGCGGCACCGACCGCGCCCCCACGGCCACGGCGGCGATCAGCCGACCGAGATCCGCGGCGTCCACCACGGTCAGCAGCGCCCGCCCGCCGTCCCACTCCGCCGGCACCCGTTCCACCAGCTCACTCAGTGCGGGTACGACCCACCGGTCCCCGGCGCCGAGCACGATCCCGGGCCGCAGCACGACGGCCTCCGCCCAGCGCGCGTACGCCTCCCCCGCCAGCCGGGTCCGGCTCACGGCGGAGACGGGCTCGGCGGGAACCCCGTCGACCGCGACACCCCGGTGCGGTCCGCTGCCGTAGACGGCGGCGGTCGACAGATGCACCACCCGGCCGACGCCGGCCCGCGCCGCCTCCTCCATCACCAGCCGCGCGCCCTCGACGTTGACCGCCTCGCACCGCCGCTCGTCCCCGCCGACGTACGAGGCCAGATGGACGACGGTCCGGGCGCCCTCGCACAGCCCGCGCACCGCGTCCGGATCGGTGAGGTCACCGCGTACCCACTCGACGCGGCCGTCCCCCTCGGGCACACTCCGCGCCAGCGCCCGCACCCGCGGAACGGGACCGCCGTCACCGAGCTCGCCCGGATCCACCAGCGCCCGGAGCACATGCGACCCGATGAATCCGGTCGCCCCCGTCAGCACCACCGTGCCGTCGCTCTGCCGCACCGTCGCCCTCCCTCACGGCGGGCGCCCTCTCCCGCCTGCCCGTGAACGACCCGCAACCCTACGGCACTTGACGCGTCCCCTCCCGAGTGGCCCGGAAAAACAGGTCCAGGACTCACCGATTGGCCTTGGCCGACAGCGGGACCGACCCCCTACCGTCACCGCCATGCGGATTCGAATCGTCGACGCCTTCACCGACCACCCCTTCGCCGGAAACCCGGCCGGGGTCCTGCTCCTCGACGCCTTCCCCGGCGACGACCTGCTCCAGAACGTGGCCCTGGAGGTCAACCACGCCGAGACGGCCTTCGCCCACCCGCTCCCGCCGGACGGTGAGGCGGACTGGGCATTGCGCTGGTTCACGCCGGTCGCCGAGGTCGACCTGTGCGGCCACGCCACCCTGGCCACGGCCCATGTCCTGCACAGCACGGGCGCCCACACCGGCCCGGTGCGGTTCGCCACCCGCAGCGGCGTCCTCGTCGCGATCCCGGCCCAGGACGGCTCGATCACCCTGGACTTCCCGACCGCGCCACTCACCCCGGTCGAGCTGCCGGACGGGGTCGCCGAGGCCCTGGGCGCCGAACCGCTCACCGCCTTCGACACCGGTCCGCACGTGGGCGACCTGCTGGTCGAGCTGGCCGACGAGAAGACCGTCCACGCCCTGCGTCCGGACCACAGGGCGCTCGGCGCGTACTCGCGGCGCGGCATCATCGCCACGGCCCGCGCCGAGAACCCCGAGCTCGGCTATGACTTCGTCTCCCGCTGCTTCTTCCCGAACGTCGGCATCGACGAGGACCCGGTCACCGGCAGCGCCCACACCGCGCTGGCCCCGTACTGGACCGAGCGCCTCGGCCGTACGCCCCTCACCGGCCTGCAGGCCTCCCCCCGCTCCGGCCGGGTCCGCACCGAACTGCGCGGTGAGCGGACCCTGCTGACCGGCCGCGCGGTGACGGTCGTCGAGGGCGAGCTGCTGGCCTGGTGAGCGCCCGGCGGCTCAGGGCGTCGGCAGCCAGGGCACCTTCCCGGCGAGCAGCGCGTACCCCACGAACGCGCCGATGTCGAGCAGTGAATGGGCCGCCACCAGCGGCCCGACCCGCCCCCAGCGCCGGTACAGCCAGACGAACACCACGCCCATCACCATGTTGCCGATGAACCCGCCGACGCCCTGGTACAGGTGGTACGAGCCGCGCAGCACGGCGCTGGCCATCAGCGCCGTACCGGGAGTCCAGCCCAGTTGTCCGAGGCGGCGCAGCAGATAGCCGACCACGATGACCTCTTCGAGGATCGCGTTCTGCAGTGCCGACATGATCAGGACGGGGTACTTCCACCACACGTCCGGCAGGGCCTCGGGCACCACGGTGAGGTTGAAGCCGAGCTCCCTGGCCAGCAGATAGAAGGCGATGCCGGTGCTGCCGATGACGGCCGCGACCCCGGCGCCGCGCCCCAGGTCCGACCAGGGCCGGCTGCGGTCGAAGCCGAGCGTCCGCAGCCCGCTCTGCCCCTCCCGCACCAGCAGGTGCGCGACGAGCGCGACCGGGACCAGCGCCGAGGCGATCCCGAACAGCTGCCAGGCGAGGTCCAGCCAGGGCCGCCCCGGCGCGGCCGACGCGTTGAGCGTCGCCGCCTGGTCCTTCAGCCCACCCGGCTTGGTGACCGACCCGATGAAACTGATCAGGGCGGAGACCCCACTGGCACCGAGCGAAAGCCCCAGCACAAGCAACGTCTCGTCCCGAAAGATCCGCCGAGACGGCCGCTCGTCGTACACCTCGCCCACCCACACACCCACTTCCGCTCAAGGGACACCACAGCTTGCCCCACGCCACGAAAGCAAGTGGAACCACCCCCGACCTATCAGCCCACGGGCTGCATGCCTCCCTGAAGGGGCGCGAGGAACTGCGCGACCAGCCCCCACCGGCCGGCACCCGAACACCCGGCCGTACCCACCCTCACCTGACAGCGGCAGCTTCCGGCACCCCCACAGGCCACGTATGCACCGCCTCCCCCACACGCATCAGCTCCGCATAGCGCCGCGTCATCGCGGCCAGCGCCGCATCCCGCGACAGCCCCGCCTCCACGCCCCGCCGAAACGTCGCGACCTGCCACGTCGCCCCGTTCACCCGCCGCCGGCACCGCTCCTCGATCACCCCGAGGTAGTAGTCCCGATCGGCCGGCTCCACCCCCCACGCGTCCAGCCCGGCCTCCGCCAGCGGCAGCAGTTCCTCCCGTACGAGACTGACCGCGTCCACCTCGCCCACTCCCCCGAGCCGCCCGCGCCGCGGCCACTGCAGCTTCGCGTCGATGCCGTACCGGCACGCCGCGTCGAAGTTCGCCTCGGCCACCTCGAACGGCAGCCGGGACCACACCGGCCGCGCGTCCTCGGCGAGGGCGCGGACGACGCCGTAGTAGAAGGCCGCGTTGGCGATCACATCGGTCACGGTGGGCCCGGCGGGCAGCACCCGGTTCTCCACCCTGAGGTGGGGGACACCGTCGGCGATGCCGTACACGGGCCGGTTCCAGCGGTAGACGGTCCCGTTGTGCAGGACCAGCTCGGCCAGGGACGGGATCCCGCCCGCCTCCAGCGCCTCCAGCGGGTCCTCCTCGTCGCACAGGGGCAGCAGCGCGGGGAAGTACCGCAGGTTCTCCTCGAACAGCTCGTACGCCGAGCTGATCCACCGCTCCCCGAACCAGGTCCGCGGCCGTACGCCCTGTGCCTGGAGCTCGGGCGGGCGGGTGTCGGTGGCCTGCGTGAACAGCGGGGGCCGGGACTCGCGCCACAGCTCGCGGCCGAACAGGAAGGGCGAGTTGGCACCCACGGCGATCTGCGCGGCGGTGACGGCCTGGGCGGCGTTCCACACGTCGGCGAAGCGGGCCGGGGTGACCTGGAGGTGCAGTTGCACGGAGGTGCAGGCGGCCTCCGGCACGATCGACTTCGAGGTGCACGACAACCGCTCCACGCCCTCGATGTCCAGGGCGAAGTCCTCACCCCGCGCGGCCACGATCTGGTCGTTGAGAAGGGTGTAGCGGTCGACGTCTGAAAGATTGCTGGAGACCAGATCGTCACGGTCGAGAGTCGGCAGAATACCGATCATCACGATTCCCGCGTCGACCTCACCCGCCTTTCGATGGGCATATGCCAGTGACGTACGGAGTTCCTCGGCAAGCCGGTCGAATACCCGCCCACCCAATCGGTGTGGAGCTATGTTGACTTCCAGGTTGAACATGGCGAGTTCTGTTTGGAAATCTCGGCTCGCGATCCGCTCGAGTACTTCACCATTCAGCATTTTCGGCAGGCCGTCGGCGCCCGCGAGATTCAGCTCGATCTCGAGCCCCATGAGGTTCTTCGGCCGGTCGAAGCGCTCCTGGGCCAGAAGCCGCTCCAGCCCCGTCAGGCACCTTCGGAGCTTGTCGCGGTACTGCTGCCGATCGGACAGGTCGAACGCGCCCGCCACGACCTTCTCCCCCATCGAAGCGTCCCTCCTCGCATGGGCGGGCCGGGGATCCGGCCGCCGGTCTCCCGGGTCAGGTGGGATGATGCCCAGCCGGACCGATCGATAACGTCCCCACCGGCTCCCGCCACCCGCTAGTCTGGCCGGAAGTGCCGGGGCTGTCCGGAGGCACATTCACGGGGCAAGCGACAGAAGGCTCTTTCACGAACTCCGGAACTCGCGCTCGGGAACTCGTGAAAAAGTCCGACGAGAATGGGCCGACCACAGCGCGCGTATATCCCGAGGTCATCGCGGCGTCGGCCGCTCTGAATCGGGATGATTCACACGTATCGCCGACCGAATGGACTCTTGCCGGGTGTCCCGGAATCGGCTAGACGAAACACAGTCTCAACACGTGTCGTATAAACTCCTCGCACAAGGCGGAGAAGGTGGCCCCGTGGTCGAAGGAGCCTGTCGTCCGGGTGGCGGCAGGCCGCTGGCGCACCCCGGCTGTCCGAAGACCCCGGCCCCCCGCCTCTCCGACCCTGACGAGAGCTAGCTGACAGCGCCGTCCGCCCCCGCCCTCGCGCCACCGCCTGTGAATGAGAGGCGACCCATCATGCCGCTGCATGTCCCCCCGGCTCCCGCGCCCGCCCTGCGCTCCGTCCTCACGGCCCTCGGTTCCCCCACCGCGGTCCGCGAGGCACGAACTCCGTCCCTGCGCACCGCCCAGGACGAGGCCACCCCCGAACTCCCGCTGCCGCTGCACGTCCTGGACCGGATCACCCCCGAGGGCGTGTCCACGACCCGGCTGGCCGGCTGGCGGTTCCTGATCCGCTGCGGCGACCGGGCCGTGGCGGCGGCCGAGACCCGACTGACCCCGGACGGCTGGGCGTTCTCCCACTTCTTCGAGGGTCCCTACATCGCCTCCACCGAACGGGCCCTGCGGCAGGCCGAGTCGGCGACCCTGCCGTACCAGGCGCGGCTGCTGTCGGTTCCCGGGCTCTACATGCTCACGCTCTGGCTGCACGGCGACACCGACAGCGACGGCACCACCGGTCACCCCGCCGCGACCGACCTGCTGGTGCCACTGGCCCCGGCGCCGCCCGGGATCGCCGCCCATCGCGCCCACCGCGTCGCCGAGTTGCTCCCGGTGCTGACCCTCCGGGTGCCCCCGTCCGCGCCACCGCCCCTGCTCGGCTCACCCGCCTGACGCCGGACGGCGAACACGCGAACCGCAAGACCCCCGTACCCCGGCCCCGGTGCCGGGGTACGGTGCCGTCCACGGCGTTCGTCCCCGCTTCCCTGTCCGGACTAGCCCTATCCGGCCACCGGAAACCACCCGAAGTGACAGTGCGGTTGAGATGAACCGCCCGCGCGGGTGACGCGTCATGAACCTGTGAGAGGCGGTGCCGCGAAATCCCTGCGGAACGACGTCCGTGGGGCAACACTGGGTTCCGACCGACTTATCACAACGGGGGGCGGCCATGAAGGACGTACACGACGCTTCACGCCGCGGGACAGACACGACAACATCCACCTCAGACATCACGCCAGAGCGGAAGAACCCATCCATGTGCCAGCACCAGCCACCGTGCCCGACAGCAACCTCCGCCGACCGGGAGTCCGCCCGACTCGTGGCGCACCACCCGGAGCAGGGCTGGAGCCTGCTGTGCAACGGCGTCCTCCTCTTCGAGGACACCGGTGAGCTCCTGCCGGACGGCCAGGTCATCGCCCCGCACCGGGTCACGACCGCAGCCTGAGCACCACTCGGACGGCGCGGGACCGCCGTCCGGGGACTTCGAGGGGCCGGACCGCAGTCGGCAGCTGCGAACCGGCCCCGACGCGTGTCCGCGCCCGCTCACTCCTCGTAGCCCCTGCCTTCCCTTCCGTACGCACGCGTTTTCCGGAAGACTCCTGGAAGTTTCGGCACCGCGCTCGGAACGAGGCGACGGAGGTGGGGGAATGACAGCGGACGAGCCGGTTGTGACGGCTGACGACACAGCACCCGCGGCGCGGGGCAAGGTCACCATCACGGAGATCGCCCGCCGGGCCGGCGTCTCGGTGCCGACCGTCTCCCGGGTGGTCAACGGCCGCTCCGACGTCTCGCCACGCACCCGCGCCCGCGTCGAGGAACTGCTGCGGGAGCACGGCTACCGCAAGCGCCCCGCCGCCCCCTCCGCGACCCGCGCGGCCCTGCTCGACCTGGTCTTCAACGACCTCGACAGCCCCTGGGCGGTGGAGATCATCCGAGGTGTGGAGGAGGTCGCCCACGCGGCCGGGGTGGGCACGGTGGTGTCCGCGATCCACGGCCGTTCCGGCGACGCCCGCGAGTGGATGCGCAATCTGCGCGCCCGCGCCTCCGACGGCGTCATTCTGGTCACCTCGGCCCTGGAACCCACGCTGCACGAGCAGTTGCGCGTCCTGGGCGTCCCGCTGGTGGTCGTCGACCCGATGGGCTCCCCCGCCCTGGACACCCCTGCGATCGGCGCCGCCAACTGGTCCGGCGGCCTCGCCGCCACCCAGCACCTGCTCGCCCTCGGCCACCGCCGTATCGGCCTGATCGCGGGCCCGCCCCGGCTGCTGTGCTCCCGCGCCCGCCACGACGGCTACCGCGCCGCCCTGGAAGCGGCCGGCCTCGCCGTCGACGAGACCCTCGTCGTCCCCGGCGACTTCCACCCCGAGTCGGGCTTCACCGGCTGCGCGGCCCTCCTCGACCTCCCCGAACCACCGACCGCGCTCTTCGCGGCCAGCGACCAGATGGCGCTCGGCGCGATCGAGGCCCTACGCCGGCGCGGGCTGCGCGTCCCGGAGGACATGAGCGTGGTCGGTTTCGACGACCTTCCGGAAGTCCGCTGGTCGGCACCGCCGCTGACCACCGTCCGCCAACCCCTCGCCGACATGGGCAAACTGGCCGCCCGCACGGTCCTGCGCCTGGCCCGCGGCGAGCACCCCGACTCACCGCGGGTGGAACTGGGCACCGAGCTGGTGGTCCGATCGAGCACCGCACCACCCCGAGGCGCTAGCTGAGCGCCTCGCGGATCGCGGTGTACGCGGGCTTCGGCGCGAGCTGCTCGTCCCAGGGCAGGGCCGCTCCCTGACCGGGGAAGAACGCGGGAATCCACGAGTACTTGTCGGTGTAGTCCCACACGGTGATCCCCACGCACCGCCGCACCGCGAGGCAGGCCTCGGTCAGATCGCCGTACCACTCGGCCTGCTGGGCCAGCTTCTCCCCGGTCGCGGGCAACAGCATCCGTACGTCGACCTCGGTGAGCGCGGTGTCGAGACGGAGGCGGGCGAAGCGGCGGAGGTTGTCCTCCAGGGTGGTCGGATAGCCGTACTGCAGGGCGAGATGGGCCTGCAGGCCGATGCCGTGCAGCGGGACGCCCTGTGCCTTCAGCTCCCTGGCCAAGCGGTAGTAGGCGTCGCTCTTCGGGCCGACGGCCTCGATGTTGTAGTCGTTGAGGTACAGCTTGGCCTTCGGGTCGGCCTGGTGGGCCCAGCGCAGGGCGTCGGCGATGTAACCGGGGCCGAGGGTCTTGTAGAAGACCGTCTCGCGGTAGGTGCCGTCCTCGTTGAACGCCTCGTTGACGACGTCCCAGGCATAGACCTTGCCCCGGTAGTGGCGCACCTCGGTCTGGATGTGGTTCTTCAGGACCGCGCGCAGTTCGTCGGCCGTCCACTGCGTGCCCGTGAGCCAGCCGGGCAACTGGCTGTGCCAGACGAGGGTGTGGGCGCGCACCTTCTGGTGGTTGGCCCGTGCGAGGTTCACGATCTCGTCGCCCTTGGTCCAGTCGAAGATGCCCTGCTGCGGCTCGGTGGCGTACCACTTCATGCCGTTGCCGGGGGTGATCATGTCGAACTCGCTGCCGAGGATCTCCGTGTAGGCGGTGTCGGTGAGTTCGGGGTTGTCGGTGGCGCTGCCGAAGTAGCGGCCGTGGCGCTCGGCCAGGTCCGCGAGGGTGGTCCGGGGTTTCTCGTGGGCCTGGGCGGCGGGCCCCGCGGCGATCCCGGCGGCGACCAGGACGGCGGAGAGTGCTCCGGCGAGTCTCAGCCGGGTGCGGGAGGTGCTGGACATGGTGCGACTCCTCACGGTCGGTGGGGCGTGGGCAGGCGCGGTCAGGGCCGGGCGCGGGTCATCCCTTCGTGGCGCCGGCGGCGAGACCGCCGACGAGCTGACGCTCGGCGACGGAGTAGAAGGCCAGGGCGGGAACCATGGCGAGGACGAGATAGGCGAAGATCCGGGCGTACTCGGAGGAGTACTGGCCCTGGAACTGCTGCACGCCGATCGGCAGCGTCCACCAGGTGGGCTCGTTGAAGACCAGGAGCGGCAGGAAGAAGTTGTTCCAGCTGGCGACGACGGCGAGCACGGAGACCGTGCCGAGCGCGGGCCGGGCCATGGGCAGCAGGATCCGCCAGAAGAAGCCGAGCGGCCCGCATCCGTCGAGGGTCGCGGCCTCCTCCAGCTCGGCCGGGATCTCACGGAAGAAACCGCGCAGGATGACGATCGTCATCGGCAGCCCGAAGGCCGCCTGCGGCAGGATCACCCCGAGCGGGTTGTCCAGCAGATCCATCGAGCGCAGCAGCAGGAACAGCGGCAGGACCGCCACCGCGAAGGGGAACATCAGCCCCATCGTGAACAGGGTGAACAGCAGCTCACGGCCCCGGAAGGCGAACCGGGCGAAGGAGAACGCGGCGAGCGCGGACACCGCGACCACCACCACCGTCGTACCGACCGCGATCACCGTGCTGGAGCCGAGCAGCTGCCAGAAGGAGCGTGCGCCGAGGATGTCGGTGTAGTTGGACGTGACCCACGGGTCGGGCAGCCCGAAGGGGTTGCGGGAGAGCTGGTCGGTCGACTTGAAGCCGGACAGCACGGCGTACAGCAGCGGTACGGCCATCACCGCGCCGACGACCACCAGCACGGCGTGCACGGGAAGGGTCCGGCCTGTCCTGCGGGCGCTCACGAGCCGCCTCCTCGCATGGTCGTGGTGGCGCCCTCCAGATCGCGGCGGAGCACGAACCGCTGGTAGGCGAGGGCGAAGACGAGACTGATGCCGAACATGACCACGCTGATCGCGCTGGCGTAGCCGACCTGGTAGCGCTTGAAGCCGTACTGGAACATGGTCACGGCCATCGTCTCGGAGTGGTGGTCGGGACCGCCCGCGGTGACGATCCACACGAGGTCGAAGAGCTGGATGGCCCCGATCACCGACAGGAACACGCTGATCCGCAGGGTCGGTGCGAGCAGCGGCAGCGTGACGTTGCGGAACCGCTGCCAGGGCCCGGCCCCGTCGATGAGCGCGGCCTCGGTCAGCTCGGCGGGGATGGACTGCAGTCCGGCCAGGTAGAGCATCATGTGGAAGCCGAAGTACTTCCAGGTCATGACGAGGAAGAGGGTGGCCATGACGGTGGACGGGTCGGCGAACCACTGCCCGCCGAGCCCGTCGAGGCCCACGGCGCCCAGCAGATGGTCGGCGAGCCCGTCGTCGGGGGCGAAGATCATGCTGAACAGCACGCCGGTGATCGCCTCGGAGAGGATGTACGGCGCGAAGAACAGCATCCGGTAGACCGCCCGGCCGCGGATCCTCTGGTTGAGCGCGACCGCGAGGGCGAGCGCGAAGGGCAGCTGGAGCAGCAGGGAGAGCCCGACCAGGACGAGACAGCGCCACAGGTCGCCGAGGAACACCGGGTCCTGGAAGAGCCGGGTGAAGTTGTCGCCGCCGACGAAGTCCTCGGGCATCCCGAAGCCGCCCCAGCGGAAGAACGCGGCGTACAGAGCGAACAGCATCGGCAGCAGCACGAGCGTGCCGAACAGCACCAGGGCGGGCACCTGGAAGCCGACGGCGGTGAGCCAGTGCAGCATTCGGCGTCGGGTCCGGCCGGCGGCCGCGGGGAGGGGCGGCGGCCGGCCGGTGTCCGGGGCGCTGCGCTTGTCCGGGAGATAGGTCGAGGCCATCCGGCTACTGCTCTTCCTTCGCGACCTTGGTGATCGACTCGGTGACCTGCTGGGGTGACTTGGATCCGGCGATGAGTCCGGCGACGCTGTCGTTGACCTCCTGGCCGACGGCGGGCGCGTACGCCTGGTCGAGATAGAGCTGGAAGCCGGTGGCGGCCTTCAACTGGGCCTGTACGGCGGACAGGTTGGGGTCGGTGAGGGCGCTCTCGGCGGCGGGTACGACGGGCAGCACGCCCGTCTTCTTGACCAGCTCGGTGTCGGTGGTGGCCGAGGCGAAGAACTTCAGGAAGTCGACGGCCGCCTGCGGGGCGCCCTTGCGCAGCGCGTGCCCGCCGCCTCCGCCGAACACCTCGGTGATCGCGCCCTGCCCGCCCTCCACCGCCGGGAACGGGAAGAACCCGAGGTCGGCCCCGAGCCCCTTGCCGGCGTCGGCCTCGACCACCGGCGCCCACTGGCCCATCAGCTCCATGGCCGCCTTGCCGTTGCCCATGGTCGCGGCCTGGCCGGTGGGCGTGCTGTAGGCCGCGCCGAGGAAGCCCTTCTGGAACGGCTGGAGGTCGACGAGCTCCTGGAGGTGCTGACCGGCCTGCACGAACCCGTCCCCGGTGAAGTCCTTGTCGTCGTTCGCCTTCCGCAGCGCGTCGATCCCTGCGGTGCGCATGGCGAGATAGGCCCAGTAGTACATGCCCGGCCACTTCTCCTTGCCGGCCAGGGCGAGCGGGGTGATCCCGGCGGACTTCAGCTTCTTCACGGCGTCCAGGAAGCCGGACCAGGTGGTGGGGGGAGCGCTGAGGCCGGCCTTCTCGAAGAGCGCCTTGTTGTACCAGAAGCCGATCATGCCGATGTCGAACGGGATGCCGTAGACCTTGTCGTCGAACAGGTACGGCTCCCGGGCGACGGAGAGCAGCCCGTCCCCCCACCCCTTGCTCCTGTCGGTCAGGTCCTCGACGAGCCCGGCGTCGATCTGCTGCTTCAGGACACCGCCGCCCCAGGTGTGGAAGATGTCGGGCAGCTTCCCGGAGGCGGTCAGCGCGGTCATCTTCGACTTGTAGGGGTCGTTCTCCAGCTGGACGATCTTGATCTTGACCTTGGGGTTCTGGGCCTCGAACTGCTTGGCGAGGCCGGCCCAGACGCCCTTGGTGGGCTGGGTGGTGGAGATGTTCCACCACTCGATCGTGGTCGTCCCCGACGACCCTCCGTCCGAGTCGCCGCCGCAGCCGCTCAGTGCCGTCATGCTCGCCCCGGCCGCGGCGGAGGCCGCCAGGAAGCCGCGGCGGGACAGTGCCGGGTCGCCCATCATGCGCTCCTTGGTAGATCGAAAGTTTCGAACCATATCCAGAAAGCTTCGCTGCTGCCGCACCCTAGAGACACCCTCCGAGGGGTGGCAAGCCCTTGAACACAGGGAATCCGAGCGCTTGTTCAAGAGAGTGACCCGCGCGGCCCAACCGAAGGCGTCGAAACATTCGACTCCATGAGCGAACATTACGAAGCGTCCTGACGACGGTGCGCGATGACCGGAAACCGCCCCGGGCGCCCGCGCCGCACGTCCACCCGGCGAGCAGTCTTAACGGAAGCTTGACGCCGTCCGCCCCATGATCCGCGGGCCTGTACGTCACTCTCCGCTTACCCTGATTCCGCCGTCCGCGTGATGGCCGAAACCGCACGCCGGAGCCGCACCCAGGAGCACGCCGATGGCCACGACCGAGCACCCTCCCCCCAGTCGCCTGCGCGCCTGGATGCTGGAGGGCCTGTCCGACATGGGCAAGGGTCAGGGCCGAGAGGCTCCCCCGGCCGCCGAGGCGGAGGCCGAGCCCGAGCACAAGGGCCAGCGCTGGTACCGGGTGATGTGCCTGACCGGTGTGGACTACTTCTCCACCCTCGGTTACCAGCCGGGCATCGCGGCCCTCGCGGCCGGTCTGTTGTCACCCATCGCGACCATCGTCCTGGTGATCGTCACCCTGGCCGGCGCCCTGCCGGTCTACCGGCGGGTGGCCGAGGAGAGCCCGCACGGCGAGGGCTCGATCGCGATGCTGGAACGGCTGCTGTCCTTCTGGCAGGGCAAGCTGTTCGTGCTGACCCTGCTGGGCTTCGCCGCCACCGACTTCCTCATCACCATCACCCTGTCGGCCGCCGACGCCTCCACCCACCTGGTGGAGAACCCCCACCTGGCCGACGCACTGCACGACAAGCAGCTGATCATCACCCTCGCGCTGGTGGCCCTGCTCGGCGCGGTGTTCCTCAAGGGCTTCCTGGAGGCCATCGGCGTCGCGGTCGCCCTGGTGGTGGCCTACCTCGGCCTGAACGCGGTCGTGGTGGCGGTCGGCCTGTGGCACGTGTTCACCGAGGGCCATGTGGTCACCGACTGGACGAGCGCCCTGACCGCCGAGCACGGCAACGTCTTCGCGATGATCGGCGTGTCCCTGCTGGTCTTCCCCAAGCTGGCGCTGGGCCTGTCCGGCTTCGAGACCGGCGTCGCGGTCATGCCGCACGTCCAGGGCGACCCCCAGGACACCGAGGAGAGCCCGAAGGGCCGCATCCGGGACACCAAGAAGCTGCTCACCACCGCCGCGCTGATCATGAGCGTCTTCCTGATCGCCACCAGCTTCATCACCACCTGGCTGATCCCGGAGAAGGATTTCGAGTCCGGCGGCCAGGCCAACGGGCGCGCCCTCGCCTATCTGGCCCACGAGTACCTGGGCAACGCCTTCGGCACGGTCTACGACATCTCGACCATCGCGATCCTCTGGTTCGCCGGCGCCTCCGCCATGGCCGGGCTGCTCAACCTGATGCCCCGCTACCTCCCCCGCTACGGCATGGCCCCGCACTGGGCCCGCGCGGTGCGCCCGATGGTCATCGTCTTCACCCTCGTCGCCTTCCTGGTCACCTGGATCTTCGACGCCGACGTCGACGCCCAGGGCGGCGCCTACGCCACCGGCGTCCTGGTGCTGATGTCCTCGGCCGCCATCGCCGTGACCATCGCCGCCCGCCGCGCCGGGCAGCGGGGCTGGACCATCGGCTTCGCGACCGTCTCGGCGGTCCTGCTCTACGTCACCGGCGCCAACGTCGTCGAACGCCCCGACGGCGTCAAGATCGGCGCCTGCTTCATCGCCGGCATCATCCTCGTCTCCCTCCTCTCCCGGCTGGCCCGCGCCTTCGAGCTCCGCGTGACGAGCGTGACCCTGGACGACATGGCGGAACGTTTCATCCGGGACATGGCCAGCCGCAAGATACGGTTCATCGCCAACGAGCCCGACCAGCGCGACAAGGCCGAGTACCGCGACAAGATCGAACAGATCCGCGAGGACCACGACCTCCCCGGCGAGGACTTCGTCTTCGTCGAGGTGACCGTCCTGGACCCCTCCGAGTTCGAGGCGGGTCTGACGGTCCGCGGCGAGGTCCTGCACAACCGCTACCGCGTCCTGACCCTGGAGTCCTCCTCCATCCCGAACGCCCTGGCCGCGCTGCTGCTGTACACCCGCGACAGCACCGGCTGCACGCCGCACATCTACTTCGAGTGGACCGAGGGCAACCCGTTCGCCAACTTCCTGCGCTTCTTCCTCTTCGGCCAGGGCGAGGTCGCCCCGGTCACCCGCGAGGTGCTGCGCGAGGCCGAACCGGACCGGGCACGCCGGCCGCGGGTCCACACCGGCTGAGGGCGTCCACCGGCTGAGGGCGTCCACCGGCTGAGGGCGTCCACCGGCTGAGGGCCCGAGGGCGGCGGCCTCGCTTCCGGCCCTATCGTGACCCGCATGCAGAGCTACACAATCGGCCAGGCGGCACGGCTGCTCGGCGTGAGCCCCGACACCGCGCGCCGCTGGGCGGACGCGGGCCGGGTGGCGACCCATCGGGACGAGGCCGGACGGCGTCTCATCGACGGCAAGGACCTCGCCGCGTTCTCGGTCGCCCTCGCCCGCACCGACAACGCCGAAGAGGACGCCCCCTACACCTCGGCCCGCAACGCCTTCCCCGGCATCGTCACCGCGATCAAGCTCGGCGATGTCGCCGCCCAGGTGGAGATCCAGGCCGGCCCGCACCGCCTGGTCTCCCTGCTGACCCGGGAGGCCGTCGAGGAGCTGGGCCTGGAGGTCGGCATGGAGGCCACCGCCCGCGTGAAGTCGACGAACGTGCACATCGACCGCGTCTGAGCAGCGGCGGCCCGCCCCCGGAACGGGTGGGTCCGCCATCGCCGTACGAACGCACATGCACACCCATCACCCACATCACCCCGGATTATGCGACCCCCAGAAGACACATGCCTTGCATATGCGGCATCATCATGATGTTGGGCCGTTCGAGGGATCGCCAATACCGAGGAGTGCACCGAGATGACCCGTACCGAGCGCCGTACCCGCCGCGCCGTGCAGGTGACCGGCGCGGGAGTCGCCGCGCTGCTGGCCCTGAGCGCCTGCTCCTCCGACGACTCCGGCGACACGTCGGCCAAGTCCGGCTCTTCCTCGGCCTCCCCGAAGCTCTCCGGCACGGTCACCGTCTTCGCGGCCGCCTCGCTGAAGGAGAGCTTCACGACGCTGGGCGAGGAGTTCGAGAAGGCGCACCCGGGCACGAAGGTCACCTTCAACTTCGGCGGCAGCGACACCCTCGCCGCGAGCATCACGGGCGGCGCCCCGGCCGATGTGTTCGCCTCCGCGAGCCCCAAGACCATGGCGATCGTGACCGACGCGAAGGACAACGCCACCGAGCCGGTCACCTTCGTGCGCAACCAGCTGGAGATCGCGACCCTGCCGGGCAACCCCGACAAGGTCTCCTCCCTAAAGGACCTGACCAAGTCGGGCCTGAAGGTGGTGCTGTGCGACAAGGAGGTGCCGTGCGGCGCCGCCGCACAGAAGGCGCTGGAGGCGAGCGGCCTCAAGCTCACGCCCGTGTCCTACGAGCAGGACGTCAAGGCCGCGCTGACCAAGGTCGAACTGAAGGAGGCGGACGCGGCTGTGGTCTACAAGACCGATGTGCACGCCGCGGGTGACAAGGTGGAGGGCGTGGAGTTCCCCGAGTCCGCCGACGCCATCAACGACTACCCGATCGCCCTGCTGAAGGACGCCCCCAACGCCGAGGCCGCCAAGGCATTCATCGCCCTGGTCCGATCCGCCGACGGGCAGAAGGTGCTGACCGAGGCCGGGTTCCTGCAGCCGTGACCCCATCCGTGCAGCAGGCCGCCGCGGACGCCCTGGAGGGCGGCCCGCGGCGCGCCCGCGTCCGTACGGGCGTCCCGCTCGCCCTGCTCCTGCCCGCCCTGCTCGGACTCGCCTTCCTGCTCCTCCCGCTGGTCGCGCTCCTCGTCCGGGCGCCCTGGCACACCCTGCCCGAACAGCTGACCAGCGCCGAGGTCTGGCAGGCCCTGCGGCTGTCGCTGGTGTGCGCCACGGCGGCCACCGCGGCGAGCCTGGTGATCGGGGTACCGCTGGCCTGGCTGCTGGCCCGCACGGACTTCCCCGGCCGTGGCCTGGTGCGGGCCCTGGTGACGCTGCCGCTGGTGCTGCCGCCGGTGGTGGGCGGTGTGGCGCTGCTGCTGGCCCTCGGCCGCAACGGCGTCGTCGGCCAGTGGCTGGACTCCTGGTTCGGCATCACGCTCCCGTTCACCACGGCCGGGGTGGTCGTCGCCGAGACGTTCGTGGCGATGCCGTTCCTCGTCATCAGCGTCGAGGGCACGCTCCGCGCGGCCGACCCGCGCTACGAGGAGGCGGCCACCACCCTCGGCGCCTCCCGCTTCACCGCCTTCCGCCGGGTCACGCTTCCCCTGATCGCGCCGGGCATCGCCGCGGGCGCCGTGCTGGCCTGGGCGCGCGCCCTCGGCGAGTTCGGGGCGACGATCACCTTCGCGGGCAACTTCCCGGGCCGTACCCAGACCATGCCGCTCGCCGTCTATCTCGCCCTGCAGAGCGACCCGGAGGCGGCCATCGCCCTCAGTCTCGTGCTCCTGGCCGTCTCGATCGCCGTCCTCGCCGGACTGCGCGACCGCTGGATGACCGCGTCATGACGACCCCACGCAAGGACATCCCCCGTACCGACACACCGCGCGAGGACACGCTCGTGCCGGAGACCGCGCCCGGCGAGGGCCTCGACGCCCGCCTCGTCGTCGACCGCGGCTCCTTCCGCCTCGACGTCGCCCTGACCGCCGCCCCCGGCGACGTCGTGGCCGTGCTCGGACCCAACGGCTCCGGCAAGACCACCGCCCTGCGCGCCCTCGCCGGTCTCGTCCCGCTCACCGGCGGGCACCTCCGCCTGGACGGTACGGCCCTGGAGCGCACACCGCCGGAGGCCCGCCCGGTCGGTGTGGTCTTCCAGGACTATCTGCTGTTCCCGCACCTCACCGCCCTGGACAACGTCGCGTTCGGCCCGCGCTGCCACGGCGCCACCAAGGCCGAGGCGCGCGCCCAGGCCGCCGAATGGCTGGACCGCATGGGCCTGACCGCACACGCCGGTGCCAAACCCCGCCGGCTCTCCGGCGGTCAGGCCCAGCGCGTAGCCCTGGCCCGCGCTCTCGCCACCCACCCCCGGTTGCTGCTCCTGGACGAGCCGCTCGCCGCCCTGGACGCCCGCACCCGGCTGGAGGTGCGGGCCCAGCTCCGCCGCCATCTCGCCGACTTCGAGGCGGTCGCCGTCCTCGTCACCCACGACCCGCTGGACGCCATGGTCCTCGCGGACCGCCTGGTCGTTGTCGAGGAGGGCCTGGTCGTGCAGGAGGGCACCCCGGCCGACATCGCCCGCCGCCCCCGCACGGACTACATCGCCCAGCTGGTCGGCCTGAACCTCTACCGCGGCCGCGCCGACGGCCACGCCGTACGCCTCGACACCGGCCCGGCCATCACCACCACGGAAGTCCTCTCCGGCCCGGTGTTCGTCGCGTTCCCGCCGAACGCGGTCACCCTCCACCGCGACCGTCCCACCGGCTCCAGCGCCCGCAACCTCTGGCGCTGCGAGGTCGCGGGACTGGAGACCCACGGCGACCAGATCCGCGCCGCCCTCACCGGCGAACTGCCCCTCGCCGCCGACCTCACCACGGTCGCCGCGGCCGAGCTGGATCTGCACCCGGGCGCAGCGGTCTGGGCGACAGTCAAGGCGGCACAGACCCATGCATACCCGGCATGAGCCGCTACCCGGCATGAGGCGTGCGGAGCCCTACGGTTGGTGCCCATGACCCTGAGCATCCGCAACCAGCTCCCCGGCACCGTCACCGCCGTCCACACCGGCGAGGTCATGGCCACCGTCGAACTCCGCCTCGACGGCGGACAGGACCTCACGGCGGCCATCACCCTGGAGGCCGCGCGGGACCTCGCCCTCGCCCCGGGCACCGCCGTCCGGGCCCTGGTGAAGTCGACGGAGGTCTCTCTGGCCACCAACCGCGTCGAGGGCCTCTCGATCCGCAACCAGCTCCCCGGCACCATCACCGGCCTCATGACCGGCACGGTCATGGCCGTCGTGACGGTCTCCGTGCCGGACGGCGAACTCACCGCGGCGATCACCAAGGACGCGGCCACCGACCTCGGACTCTTCGTCGGCTCCGACATCGTCGCCCTGATCAAGGCGACCGAGGTGTCCCTGGCGACGGCCTGAGCACGAGCAAGGGCCCGTCCGCACCCGGACGGGCCCTTCCAGAGCCTGATTTCCCGCTCAGTCCTCGTACGCGTCCAGCGGCGGGCACGAGCAGACCAGGTTCCGGTCGCCGAAGGCCTGGTCGATCCGGCGGACCGGCGGCCAGTACTTGTCGGCGGCAAGGACCCCGGCCGGGAAGACGGCCTCCTCACGGGTGTACGCGTGCTCCCACTCCCCGCCGAGCGCGGCCGCGGTGTGCGGTGCGTGGCGCAGCGGGTTGTCCTCCGCCGGCCACTCCCCCGCGCCCACCTTCTCGATCTCCGCCCGGATGGCGATCATCGCTTCGCAGAAACGGTCCAGCTCGATGATGTCCTCGGACTCGGTCGGCTCGATCATCAGCGTCCCCGCCACCGGGAACGACATGGTCGGCGCGTGGAACCCGTAGTCGATCAGCCGCTTCGCCACGTCGTCCACGCTCACCCCGGTCGCCTTGGTCAGCGGCCGCAGGTCGATGATGCACTCGTGCGCGACCAGCCCGCCCGGGCCGGTGTAGAGCACCGGGTAGTGCGGCTCGAGGCGCTTGGCGATGTAGTTGGCGCTGAGCACCGCCACCTGGGTGGCCCGCTTGAGCCCCTCCCCGCCCATGAGCCGTACGTACGCCCAGGAGATCGGCAGGATCCCCGCGGAACCCCAGGGCGCGGCCGAGACCGGCCCCACACCCGTCTCGGGCCCGGCGGCGGGCTGCATCGGGTGGTTCGGCAGATACGGCGCGAGGTGCGAGCGTACGGCCACGGGGCCGACGCCCGGACCGCCGCCGCCGTGCGGGATGCAGAACGTCTTGTGCAGGTTCAGGTGCGAGACGTCACCGCCGAAGTGGCCCGGCTTGGCCAGCCCGACGAGCGCGTTGAGGTTGGCGCCATCGACGTAGACCTGTCCGCCCGCCTCGTGGACCTGGGCGCAGATGTCGGCGACGTGCGCCTCGAACACACCGTGCGTCGACGGGTACGTGATCATCAGCACCGCCAGCTCGTCGCGGTACCGCTCGGTCTTCGCCCGCAGGTCCTCGACGTCGATCTCGCCGTCCTCGGCGGTCTTCACGACGACGACCTTCATACCGGCCATCACGGCGCTCGCCGCGTTGGTGCCGTGCGCCGAGGACGGGATCAGACAGACGGTCCGCTGCTCGTCCCCGTGGGCCCGGTGATAGCCGCGCACGGCCAGCAGCCCCGCCAGCTCGCCCTGCGACCCGGCGTTGGGCTGCAGCGACACCTTGTCGTACCCGGTGACCTCGGCGAGCCGGTCCTCCAGCTCACGGATGAGCGTGAGGTAGCCCTCCGCCTGTTCGGCGGGCGCGAAGGGGTGCAGCTGCCCGAACTCGGGCCAGGTGACCGGCTCCATCTCGGTCGTCGCGTTGAGCTTCATGGTGCAGGAGCCCAGCGGGATCATGCCTCGGTCGAGCGCGTAGTCCCGGTCGGCGAGCCGGCGCAGATAGCGCAGCATCGCGGTCTCGGAACGGTGCTGGTGGAACACCGGGTGGGTGAGGATCGCGTCGGAGCGCAGCAGCCCCTCGGGCAGCGCGTCCCCGGCGGCCGCGTCGAGCGCCTCGACGTCTCCCTCCACCCCGAACGCGGCCCACACGGCGGCCAACTGGGCCCGCGCCGTGGTCTCGTCGCACGCGATCGAGACGTGGTCGGCGTCGACGAGGCGCAGGTTGACCCCGCGCTGCCGCGCGGCGGCGACGACCTCGCCGGCCTTGCCCTGCACCCGCACGGTCAGGGTGTCGAAGTAGGAGCCGTGCACGACCTCGACCCCGCCGGCCGCGAGTCCGGCGGCGAGGATCGTGGCGTACCGGTGGGTGCGCCCGGCGATCGCCCGCAGCCCGTCGGGGCCGTGGTAGACGGCGTACATCCCGGCCATCACCGCAAGCAGCACCTGAGCCGTGCAGATGTTGCTGGTGGCCTTCTCCCGGCGGATGTGCTGCTCACGCGTCTGCAGCGCGAGCCGGTACGCCTTGTGCCCGTCCGCGTCCACGGACACCCCGACGAGGCGTCCGGGCAGGCTGCGCGCGAACTTCTCGTGCACCGCCATGTAGCCGGCGTGCGGTCCGCCGAAGCCCATCGGCACACCGAAGCGCTGCGTCGTCCCGACCGCGATGTCCGCACCCAGCTCACCGGGCGACTTCAGCAGCGTCAGCGCGAGCAGATCGGCGGCGACGGTGACGAGCGCGCCGAGCCCGTGCGCCTGGTCGATCACGGCCTTGATGTCGCGTACGGCACCGGAGGCGCCCGGGTACTGCAGCAGCACGCCGTTGATCTCACGCTCGGCGATGCCGGCCGGGATGCCCTCGCTGAGATCGGCGACCACGACCTCCACACCCGTCGGCTCGGCCCGGGTCTCGATGACGGCGATCGTCTGCGGCAGCACGTCCGCGTCGATCAGGAAGAGGCCCTTCTTGTTCTTCCCCATGCGCCGGGACAATGCCATCGCCTCGGCGGCGGCCGTTCCCTCGTCGAGCAGCGAGGCACCGGAGGTGGGCAGCCCCGTGAGGTCGGCGACCATGGTCTGGAAGTTCAGCAGCGCCTCGAGACGGCCCTGCGAGATCTCCGGCTGGTAGGGCGTGTAGGCCGTGTACCAGGCCGGGTTCTCCATGACGTTGCGCAGGATCACCGGCGGCGTGAAGGTGCCGTAATAGCCGAGTCCGATCATGGAGTCGAGGACCTGGTTGCGCTTGGCCAGCGAGCGCAGCTCCGCCAGGACCTCGGCCTCGGTGCGCGCGTCCGGCAGGTCCAGCGCGTCGGTGTTCTTGATCACGTCCGGGACCGCGGCGGCGGTCAGCTCGTCGAGCGAGCCGTAGCCGACGTGCGCGAGCATCTTGGCCCGCGCCTCCTGGCCGGGCCCGATGTGACGCTGCTCGAAGGGAATACCCCGTTCGAGCTCGGAGAGCGGAATGCGATCGGCGGTCATTTCTGAGGCCTCCTGGTCTGACACGACCTTCGAGGGGCACCACGGCGCGGGTCCCCGGACGGCCTCCCCCTCTGTCATCTCAACCTGAGAGCTTCACCGGCCGCCACCGGGGCAGCCGGCTTTCACCGTCGGTGAGAGCGGAGGCCGTCGACGCCGTCGACATCCGCCCTGCTTTCCAGAGTGACCTCGCCCGCGCGGTACGTGTGCCTGAGAGATTCCGGGGAGGAGTTGCTCCTTCGGCGCCTCCGGCGATCTCCGGAGGACTCTCCCGCACGGGGTCAGCAGCCGTTGTCAGACTACCAGCGAGGTCCAGTAGACCTCCTCGAGTGGCCGCTCGTCCCAATGTGTTCTTTTGTAGTGCTTACGGATGAGTTGCGACCAAGTGGAGGGCCCGTGCAGACCGACATCGATCCGCGCAACCTGATCGGCCGCAAGGCGTTCGACCGCAACGGCACCAAGATCGGCACCGTCGACGAGGTGTATCTCGACGACGCGACCGGCGTGCCCGAATGGGCAGCCATACGCACCGGCCTGTTCTCCCGGGACGCCTTCGTCCCCCTGGAGCCGAGCGAACTCGTCGGAGGCACCCTGCACGTCCCCTTCGACCGGGCGCTGATCAAGGACGCCCCCGACTTCGGCGTGGGCCGGCATCTCTCCCCGGAACAGGAACTCCAGCTCTACCACCACTACGGCCTCGACGTCGCCGCTCCTCCTCCCCTCCCGGACCATGACTTCGGCCGACTGGCGGGCACCGACGAGGGCTGACCTCCCGACCCCGCCCCCTCACCGAACACCCCTCATCAAACACCACCACCATCCGTGACGACCGGACCCGCCTCCTTCACCCTCTGTAACGAATGACGGTCATCCGGTGTTCCCGAACCCCAACGCCGGAACCGGGTCCACGGGGCCCCGGTCCCCGTCGCCTCCGTCCGCGTCGCTCCCGTCCAGTCCTGCGTTCCCGTCCGGTCTTCGCCGCACCAGCGGCAACGGATCCGCCGTCGCCAGGTCCGGATCGTCCACCCGGAAGGTCCGTACGCGCCCCGGCTCCGACTCCGGTGTCTCGAACCGCACGGTGACCCGGCCCAGCCCACTCCCTTGGACCCAGCCGTGCCCCAGCTCGGCATGGACCACGTCGTACCCCGGACGCCACCGGTGCTCGGCCGGCACCGGCTCCTGCCTCGCGGGCTCCTCCGGATCCTCCTCCTCGGCCCCTTCGCCCCGCTCTTCCCCCGCCGCCTGGGCGAACAGGTCCTCCTGGGTGAAGTCCGCCAGACCGCTGACGCCGACGCCGAGCAGCCGCACCCCGCCGGTGGTGTCGACGGAGTCCAGCAGCCGCCCGGCGGCCTCCCGCACCACGGCGGGATCGTCCGTGGGCCCGCGCAGGGTCTCCGACCGGGTGAGCGTGGAGAAGTCGTACCGTCGCACCTTCAGCACGATCGTCCGCCCGGAAAGACCCGACCCCCGCAGCCTGCGGACACAGCGCTCCGCCAGCCGCTTCACCTCCAGCTCCACGCGCAGCCGGTCATGGATGTCCACGTCGTAGGTGTCTTCGACCGACACCGACTTTGTCTCCCGCTCCGCGACGACGGGCCGGTCGTCGCGGGCCAGTGCCATCGCGTACAGCCCATGCCCGTGCGCCTTGCCCACCAGGCGCACGAGCTCGTCCTCGCCGGCTTCGGCGAGCTCATCGACCGTGGTGATCCCGGCCCGGCGCAGATGGTCCCCGGTGGCCGGGCCGACCCCGGGCAGCGTGCGCACCGACATCGGCCCGAGCAGGGCCCGCTCGGTCCCCGGCTCGATGAGCACCAGGCCGTCGGGCTTGGCCTGTTCGGAAGCGATCTTCGCCAGCATCTTCGAGGCGGCCAGCCCCACCGACCCGGTCAGGCCCGTGACGGCCCGGATGTCCGCCCGCAGTCTGATCCCAGCGAGCCGCGCCGACTCGCTGTCCCAGGCCCTCTCCCCGGCCTCCAGATCCACGAACGCCTCGTCCAGGCTCAAGGGCTCCACCAGCGGCGAGAGCTCCCGCAGCAACCACATCACCTGGTCGCTGATCTGCCGGTAGAAAGTGAAGCGCGGCACGAGATAGGCGGCGTTCGGGGCCAGCCGGCGCGCCTGGGCCATCGGCATCGCCGAGTGGACCCCGAAGGCCCGAGCCTCGTAGGAGGCCGTTGCCACCACCCCGCGCGGCCCGAGACCGCCCACGATCACGGCTTTCCCGCGCAGGCTCGGCTTGGACGCCTGCTCCGCCTGGGCGTAGAAGGCATCCATGTCGAGATGCAGGATCGTGGGCGCGTTTCTCACATCTCCGATGCTGCACCACGCCACTGACAATCACGCCACTGACATTGGGGCCGCCCCGCGTGGGGCAGGCCCTCAGACCGCCCTGTTCCGCCTGCGCGCCAGCTCGTCCGCCGGGTTGTGCCCGACGAGTGTCTCACCGGTGTCCACCCGCTCGCCGTGCAGCTGCGACAGCGCGCTCTCCACGTCCCGCCAGACCACGCCCACGGCGATCCCGAAGACGCCCTGACCGCCCTGGAGCAGCGCGTGCACCTCGTCGGGTGAGCTGCACTCGTAGACGGTCGCGCCGTCGCTCATCAGAGTCATCCGCTCCAGATCGCGGAAGCCGCGCTCGCGCAGATGCTGGACGGCGGTACGGATGTTCTGCAGGGACACTCCGGTGTCGAGAAAACGCTTGACGATCTTCAGGACTACGACGTCCCGGAAGCTGTACAGCCGCTGCGTACCCGACCCGTACGCGGGCCGCACGCTGGGCTCGACGAGTCCGGTGCGGGCCCAGTAGTCGAGTTGCCGGTAGGTGATGCCGGCGGCCGCACAGGCCGTCGGTCCGCGGTAGCCGATCTGCTCGGACGCCATGGGCGCCGCCCCTCCGCTGCTCGGCACGGCCGCGGGTCGCTGCGGGGCGGCGTGATCGGCCGCGCTGCCCTGCTGGGGATATCCCCTGCCCGGGCGCAGCCGAGAGCTTGGGGGAGGGTACGGACCGCTCCCCCCGAAACCGAGTCCGGGGGCACCCCCAACCGTACCGTCGCCGCTGCTTCTCACGCCGACCTCCGTCCTTGACCTGCCTTCTCGACGGTAGGCAGTCACCAGGGGTGCGTCAACGATCGCCGCACTCGCCACGCCGAGTGATAATCACCCTAAGAGTGGTTTCCCGCACCCCACCGCGGGGAAAGGCTAGCCGAATGCCTTGCGCAGGAGCCGTAGGACGCTCTCACGCGCCGCTTGCAAATGCCGGAACAGAGCGGCCGACCTGGCCCTCCTCGTGACATACCGTCCCGCTGCGGCTACTGGTTGCTGGTGCCGAAGTCCTCGGGCGAGATCTGATCGAGGAACTCGCGGAACTTCTCCACCTCGTCCTCCTGCTCGTCCGGAATGGCGATGCCCGCGTCGTCGAGCACCGTGTCGCTGCCGAAGATCGGCGTCCCCGTGCGCAGCGCCAGCGCTATGGCGTCGGACGGTCGTGCGCTCACCTCGACGCCGCTGGCGAACACCAGCTCCGCGTAGAAGACACCCTCCCGCAGATCCGTGATGCGTACCTCGGTGAGCTCCTGGCCGACGGCTTCCAGCACGTCCTTGAACAGATCGTGGGTCAGCGGTCGCGCCGGGGCCATGCCCTGCTGGGCGAAGGCGATCGCCGTCGCCTCCCCCGGTCCGATCCAGATGGGGAGGTAACGGTCGCCTCCCACTTCACGCAGCAGCACGATCGGTTGGTTGGAGGGCATTTCGACCCGGACACCTACGACATCGAGCTCGTTCACACAGCAACCCTAGGCCGTGCCCGGGACGTTTGGGTAGTCGGGCCGGGAACGGGTGACCGATCCGCCGAGGGCGAAACCGGTGGCTCAGGGCAACCGGACGCCGAGCGCGGTCTGCACGAGCGCCGCGTGCAGCCGGACCGTGAGCCCCGCCAGCTCCTTCGTACGGGCCTCGGCGTGCGCCCTGGTCTGGGGGTTGCGGTGGCGCTTGAGAGGGGCGACCACCTGGTCCACCAGGCCCGCCTCACGGTCCGCCGCGGCCTTCATCACGCGCAAATGCCGGGGTTCGATCCCGAAGCGCCCCAGCTCGGCGACGAGCGAGGCCACGGTGGCGGCCTCGGCGTCGTAGACACCGTTCTCCAGCGGCACCAGCAGCCCGTAGGACTCCCACTCCGCCAGCGCCGACTCGTCGATCCCGGCGGCCGCGAGCAGCTCGGCCCGCCCGATCCGGACCGCCGTGGGCCCCTCGGAGGGCTCCGGAAGGGGCTCTCCGTCCCGCTGCCGGCCCACGGTCGGCAACGGCACGGCCTCACCCCGCTCCATGGCGTCCAGATGCTCCCGGATCACCTTGAGGGGCAGATAGTGGTCCCGCTGCATCCTCAGTACGTGGCCGAGGCGCTCGACGTCCTGCGCGCTGAACTTGCGATACCCCGAGGGGGTTCGCTGGGGCTCGATCAACCCCTCCGCCTCCAGGAAACGGATCTTGGAGATGGTGACTTCGGGAAACTCGTCCCGCAGCGCGTTCAGCACGGTGCCGATGCTCATCAGACCAGCGTCCGCGGCGGCGGTGCCGTGCCCGGCACCGCCCCTCGGTGTTTGAAGCATGGACCTTCCCTGGGTTCCCCCCGGATGGACTCCGGGGGAGGGTCAGTAGCCCTGCTGGCTCGCGTAGAAGACCAGCCGGTACTTGCCGATCTGCACCTCGTCGCCGTTCGACAGAGGTACCTCGTCGATCCGCTCCCGGTTCACATAGGTGCCGTTCAGACTCCCGACGTCCGCGACCTTGAACGTGCCGTCCGGGTTGCGACGGAACTCCACATGGCGACGCGAAACCGTCACGTCGTCCAGGAAGATGTCGCTCTGCGGGTGCCGCCCGGCCGTGGTCAGGTCGCCGTCCAGCAGGAAGCGGCTGCCCGAGTTCGGCCCCCGACGCACGACCAGCAGCGCGGAGCCCAACGGCAGCGCGTCCACGGCGGCCTGTGCCTCCGGGGAGAGCGCCGGCAGCTGAGTCTGACCGGTGGCTTCGGAGTCGTAGGCCTCGAGACCGGAGATGGAGATGGTGGAGGTCGTCTCCGACGCACGCTCCGGCGTCAGACCGGGACGCAGCGGCGCACCGCAGTTGGAGCAGAAGCGGCTGTTCTCCGCGTTGCGGTTACCGCACCTCGTACACACCAGGGCCGACATGGGAGAAAACCCTCCACCCGTACTTGAGGTTGACGGTTGGCCGAAACCTATGCCGCCGGACTGTGCGGGGTCAACAGACGCCGCACCCTGACCTCCGGAAATGTCACCACCCGAGCCAGGCACCTGGTCCCGGAACAGCGGCCGCTGGCCCTCCGCGTCGGGCTGTGCACGATGACGGGCGGTCGCGTTGTCGCTGCCCTCTCGCGCGCTCTTGCCGAACAACTTCGCAAACAACTTCACGGGCGATTCCCCTTGACCGAAACAGACCCGCCCGTGGGGCAGGACGAACCCTGACTGATTACACCGGCCGACCCGGACACCTTCACAACGTCCGTATCCACCAGACAGTTTCCACCACGCACCACCCGATCGGTGCGCCGACCCCCCGCAACCTCATGCCCCTGCCGGACGGCCCCCATGCACCCCCGGTTCACTGTGAGGACGACCGAGCGTAGTCAGGCTGCTTCGCCGCTCGCAAGGCGTCCACGACGATCTTGCCCGACCGCTCCACGGTCACGGTGGCCTGCTCCTTCTCAAGAGTCTGCACCACGCCTCCAGGGATGTTCAGCGCCGGTTCGAGGTCCTGCGGGTTACCGATGACCTTGAAACGAAACGGCGCGTTGATCTTGTTCCCGTCGACGCTCACGCTGTTGTCCGAATCCGTCAGATACGTGCCGGCGACCACCCGCACGTCGTTGACCTGGATCGCCTCTGCGCCCGCGGCGCGCAGCTCCTGGATCGCGTCGAGCAGCATGTCCGCCTCGACCGTCCCCTTCGTGTCGTCGATGGTCATCGTGATGCCCGGCCCCTGCGCGGCCACCGTGCCCGCCAGGATGCCGAGTTGTTTCTCCTTCTCGACCGTCTGCTTGCGGGCCTCCTCCGCCTGGTCGGAGCTGTTCTCCAGCTCCTCCCGCTGCTTCTCGAGTCCCTGCTTCTCGTCCTCAAGACGCTGACTTCGGTCATCCAGTTCATCGAGGATGCGCACAAGATCCTCCTGGCGCGCTCCGCGCAGGGCGTTCCCGCTGTCGCTGTTGGAGGCCACCTGGACCGCCAGACCGAAGCCGAGCCCGAACAGCAGCAGGGCGACGATGAGTTGGGCACGGGTGACGCGCGGCGGCCACAGCCCCTTCGCCAGCCGCTGCCGCCCGGTCAGCACGGGCTCGACGGCCTCCTGCGGCTCCACGGCCGCGGCAGGGAGCGCCGGGACCTCCGCGGGCAGCTCCTTGCGCAGTCTGTTCTCGGCCACCTCGTCCTTGTTGGTCATCGGCGTCACGCCCGGAAGACGTGCCGACGGATCGCCGCGGCGTTGGAGAAGATCCGGATACCGAGCACGACCACGACGCCGGTGGACAGCTGGGCGCCCACACCCAACTTGTCGCCCAGGAAGACGATCAGCGCGGCCACGACCACGTTCGACAGGAACGACACCACGAAGACCTTGTCGTCGAAGATCCCGTCGAGCATGGCCCGCAGACCGCCGAACACGGCGTCCAGTGCCGCCACGACGGCGATCGGCAGATAAGGCTCGACAACCGCCGGAACCTCAGGCCGGACCAACAGGCCGGCCACGACTCCCACGACGAGGCCCAGTACGGCGATCACGATGTGCCCTTCTCAGTTCTCGGCTGTGCTGTACGTACGATCACACTCGGTGCGGCGGGCAGCCGGACGTCGTCCTGCACGGAAATAGCCGTCCTGATGCCGTAGTTCTCCTGCAGCACGTTCAGATAGACGCCGTCCGCGCTGTTCTGGAACTTGGTGCTGAGCCGTTTCCCGTCCCCCACCGCGAGCACCGTGTACGGCGGCACCAGCGGCTTGTTGTCGACCAGTATCGCGTCACCCGCGGCCCTGATCGCCGACAGTGCCGTCAGCCGCTGTCCGTTGATCGAGATGGCCTCGGCGCCGGACGCCCACAGTCCGTTGACCACCTTCTGCATGTCACGGTCACGGACCCGCCCGGTGTCCGAGAACCCGGAGGTCTCCCGCGGGTCTCCGTCACCCCCGGTGGTGGCTTCCTTGGCGTCGTTCACGACGAGCTTGATCCCGGGCCCGTGCACCTCCACGGCGCCCGACAGGATGCTCACCAGGTCCGCCTGCCCGCTGCCGCCGCTCTGCTTGAGCGCCTCGCGCTGCCGGGCGCTCACGTCGTCGCGCAGCCGGTCGACGGCCCGCTCCAGCTCGTCGGCGGCCTTGGTCTCGGCGTCGACCCGGTCGATCAGCTCCTCGCGCTCCTTGGCGACGACCGGGGCCGAGATACGCGCCTGTGCCGCCCCGACGGTCACCACCAGGGCCGCGAGCACCAACCCGCCCGCGAGGCCGAGCTTCGCCCGCAGCGTCTTCGGCAGACCCCCGGAGCCCTCGGACTGCTTCCGGGCGGCGGCCTCGGCGTACCCGTCGTCGAGGCTGTGGTCCATGACGTTGGTGAGCAGCGACATGGACGCGTCCGGGCGCGACACGCGCGCGGGTGTGCTCCGAACGGGGGGCTGCTGCGGCATGCCGCACATCGTCGCATGTCGCGCCCCCTACCTCCGAATGGCCCCACCGGCGAACCGGACAGGCGCCCTTGAGGACGCCTGTCCGGCACGCGCGTGTGCTGCGCGGATCAGCGCCCGGCGCTGTCCACGACCGACGACCACTCGTCGAGCAGGGCCTGCGCGGAGGCGTCGTCGGGCCCCTCCGCCCACAGATGGGTGACGGCCTCGGCCGGGTCGGGCAACACCATCACCCAGCGTCCGTCCGTCTCGACCACCCGCACACCGTCCGTGGTGTCCACGAAGCGGTCTCCGGCCGCCTCGACGACCCTCCGCATCACCAGCCCCTTGACGGCCCACGGAGTCGCCAGATCCCGCTTCAGGACGTGCGCCCGCGGAATCCGCGCGTCGATCTGGCTGAGCGTGAGTTGCGTCCGCGCGACCAGCCCGATCAGCCGTACGAAGGCGGCCGTGCCGTCGAAGACACTGCTGAACTCCGGGACGATGAACCCGCCCTTGCCGTCCCCGCCGAAGATGGTCGTCTCGTCCCGCCCGACCCGGGTCAGGTCGTCGGGCGAGGTCGTCGTCCACTCGACCTGCGTCCCGTGATAGGCCGCCACCTGCTCGGCGATCCTCGTCGTGGTCACCGGCAGCGCCACGCGCCCGCTGCGCCGCTCCGCGGCCACCAGGTCGAGCAGCACCAGCAGAGCCCGGTCGTCCTCGATGATCCGGCCTTTCTCGTCGACTAGCGAGAGCCGCTCGCCCACCGGGTCGAACCGCACTCCGAACGCCGCCCGCGACGAGGCCACGATCTCCCCGAGCCGTACGAGCCCCGAGCGCCGCTGATCACCCGTCTCCGTCGGCCTGGACTCGTTCAGACCGGGATTGATCGTCAGCGAGTCCACGCCCAGCTTCCCGAGCAGACTCGGCAGCACCAGCCCCGCACTGCCGTTCGACGCGTCGACCACGACCTTCAGCCCGGACTCCGAGATCCCGGTCGTGTCCACGTTCCGCAGCAGCGATCCGGTGTACGAGTCGAACACGCTGGCGGGAAAGTGCAGGTCGCCGATCTCGCCCGGGAACGCCCGCCGGTACTCCTGCCGGGCGAACACCCGGTCCAGCTTGCGCTGACTGCCCTGCGACAGATCCGCACCCTGCCCGTCGAAGAACATGATGTCCACGGAGTCCGGCACCCCTGGTGAGGTCCGGATCATGATCCCGCCGGCCGACCCGCGCGCCGTCTGCTGCCGCGCCACGGGCAGCGGTACGTTCTCCAGATCCCGTACGTCGATGGCACTGGCCTGCAGCGCGGAGATGACCGCCCGCTTCAGTGCCCGGGCGCCACGGGAGTGGTCGCGGGCCGTGGTGACGGTCGAGCCCTTCTTCAGCGTCGTCGCGTAGGCGCCGGCGAGCCGCACCGCCAACTCAGGCGTGATCTCGACGTTCAGGATCCCGGACACCCCTCGGGCGCCGAAGAGATGCGCCTGGCCCCGGGACTCCCAGATCACCGAGGTGTTGACGAACGCGCCGGCCTCGATGGTCTTGAACGGGTACACCCGCACATTGCCCTGCACGATCGATTCTTCACCGATCAGGCATTCGTCACCGATGACGGCGCCGTCCTCGATCCGTGCGGCCCGCATGATGTCGGTGTTCTTCCCGACGACACAGCCGCGCAGATTGCTGTGCTGCCCCACGTACACGTTGTCGTGCACGACGGCCTTGTGCAGGAAGGCACCGCTCTTGACCACCACATTGGAGCCAACGACGGTGTGCTCACGGATCTCGGCGCCGGCCTCGACCTTCGCGTAGTCGCCGATGTACAGCGGGCCGCGCAGTACGGCGTCGGCATGCACCTCGGCGCCTTCCGCGACCCACACGCCGGGGGAGATCTCGAAACCGTCGAGTTCCACGTCGACCTTGCCTTCGAGCACGTCGGCCTGGGCCTTCACATAGCTCTCATGCGTGCCGACGTCCTCCCAGTAGCCCTCGGCGATGAAGCCGTAGATCGGCTTGCCCTCTTTCATGAGCTGCGGGAACACATCGCCGGACCAGTCGACGGGTACATCGGCCTCGACATATTCGAAGACCTCGGGCTCCATGACGTAGATGCCCGTGTTCACGGTGTCCGAAAAGACCTGGCCCCAGGTCGGCTTCTCGAGGAAACGCTCGACCTTGCCCTCTTCGTCGACGATGGTGATACCGAATTCCAGCGGATTGGGCACACGTGTCAGACAGACGGTGACCAGTGCGCCCTTTTCCTTGTGGAAGTTGATCAGCTCGGTGAGGTCGAAGTCAGTGAGAGCATCGCCGGAGATGACGAGGAAGGCGTCGTCCTTCAACGCTTCCTCTGCGTTCTTGACGCTTCCGGCGGTTCCGAGTGGCTTCTCCTCGTTGGCATAGCTGAGCTCCATACCGAGCTCTTCTCCGTCACCGAAGTAGTTCTTGACCAATGAGGCCAAGAACTGCACGGTGACGACGGTCTCGTTGAGCCCATGCCTTTTGAGCAGCCGCAGGACGTGCTCCATGATCGGCCGGTTGGCCACCGGCAGGAGCGGTTTGGGCATGCTCGAGGTCATCGGGCGAAGGCGTGTGCCTTCGCCTCCGGCCATCACGACGGCCTTCATGTCGGAAGCGTCCTCCTAGAAGAGACGACGGTCTAGCCGACTTCACCCATCCAGATTGTCCCGCACTTTTCCGAAGCGGGCCATCGAGCCACTACTGCCCCCGCCCGTCGACGGGCTCAGCCGGCCATGGCGTCCGCACGAACGAGGCGGCGGACCTGTACCACGTAGAGGACTCCTGCCCACCAGTAGAGCGTTGTACCCCACCCTGCGAACGCCCATCCGAAAATAGCAGCGAGTGACGCGAGCCATCCACTTCCGTCACTGAGCAGGAGCAACGGGAAGGCGTACATCAGGTTGAACGTCGCCGCCTTGCCCAGGTAGTTCACCTGCGGCGGCGGATAACCGTGTCGCCTGAGGATGCCCACCATCACCAACAGAACCAGTTCCCTCGCAAGAAGTACAGCCGTCAACCAGACAGGGAGAATCTCCCGCCAGGTGAGGCCGACCAAAGTCGAGAGAATGTAGAGCCGGTCCGCGGCCGGGTCCAGGAGCCGGCCGAGGCTGCTGATCTGGTTCCAACGCCGCGCGAGCTTCCCGTCCAGGTAGTCGCTGACGCCGCTCAGAGCGAGCACCAGGAGCGCCCACCCGTCGCTCTGCGGGCCCCCGAACTCGGGCCTGAGGATCAACCAGAGGAAGACGGGCACGCCGACGAGACGCGCCATGCTGAGGATGTTCGGGATGGTGAGGACCCGGTTCGTCTGAACGCGGGTCTCCTGGACCTCCACCCGGGGGCCTCCAGTGAAAACGAGCCAACGATGCCCCCTGACCCTACCTCAACGCAAAAAAGCTCTGGCTCTTGGGCTGTGCATGCCCAAGAGCCAGAGCTCTAAAAGGAGTTCGGCGGTGTCCTACTCTCCCACAGGGTCCCCCCTGCAGTACCATCGGCGCTGTAAGGCTTAGCTTCCGGGTTCGGAATGTAACCGGGCGTT
>NZ_JBLRVZ010000043.1:0-62293 GCF_048159505.1 Streptomyces sp. T028
TGGTCGGCGGTGGTCCGGTCGGCGTGCTGATCGCGCTGGTCGCGCGGGGCGCGGGTGCCGAGGTGCGGGTGGTGGAGCTGAGCGCGCACCGGCGGCTGCTGGCGGAGGAACTGGGCCTTCAGACGTGGGATCCGGCCGCGGTCGACGTGCCCGCGCTGGTGGGTGAGTGGACCGGGGACGCGGGCGCGGATGTCGCGTTCGAGGTGTCGGGTGCGCAGGCCGGGGTGGAGTGTGCGGTCGAGGTGCTGGGGGTGCGGGGCAGGCTGTGTCTGGTCGCGATCCACCCAAGGCCGCGTGAGGTGAACCTGCACCGGTTCTTCTGGCGTGAACTGACCCTGGTCGGGGCGCGGTTGTACGACCGGTCCGACTTCGAGAGGGCGGTCGCGCTGGTCGCGGACGGCACGATCCCGGCCGACCGGCTGATCAGCAAGGTGGTGCCGCTGGCCGAGGCACCGTCGGCGTTCGAGGCGCTGGAGGGCGGCGGGGACGTGATGAAGATCCTGGTGGACTGCGGCAACGACGAGAAGGGAGCAGGCGCGTGAGCCTGTTCGATCTGACCGGGAAGCTCGCGGTGGTGACCGGGGCCCGGCGTGGCATCGGCCGGGCCATGGCCCGCGCGCTCGCGGAGGCGGGCGCGGACGTCATCGGGGTGAGCGCGAACCTGGAGGCCTCCGGCAGCGACGTCCAGAAGGATGTGGAGGCGGCGGGCCGTTCGTTCGAGGCGATCCGCACCGACTTCGCCGACCCCGACGCGGTACGGGCCCTGGGCGCGGCCCTCGCCTCGCGGGAGCGGCCGGTGGACATCCTGGTCAACAACGCGGGCACGATCCGCCGTACTCCGGCCGCCGAACACTCCGACGCGGACTGGGACCTGGTCCTCCAGGTCAACCTCAGCGCCCAGTTCGCGCTGGCCCGGGCGGTCGGGGCCGCGATGGTGGCCCGGGGCCGGGGCAAGGTCGTCTTCACCGCCTCACTGCTCAGCTACCAGGGCGGGATCACGGTACCCGGCTACACCGCCGCCAAGCACGGCATCGCCGGGCTGACCAAGGCACTGGCCAACGAGTGGGCGCCGCACGGCGTCAACGTCAACGCGATCGCCCCCGGCTACATCGCCACCGACAACACCCAGGCCCTGCGCGCCGACCCGGGCCGCAGCCGGGCGATCCTCGACCGGATCCCGGCCGGCCGCTGGGGCAGCGCCGACGACCTCGCCGGCGCCACCGTCTTCCTCGCCTCCGACGCCGCCGCCTACATCCACGGCACCATCCTGCCCGTCGACGGCGGATGGCTCGGCCGATGACCACACCCCTCGCCGTCACGGTGAAGGACACTCCGCGTACACCGCTCATCGGCACCGTCACGGCCGACGGTCGCCCGCTCCGTCGGACAACGACGGGCAGCACCACATGACGCGCCCTCAGGAGCACGCACGGCATCGCGGAAGCATCGCCGACACCGGCCTCGAACTCACCGAACTCGGCTTCGGCGGCTCCGTCATCGGCAATCTCTATCGAGTGTCACCCGACGAAGACGCGGCCGCCGCCGTCGACGTGGCCTGGAACGCCGGCATCCGCTACTTCGACACCGCACCCCACTACGGCCTCGGCCTGTCGGAACACCGGCTAGGCCTGGCCCTCCGCGAACGGCGCCGGGACTCCTACGTCATCTCGTCCAAGGTCGGCCGCCTGCTGGTACCCAACGAGGTCCCCCGAGGGGTCGACAGCGAGGGCTTCGTCGTCCGCGACGACCTGTGCCGACAGTGGGACTTCAGCCGCGACGGCGTCCTGCGCTCCATCGAGGAGACACTCCGGCGCACCGGACTGGACCGCCTCGACATCGTCTACCTCCACGACCCCGACGACCACTGGAGGCAGGCCGCGGACCATGCCATGCCCGCCCTCGCAGACCTGCGCGGCCAGGGCGTGGTCAGCGCCATCGGCGTCGGCATGAACCAGTCCGCGATGCTTGCCCGATTCCTCCGGGAGACCGCCGCCGACGTCGTCATGCTCGCCGGCCGCTACACCCTCCTCGACCAGTCCGCCCTCGACGACGTCCTGCCGGCCGCACAGGAACACGGCAAGAGCGTCGTCGCCGCGGGCGTCTTCAACTCCGGGCTCCTCGCCCACGACCGCCCCGCGCAGGGCATGACGTACGACTACCGGGCCGCCCCCGCCCAGATCGTGGCACGCGC
Organism: Streptomyces sp. T028; assembly: GCF_048159505.1. Taxonomy (NCBI): domain Bacteria; kingdom Bacillati; phylum Actinomycetota; class Actinomycetes; order Kitasatosporales; family Streptomycetaceae; genus Streptomyces; species Streptomyces sp. T028. The sequence continues at coordinate 2,192 of NZ_JBLRVZ010000043.1, forward strand.
CCAAGCGATCGCAGAGGTCTGTGAGTGGCACGGTTCGAGCCTGCGGGCGGCGGCCGTCTCCTTCCCCTTCACCCATGCCGCCGTCGCCAACGTCACCCTCGGCATGGGCACGGCGGCGCACGTCCTGCAGAACGTGGACCTTCACCGCCAGGTGCCTCCCCCGGGGCTCTGGGCGGACCTGCGGGCCCGGGGGCTCCTACGCAGGGACGTTCCGGTGTGATGAGGAGCCTCAGGTCAGCGGGGGCCGGCGCCTGGTCAGGACGCCGACCCCCATTGCGGACGCCCGTCAGGTGGCGCCGTTCTCAAGTCGGGCGAACGTCTCCTCCGGTCCGGCGAGGAGGCTCTCGCCGCCGGGCTGCGTCATCCCGACCACACGTACAGTCGCATCGCGGCGCGAGGCCGCACACAACGAACTCGCTTTGAATCGATTCACAAGGCTGCGATCCAAAACTTTCTGACCGAAACTCTAGCCATAAAAACCGAACAAAGCTAGGTTTCTGATGTGTGAACTTCCGGTTCGCACTGGTCCGCTCAAGGGACCGCCCCACCCCGGCCGCCACGGATGTGAAAGGTTCCACCCCAAAACGCAGGTACGGGCGTCGCACCCATGCCGCCCCTGCAGCATCCAGAGGCCCGCTCCTCCTGCCTCCGTGTCCGGTCCCGGTCAACGGGACCCGTGCCCGCTTCCCCGCCGGAGCAACGCGGGGCAACCTCTCGCCACGAGAACACAAGGGAACACCCATGCAACGACTGACCGACCGCCGCATTCTCGTCACGGGCGCCGCCTCGGGCATCGGCCGCGCCACCACACTCCGGCTCCTGTCCGAGGGGGCCCGGGTCACGGGCACCGACATCGCCGAGGACGGCCTCGCGGAGACCGCTGAGCTCGCGGCCAAGGCCGGCACCGCGAGCCGGCTGAGCACCGCCGCACTCGACGTGTCCGACGAGACCTCGGTAGGGACCGTCGTGTCCGAGGCGATCGACGCGCTGGGCGGGCTCGACGCCTTGGTCAACGTGGCCGGCATGCTGCGCGGAGCCCACACCCACACCTGCTCCCTCGACCTGTGGAACCAGGTCATCGCCGTGAACCTCACCGGCACCTTCCTGGTCACCCGCGCGGCCCTGCCCGCCCTGCTGGAGACCGGCAAGGGCGTCGTGGTCAACTTCAGCTCCACCTCCGCCCAATTCGCCCACCCGATGATGGCCGCCTACTCCGCGAGCAAGGGCGGCATCCTCTCCTTCACCCACAGCATCGCCCAGGAATACGGCAAGCAGGGCCTGCGCGCGGTCAACGTCAACCCGGGCAGCATCTCCTCCGGCATCACCGAGAACATCTTCTCCCTCATGCCCGAGGACACCGACTGGAACCTCCTGGGCAAGCTCACCCCCGCCATCGGTGAGGGCTTCGGCTCCCCCGACGCCGTCGCCGGGGTCGTCGCCATGGTCGTCTCCGACGACGGCGCCTTCCTCACCGGCACCGAGATCCGCATCGACGGCGGAACCCACCAGTAACCCGTCGCGGGCACCTCGGCGTCCGGTGCCCGTTTCGCCCCCCTTACCCCGCACGTGTACCCTCACGTGTTCGCACGGCCGGAGGCCAAGATGACACACCACACAGCCGGGCTTCCCGCCACCGAGGACGCCGCCCCGAGGAGTCCGGGCGACGGCCTGCCGCCGGTCGGCCGCAGGTTCATCACCCTGTACGTGATCGCCTATCTGGGCGTCTACGTCGCCGTGATGACCCCGCTGCTGGTGTCCCTGGCGATGCGGCTGGAGACCATCGACCCGGACGGCAAGACCAGCAGCCTGGGCCTGGTGGTGGGCGTGGGAACACTGGTCGGCATGGTGTCCGGCCTGGTCTTCGGGGTACTCAGCGACAACACCAGGTCCCGGCTGGGGCGCCGCAAGCCCTGGATGCTCGCCGGGATGCCGGTCCTACTCGCCGGAGCGGCCGTCACCGGCGCCGGCACGTCGGTGTCCGTCCTGCTGGCCGGCTTCGTCATCAGCCAGGTCGGACTGAGCACGCTCATGACGCCGCTGGTGGCAATGCTCCCCGACCAGGTACCGGAGCAGCAGCGCGGCAAGGTTTCCGGCCTGCTCGGGTTCACCGCGCAGATCGCCGGGGTCGCCGGCTTCCAGCTGGCCACACCGCTGCGCCACTCCGGACTGCTGCTCTTCCTCGTCCCCGCGGTCATCGCCTGTCTGGCCCTGCTTCCCGTCGTCCTCTTCCTGCCCGATCCGGCGGTCCGGCGCGCGGACCACGACCAGCCGGGTCTGGCGGCCATGTTCCGCGACCTCACCTTCAATCCGCGGCGTCATCCCGACCTGGGCTGGACCTGGGTCGGCCGGTTCCTGATCCAGCTCAGCCTGATGTTCCTGTCCACATACCAGCTCTACTTCCTCACCGACCACCTCCACTACGAACTCAGCAAGGTGACGGGGCTGCTGGCGCTCTCCGGAGGCGTCGGTCTGCTGATGACCTCCGCGGGCGCCGTGGCGAGCGGTATTCTCTCGGACCGCCTGCGGCGCAGGAAGCCGTTCATCTACCTCGCCGCGACCGCGTTCGCCGTCGGTTTCGCCGTGATCGCCTTCGCCTCGTCGTTCCCGCAGGTGTTCGTCGGCTCGCAGATCATCCTGCTGGGGGCGGGCATGTTCGGTGCCGTGGACATCGCCCTCATCACCGATGTCATCCCCAACCGGGAGACGGAAGGCGCCAAGTACATGAGCGTCTTCGCCATGGCCGCCTCCCTGCCGCAGTCGGTCGCCCCGCTGGTCGCGCCGTTCATCCTCGCCGTGGGCGGTGGGGACAACTACCCGCTCCTCTTCCTGAGCGCGGCGGGGGTCGCGGTGGCCGGCGGACTGACCGTACGCCCGATCCGCAGCGTCCGTTGACCGCAGACGCCTCCGTTGAGCCCACAAGCTAAATCCAAATAAAATTCGACTTTGGCGCCATCCTCCACCTGAGAGCGCTCTCGCGCGCTGTTCCACCCACCGACCGCCGAAGGCCTCCGCCCGGCACCTATGATTTCGAGGAACCCGCACCATGTCCCAGAACCCCACCGAACTCGACCTGGACCGCAAGACAGCCCTGCTCTCCGGACTGAACATGTGGTCCAGCGAGCCCGACGAGGAGGCCGGTTTCCCCGCACTGGTGCTCAGTGACGGCCCGAACGGTGTGCGGCGCCAGAAGGGTGAAGCCGACCATCTCGGTGTGCACCGCAGCGAACCGGCCACCGCCTTCCCGCCCGGTGCCGCCCTCGGCTCAAGCTGGGACCCGGCCCTCGTCCGCCGCGTCGGCGAAGCGCTGGCCGTCGAATCGCGGGCGCTCGGCGTGGACGTGCTCCTCGGCCCTGCGATCAACATCAAGCGGTCCGCTCTCTGCGGGCGCAACTTCGAGTACTTCTCCGAGGATCCGCTCCTCAGCGGCGTACTCGGCGCGGCGCACGTGGAGGGGCTGCAGAGCGGGGGCGTCGGCGCGTCGGTCAAGCACTTCGCGGCCAACAACCAGGAGACCGACCGGATGCGCGTCAGCTCCGACGTCGACGACCGCACCCTGCGCGAGATCTACTTCCCGGCCTTCGAACGCGTCGTGAAGCAGGCGCGTCCGGCCACTGTCATGTGCTCGTACAACAAGATCAACGGCGTCTACGCCGCCGAGAACCACTGGCTGCTCACCCAGGTGCTGCGCGACGAGTGGGGCTTCGACGGCCTGGTCGTCTCCGACTGGGGCGCCGTCGGCGACCGTGTCGCCGCGCTGGTGGCCGGGATGGACCTGGAGATGCCCGGCAACGGCGGCGTCAGCGACGCCGAGGTCGCCGAGGCGGTGCGCTCGGGCCGGCTCGACGAGTCCGTCGTCGACACCGCTCTGGCCCGGCTGCGCGAGCTCACCGGTCGCGTCCGCTCCGGGGCCCCGGTCGAACTGGACCACGACACCCACCACCTCCTCGCGCGTGAGGTCGCCGGCGAGTGCCTGGTCCTGCTGAAGAACCGGGAGGGCAGCCTGCCACTCACGCCGGAAGGCCGTATCGCCGTCGTCGGCGAGTTCGCCGAGACGCTGCGCTTCCAGGGCGGCGGCAGCTCCCACGTCAACGCCACCCGGGTCGACACCGCACTCTCCGAACTGCGGGCCCAGCTGCCGGACGCGGAGATCGACTTCGCCCGGGGCTATGACACCACGAGGCAGGCGGACGCGGTAGAGCTGCGCGAGGCGGCCGTCGCGCTCGCGGCGCAGGCTGACACCGCGGTCCTCGTCATCGGCCTGCGCGAGGCAGACGAGTCCGAGGGCTTCGACCGTGAGCACATCGAACTCCCCGGCGAGCAGGTCGAGTTGGTGCGCGCGGTGGCCGCGGTGGCCCGCCGCACCGTCGTCGTGGTGCTCAACGGCGGCGTGGTGACCCTGGAGGGCTGGCACGACGAGGTGGACGCGATCGTGGAGGCCTGGCTGCCCGGCCAGGCCGGCGGCGGCGCCATCGCCGACGTGCTCACCGGCCGGGTCAACCCCTCCGGACACCTCGCGGAGTCCATCCCGTTCCGGCTCAACGACACCCCCGCCTACCTGAACTTCCCCGGTGAGCAGGGGCACGTCCGCTACGGCGAGGGCGTGATGGTCGGCTACCGCTACTACGAGACCGCCGACGTCGCCGTCCGCTACCCCTTCGGCCACGGCCTCAGCTACACGACCTTCGAACAGAGCGGCTTCCAGGTCACCGCGACCGGCGAGGACACCGCCAGGGCCACGGTCACGGTCACCAACACCGGCGAGCGCTTCGGCAAGCACGTGGTGCAGGTCTACGTCTCCGCGCCGAAGCGCCCGGTCAGCAGCCCTGCCCGTGAGCTGCGGGGCTTCTCCAAGGTGGCGCTGGAGCCCGGCCAGAGCAAGGTCGTGGAGATCGACCTCGACCGCCGCGCCTTCGCCTTCTGGGACATCACGCGCGACGACTGGACCGTGGCTGCCGGACGGTACGAGGTCCAGCTCGGCGAGAACGCTCACGACGTGGTCGCCGTACAACCGCTGGACCTCGTAGGGGACCTCCTGGTGGCGCCCCTGACCCTGGACTCCACGGTCGGCGCGTGGTTCGGCCACACGACGGTCGGCCCGGTGCTCACCGAGGCCATGATGGCCGGGATGTCCGAGGAGCAGGCCGCTGCCGCCGCGGAGAGCCAGGACGCGATGCGCATGGTCGAGTCCATGCCGATGCGCCAGTTCCTCGGCTTCCTGCCGACGCCGATCCCGGCGGAGTTCCTCGACCAGCTGATGACGATGAGCCGTTCCTCCGAACCGGTGGCTTCGTAGTCGGCGGGCCGGGCGAGGGGCCGGCCCGCGCTCATGCTCGGCGGCCACGGCACGCGTAGGGCTACTGCGTCCGGCGCGGTGGCGTCTGGTAGGTGAGCTGTTTGACCTGCCGCAGGAACGGTGTCGCCTCCACGTGCTGGACGCCCTCCAGGTGCCCGAGCGGGCCGCTGAGGTAGTCGTACAGGCCGGCGGTGCTCTTCGCGCGGACGGTGGCCATGAGGTTGAAGGGTCCCGCGGTCGCGGTGACGTGGGTGACCTCGGTGCGGTGGGCGAGCGCCTCGCCCACCGTGCGCAGGGCGGCCGGGGCGGCCGTCACCCAGAGGACGGCGGAGACCGGGTAGCCGAGGACCGCAGAGTCGTACTCGACGTCGAAGTACAGGGCCCCCGAGGCCCTCAGTGCCGCCAGCCGGCGCTTGACGGCCGACTCGGAGCGGCCGGTGGCGTGCTGCAACTCGGCGTGGACGGCGCGTCCGTCCCGTTCGAGGACGGCGACGAGGGGTTCGTCCTCGGGCGCGATACCGGCCGGGCCCGGCTCCGGCACCGGCTCGGGGCGCAGGACGGCGATCTGCTCCTCGGACAGCGCCCCGAACTTCCGCAGCCAGCCGCTCGGACCGCCGTAGAAGCGGAAGAGCAGCTGGTGGGCGCGGATCTCGACGATGCTGGGGGTGCGGGGCAGCTTGCCCAGCAGCAGGTCGTCGCGGTCCCAGGGGTTGCGCGGCAAGGTTCCGCAGATCACCTCGGTGCCACCCGAGGCGAGCGCGATTCAGCCGGTGTCGGGGCGCTTGGCCAGCGCGTCCGCGATGGTCAGGGCGGTGTCGGGGGCACAGCGCAGCCGGAGCATCCACTGGTCGAGCCCCAGTCGTTCGGGGTCACGCACGGCCACCACCCGTAACCCCGCCTCGGCGCACAGTCTGCGGTAGCGGCGGGCGACGGTCTGGTCGGAGACACCGAGCGCCGCGCCGATCCGTTTGAAGGAAGCCCGCCCATTCACCTCCAGCGCCGAGAGGATCAGCAGGTCGAGGGCGTCGGACCCCGACGGGCCGCTCTGCGGAGGATTGCTTTTCGCGTTTCACCGGTCAGAGGCCCGTTTCCGCTTCGCCCGACCGCGCGAGGGCCATCGTACGGAGCCGTACCTGATCAATGCACAAGGAGTTGAAGACATGCGTAAATGGGGCTGCTCACAGCGATCTGCCTGAGTACGTTCATGCTGTTGCTGAACATGACGATCGTGGTGGTGGCGCTGCCGGACATGGCGCACTCGCTGGACGCCTCGTTGAGCGATCTGCAGTGGGTCGTCGACGGATACGCGCTGGCGCTGGCCGCTCTGCTGCTGGGTGCCGGCGTCGGCGCCGACATCGTCGGACGCCGCCGGGTGCATGTGGCGGGCGTGGTGGTGTTCGCGGTCGCCTCACGAGCGGCGGCGATGTTCGCGACCACCCTGCCGCTGCTCGGCTCCGTGTACCAGGGGCGGGAGCGGGGCGCCGCCCTCGGTGTGTGGGGCGCGGTCAGCGGTGCGGCCGCGGCCGCGCTGCTCGGCGGGGTGCTGACCAAGGGCCCGGGCTGGCGGTGGATCTTCTTCGTGAACGTGCCGGTGAGCGTCGTCACCGTGTGGCTGTCGCTGAAGGTGGTGCCGGAGTCCCGGGGGACGCGGGGGATGCGCGTCGACTGGGCGGGCATGGCGACGTTCGCGGTGTTCGCGGGCGGGATGACGTACGCGATGGTTCGGGCCGGGGAGCACGGCTGGACCTCCACCGGGACGCTGACGGCGTTCGGTCTCGCCGCCGCGGCGCTGGTGGCGTTCGTGCTCGTCGAACGCAAGGTGGCGCATCCGCTGCTGGACCTGAGGCTGCTGAGCAAGCCGACGTTCGTCGGTGTGCTGGTGGGCGCGCTCGCCTTCGACGGCGTGGCGTTCGGTGTGATCGCCTACGAGTCGATCTGGATGCAGACGCTGCTGGGCATGGACCCGGTGGACGGCGGCCTCGCGCTGCTGCCGCTGCCGGCCGCGGCCATGGTGGTCGCGATGACGGTCGGCGCGCTGTCGCACAGGGCCGCCGCACGCTGGACCATGGGAGCAGGCCTGCTGCTGCTCGCCGCCGGGTCCTTCGCGCAGGCGTTCCTCGACGCGGATTCCAGCTGGACGTCGCTCGTCCTGGGCCCGGTACTGGTGGGTGTCGGCACCGGGCTCCTCTCCCCCACCATCTCCGGGGCGGCGCTCGCCGCGGTCCCAGCGGAGCGGTCGGGCATGGCGGGCGGTGTGGTGAACACCTTGCGGCAGCTGGGGTACGCGCTGATGGTCGCCGTCTACGGCACCGTGCTGACCTCCCGCATGGGTGACACCCTGCCGCATGACGCGGCGCACACCCTGGCGGGGGGTGGCGCGGCCTTCCTGCGGCACGCGTTCCCCGAGCACGTGCTGCGGTCCGCGTTCGCCTCGGGGCTCAACTCGGCGCTGGTGACCGCCGGTTCGGTCGGCCTCGTGGCGGGCCTGGTGGTCCTGGCCCTGGTCCGCGGCCCCCGCCGGGCGGCAGGTGCGGGCGGGGACACGGCACCAGCGGAACAGGCTCCGGTCACGGCCCACTGACGGCACAAGGTCCCGCCCGGAGCCTGCGCGGCTTAGGGCGGGACCTTGTGCGCCCGTTTCGCCTCTCCCGGAAGCCGACCCGGTTGCCGGCGGAACGGCGGGCGCGTCACCGTCTCCTACGCCTGCTGCCCGCCAGCCCGGGAACGCCGGCCGAACGCCGCGTCGTACGGGCCACGTTCGCGCACCTTGGCCGCCGTGAGCCGGTCCAGTTCGGGGGCCATGCGGCGGAACGGACGGTCCATCAACGGGCGGATCACGCCTCGAAGGACGTACTGGGTCCGCAGCGACCCCGGTACGAAGATCCGCGCCGCTCGGCGGCCGACGCCACGTGCCAGGATGTCGGCGGCCGTCGCGACGGGGAGAGTGCGCCCGGCGGCGCCGGGTAGTCGACGGCGCATCAGTTCGAGGTCGGGGTGGTCCCGGTCGCCTTGGCGGACCATGGGCGTGTCGACGAACATCAGGTACGCCACGCCGACATCGACACCCAGGTGCGCGACCTCGGTGCGCAGCGTGTCGAGGAGCGCTTCGAGGCCCGCCTTGCTCGCGCCGTAGAACGCCTCACCGGGCGGCGCCATCAGGGCTGCCGCCGAGGCGACTCCGAGCAGATAGCCCCCGCTCGCCTCCAGGTGCGGCAGGCAGGCGTGCAGGAAGCGCCAGTTGCCGGTGACATTGACGTCGAGCTGTCTCGCCAGGGCGTCCGGGTCCAGGCGGCGGGCGGCGCCCGCGGAGCCGATGCCGGCGTTGGAGACGGCGACGTCGATGCCGCCGAAGCGCTCGACGACCGCCCGCACGGCCGCCGTGACGGAGTCGGCGTCCGTGATGTCGCAGCCGACCGCCAGCGCGCCGCCGCCGATCTCCGCCGCTGCCCGTCCGGCCGCCGGTTCGTCGACGTCGAGCAGCGCGACCCGGTATGCAGGGCTCAGACGGCGGACGAGTTCGAGTCCGATGCCGCTCGCCGCGCCGGTGACCACGGCCACCGGAGGGGCGTTCCGACCGGTGGCGCTCACTCGGGGTCCGCCACCTTCAGCAGCAGCTTGCCGGGCTCTTTGCCGCTGAACATCGTCGGCAGCAGGGCGGGCGCGTGCTCGAAGCCCTCGACGACCTCCTCCGCCACGTGCAGGCGCCCCTCCCGTACCCACGCGCCGAGTTGGGCGGCGCCGTCGGCGAGGCGGTCGGCGTAGAAGAAGAGCAGGATCCCGCGCACCGTGAGCTGATGGGTGCAGATGCGCATGTAGTTGGTGGGGCCCTGGAGCTTGACGTCGGTGTAGCCGGAGGACATGGCCCCGCAGATCAGCACCCGTCCCTGGGGTGCCATGTGCAGGAGCAGGGTGTCGAGCATGTCGCCGCCGACGTTGTCGAAGTAGGCGTCGACGCCGTCCGGGCACAACTCCCGCAGGCGTTCGTCGAGTTTGTCGTTCTTGTAGTCGATCGCGTCGTCGTAGCCGGCCTGTTCGACGATCCACCGGCACTTCTCCGGGCCGCCCGCGATGCCGATCACCTTCTTGGCGCCCAGTGCCTTGGCGATCTGTCCGGCGAGGGACCCGGTGGCCCCCGTGGCGGCGGAGACCACCACCGTGTCGCCGGGTTTCACGCCGAGGCCGTCGGCGACGCCGAAGTACGCCGTGAGACCGCCGACACCGAACACCCCGAGGTTCCAGGACAGCGGGTAGTCGGCGCGGGGCAGCGCGCGCAGCGGCATCGGGCCGTCGCCGCGGACGAGGGCGTAGTCCTGCCAGCTCATGAAGCCCTCCACCAGGTCGCCCGGCCGGTAGGAGGGGTCGCGGGAGTCGACGACCTGGCCGATGCCCATGGTGCGCACCGGTTCGCCGACCTGGATCGGCTCCATGTAGCCGCCGTCGTCGGTGAGCCAGATGCGCTGGCTGGCGTCGTAGCCGAAGTACAGGGTGCGGACGAGGACGTCGCCCTCGCCGGGTGTCGGTACGTCGGCCTCGTGATAGCGGAAGTCGTCGGTGGTGACAGCGCCGACGGGGCGGCGGGCGAGCAGCCATTGACGGTTGACGGTGTTCGCAGCCATGGCAGGGACCTCCATCAGTCAGGGGTTCGGGGATGTGCTACAGGCCCAGGTCACGGCCGATGACTTCCTTCATGATCTCGTTGGACCCGGCCCAGATCTTGGTGACGCGGGCGTCCCGCCAGGCGCGTGCGACGCGGTACTCGTTCATGTAGCCGTAGCCGCCGTGCAGTTGGACGCACTCGTCGAGTACGGCGTTCTGGACCTCGGCGGACCACCACTTGACCTTGGCTGCGTCCACGGCGCCCAACTCACCCCGGGTGTGGGCGAGCACGCAGCTGTCGAGGTAGGCCTGGGCCGCCTCCACCCGGGTGACCAGCTCGGCGATCCTGAACTTGTTGTGCTGGAAGGAACCGATGGCCTGTCCGAAGGCCTTGCGCTCCCGGGTGTACTCGATGGTCTCGCGCAGGATGCGGGAGACGTGGCCGATGGAGGTGACGGACGTGGACAATCGTTCCTGCGGCAGGAGCTGCATCATCGAGGTGAAGCCCTGCCCCACCCCGCCGAGGCGGTTCGCGTCGGGCACCCGGACGTCGGTGAAGAACAGTTCGGCGGTGTCCGCCTCCTCCTGGCCCACCTTGTCGAGCTTGCGTCCCCGTGCGAAGCCGGGGGTGCCGGCCTCCACCACGAAGAGTGTGATGCCCTTGGCGCGTTCGCCGGGGCCGGTGCGGGCAGCGACGATGATCAGGTCGGCCTGGTGGCCGTTGGTGATGAACGTCTTGGAGCCGTTGATCACCCAGTGGTCGCCGTCGCGGACCGCGGTGGTGCGCAGCGCGGCGAGGTCGGAGCCGCCGGAGGGTTCGGTCATGCCGATGGCGGTGATGAGGTCGCCGGAGGCGACGCCGGGCAGCCAGCGGTGCTTCTGTTCCTCGGTGCCGAGTTCGACGAGATAGGGCGGGCAGGTGTCGGTGTGCAGGGCGAAGCTGGCGCCGACGCCGAAGCTGAAGCCGGCGAGTTCCTCGTCGGCGACGGCGTTGAAGCGGAAGTCGCCTGCGCCGGAGCCGCCATACTCCTCGGGGACGGAGAGGCCGAGGATGCCGAGTTCGCCGGCCTCCCGCCAGATGTCCCGGGCGATGGACTTCCGCTCCAGCATCTCCTCGTGGCGGGGTGCCAGGGTGCGTTCGGCGAACGTCCGGACCACCTCGCGGAAGCTCTCGTGGTCCTTGTCGAAGAGGGTGCGTTTCACGGGGTCTCAGATCCTTCGCTGGTGGTCGCGCCAGAACGGGGCGCGGACGTCCTTCTTGAGGACCTTGCCGTTGGGGCTGCGCGGGAGTTCGGTGACGAACTCGACCCGTTTGGGTGTCCTGATGCCGCCGAGCCGGGGTCGGCAGTACGCGATGAGGTCGGCCTCGGTCAGTTCCTCGCCCTCGTTGAGTTCGACCACGGCGGTGACGGCCTCGCCCCAGTCCGGGTGCGGTGCCCCGACGACGGCGCAGTCCTGGACGGCCGGGTGTCGCCAGATGATCTGCTCGACCTCGCTCGGGTAGACGTTGAAGCCACCCGAGATGATCATGTCCTTCTTGCGGTCGGTGATGTGCAGGAAGCCCTCGTGGTCGAGGTGGCCGATGTCGCCGGTGTGCAGCCAGCCGTCGACGATGGTCTCGGCGGTCCTGACCGGGTCCTTGTAGTAGCCCTTCATGACGAGGTCGCCCCGCACACAGATCTCGCCCGGTTCGCCCGCGGGCAGGATCCGTCCGTCACCGTCCAGGATCTCCACGCGGACCAGTGGCGCCGGCCGGCCGGCGGCCGACAGCCGCGCGTCGTCCGCGATCCGGCCTTCGGTGAAGTGCTCCTCGGGGCGCAGGAAGGCGATTCCGGAAGGCGCCTCGGTCTGGCCGTACCCCTGGAACAGCACCGGGCCGAACACCTCGATCGCGCGGCGCAGCTTCTCCGTCGACATGGGCGCGGAGCCGTACATCAGGTACTTCAGCGAGGAGAGGTCCCGCTGTTCGATGCCGGGGATCTCCAGCAGGCGGTAGATCACGGTGGGTGGCAGGAACAGCTCGGTGACGCGGTGCCGCTCGATGAGGTCCAGGAGCTGCAGCGGGTCGGGGCGGGACATCACGACGACCGCGCCGCCGCGCGCTGCGCAGGGCAGGGTGAGCAGGCCGGCGGTGTGGGTCATCGGGGCGGCGACGAGGTTCACCACGGGTTCGTCCGCCGGGTAGGAGGCGGCCAGCATCTGGTGGACGACGCTGACGCCGAGGCCCCGGTGGGTGTTCATGACGCCTTTCGGGGCGCCGGTGGTGCCGCCGGTCGGCATGATGCCCGCCACCGCGTCGGGGTCGGGTGTGTGGCCGGGGAGTTCGGCGGGCGCGTCCGCGATGAAAGCCTCCAGCGTGGTGACGGCCGCCGAGTCCGTGGACTCGCCGAGGGACACCACCGTGCGCAGTCCGTCCAGGTCGGGGCGGAGTTTCTCGACGAGCGGCACGAACCGCTCGTGGCAGAACAGCACTTCGCAGTCGAAGCCCGCCAGCAGGCGCCGTATCTCCTCGGGCGGGTTGGCCGGGTTGACCGGCACCCAGGCCAGTCCCGCCCGCCACATGCCGAGCACGCAGGCCCAGGCGACGGGGTCGTTCGCCGCGAGTACCGCGCCTTTCGTCTCGCGTGAAACGCCCGAATCCACCAGGGCATGGGCGATGCGGCAGGACAGCTCGCCGATCTCGCGGTAGGTGAAGGTCCGGTCGTCCGCGACGAAGGCGACGGCATCGGGGGCGGACCGCCAACCGCGGTCGAAGAAGTCAGTGATCGCCACGCCCGTCTCCTCGCTGTCGGACGGCACCGAGCCGGCCGTCCTGGTGCAGGAGGCTCGCCAGATGCCCGAACTTCATGGTCAGCAGGTGGTTCTCGCCGTCCTCGACGCGTGCGGCGCGCGCGTCGCGGAACAGCTTCTCGGCGGGGTACTCCCGGGTGAGGCCGTTGCCGCCCATGAGCTGCAGCGCCTCGTCGGCGACCTGGAAGGCCAGGTCGGTGCAGAGGGCCTTGGACTGGGCGGTGTAGTACGGGTGCCTGGCCGGCGAGAGGGCCGTGTACTCGGTGGCGCGGCGGGACACCGCCCGCATGGCCTCCACCTGGCTGCCCATACGGCCCAGCCGGTACTGGACCAGCTGGTGCTCGGCCAGCAGCGCACCGCCCTGACGGCGCTCGTGGGTGTAGGCGAGTGTCGTCTCGAAGGCGGCCCGGGCCAGCCCGGTCATCAGCTGGCCCATGGCGACCCCGGCCGAGGACCAGGTCGCCGCGTGGCCGCGCCAGTAGGCGTTCTCGGCGGACAGGGCGTGGCGCAGCGGCACCTTGACGTCGTCAAAGAAGATCTCTCCCTGCGGCAGGGCGCGTTTGCCGAGCTTCTCCAGTGGCTTTCCGCGGCTGACGCCCGGCAGGTCCAGGGGGACGATCACCTCGATGCCCCGCGGATGACCGTCCTCGTCGTAGAAGCCCTCGCCGTAGTCGGCCGAGATGGAGGCCAGGCCGACCTGGGCCACCGGGCCGTTGGACACCCACGCCGAGCTCTGGCCGTTGATGACGATGTCACCGCCCCGGACCCGGGCGGTCAGGTTGCCCTTGTTGCCGTGGGGCGCACTCGGGTGCCGCTCCTCGGGGTACAGGCTCAGTCCGTCCGAGCCCCGGTCGGGCTGGGTACCGATCCAGCAGCCGAGGCGGCCCGCGCACAGGTCGACGAGTTCGCGGATCCCGGCCCGCCGGGCCATCATCGCCGGGAAGCCGCCGACGCCGAGTGAGACGGCCAACCCCGCGTCACCCCAGCCGAGTTCCTCGACGGCGACGGCCGCCATACGGGCCAGCAGCGCCGGCGGGGCGTCGTCCCCGGCCTCCGGTCCGTCGCCCAGGCCGGACTTGGCGGCGACGGCGTGGACCTCCCAGAACGGCGAGTCCGGGGCGATGACCTCCTCGGCCGTCATCCGGTCCAGGGCGCGTCCGGCTGGGCGCAGGACCTCCGCGGCGAAGGCGTGCACCGCCTGCTGCAGCGCGCGCTCCTCGTCGGTCAACTGCGGCTCGAAGCCGCTGAGTTCGGTGTACGGCAGCCCGGGGCGGACGTCGGCCTTGTCGCCGCGCACGGTCATCGGGCCGCCTCCGCGATCGTCGCCGGCAGGTCCCGCTCGTGCTCGACGTCCTGGAGTTCCGCCAGCTTCCTCAGGTGCTCCTGGACTGCGGGGACGCCGAGCAGGGTGCGCATGGCCTCGTTCTCGACGGCGAAGCCGGCGAACTGGGCGTCCACGGCGCCGCCGAGCACCTTGGTGAGGACCTGGTTGACGGCGGCCACGGAACCCGCGGGCCGGGCGGCGGCCCGCTGGGCGAGGTCGTCGACGTAGGTGCGGATGCCGTCGGCGGGCAGGGCGCGGTTGACGATGCCGTACGCGGCGGCCTCCTCGCCGCTGAAGTCACGGGCGGAAAGCAGGACTTCGCGGGCGCGGGCCGGGCCGATGTGGAGGGCGAGGCGTGTGGTGCCGCCGCCGGTGGGGAGGAAGCCGCCGCTGGTCTCGGGGAAGCAGAACCTGCTCCGCGGGGTGGCGAACCGCATGTGGGTGGCGAGCAGGAACTCCAGTCCGCCGCCGCGTGCGATGCCGTCGACGAGACCGATCGTCACCTGGGGCAGCGCCTCCCACATGGTGGTGAGCGCCTGGACGACGTTGATGTCCGGGTACTTGCTCTGCGGCACGTCCGGGTCGTTCATCGAGCGGAACAGGTCGTCGAGGTCGAAGTGGGCGATGAAGAACTCGGGGTTGGCGCTGCCGAGGACGACGACGCCGGTCTCCTGGTCGAAGACCAGCTTCCCGGCAAGGTCGAAGAGTTCACCGACCATCTGGATGGTCATCAGGTTCAGCGGGCCGTTGTCGATGTCGACGTACAGGATCCGGCCGTCGCGGCGGAGGGAAAGGGTCTGGTAACTCATGGAGGCTCCAAGGGGGTTGTTCAGGCGCCGAGCAGGGTGATGGCGGCGACGGCTTCCTCGCCCGCGTACATGCCGCCGCCGTTCTCGGCGAGGGCCACACGGGCGTGGGGCACCTGTCGGGAGCCGCACTCGCCCCTCAGCTGCTGGACGAGTTCGTGTGTCTGGGCCAGACCGGAGGCACCCATGGGGTGTCCCTTGGACTCCAGGCCGCCGGAGGGGTTGACCGGAAGCCCGCCGCCGAGGGTCGTGGCACCGGAGGTGGCGAAGTCCCCGCCGCGCCCGATCGGGCAGAAGCCCATCAGCTCGGTCTGCAGCAGCTCGCCGAAGGCGGCGGCGTCGTGCACCTCGGCGACGGAGACGTCCTCGGGGCCGATCCCGGCCTCCTCGTACGCCTGCCGGGCCGCGAGGCGGCTGACCGAGCTCTCCCAGTCGGTGACCGGCCGTACGCTGCCGGTGGCGATGACGGAGGCCAGCAGCCGTACGGGGCGGGTGGCCGCGAGACGGCGCAGTCCGGCCTCGTTGACCACGACCGCCGCGGCGGCGCCGTCGGTGAGCGGGGCGCACATGGGTACGGTGAGCGGCTCGTTGACCGTGCGGGCGGCGAGGATCTCCTCGGCCGTCATGGCCTTGCGGAAGTGCGCGAGGGGGTTGTCCACGGCGTGCGTGTGGTTCTTGGCGGAGATGAACGCGAGCTGTTCCTTCGTGGTGCCGAACTCGCGCATGTGGGCGCGGGCGAGGGCGGCGTAGACGTCCATGAAGCGGCTGCGCGGCGCTGTCCGCTCCGGCACCTCGCCGCCCAGTTCGCGCAGGACCGCGTCGACGCCGTCCGGGTCGTGGACGTCCACGCCGCCGTCGAACAGGCCGAGCATCTTCTTCTTGTCGTCGGTGTTGGTCTTCTCCACGCCGACCGCGAGCACCACGTCGGCGGCGCCGGACCGCACGTGCAGGGCGGCCTGGTGCAGTGCGGTGGCGCCGGTGGCGCAGGCGTTCTCCACGTTGACGACGGGAATCCGCTCGAAGCCCATGCTCCGCAGCGCGATCTGACCGCCGACCACGACCTGTCCCTCCAGCATGTCCTGGCAGGTGTTGCCGTAGTACGCGGCCTGTACGTCGCCGAGTTCGGCGCCCGCGTCCTTGAGCGCCTCGGTGACGGCGTCCCGGGTGAGGTCCTTGACCGAGGTGTCGCGGCGCACCCCGAACGCCGTCATGCCGACCCCGACGATCCAGACCCGCTCGCCGCGGCTCACGAGCGGGACTCCTCGGTGACGCGGGCGAAGCCGTAGGACTCGATGGCGCCCATCAGCTCCCGGTGACCTAGGAGTTCGGCGGGCGAGCGGAAGCCGGTGCCGTGGTAGGTGTTGCCGAGCAGCCGCATGGCCGCGTACGCCTGGACCAGACCCGTCATCTGGTAACCGGTGGTGGCGTGGATGACGACGCGCGTGGTGACCGTGTTGCCGCGGCCGACGCACCAGTCGACGGACCGCTGGTGCTGCCGGTTCTCACGCGGCGGGCTGTCCGCCGTCATACCGGACGCCATCCTGTCGAGTACGGGGTAGAGGGCTTCCTCGGGCAGCCACTGCAGGGAGACCTTGAACAGGCGCTCCAGATCGACGACCCGCCGCCAGATGTCCTGGTTGCGCATCGCCACGAACATTCTGCAGTCGCGTACCCTCCGGTCGTCCCGGAAGAACACCGGGAGCGCGGTGCCGCCCCAGTTGGTGCCGGTGAGGACGAGACCGGAGCCGGGCACGACGACGTCCTGCACGACGACGCCGTCGTACTTCTTCAGCCGTCCGTCCTCCAGGTAGTGCGCCTCGGCCCGGATCACGTCGAAGATCGACTGGGTGGAGCCGACGGTGGGGATGGCGTTGGCGTACGAGCCCAGTTCCAGGCTGTCGACGCCGGGGGTCTCCAGGCAGATGCGGGCGGCGATGTCATGGACGGCGTACTGGACGGACATGGCGCTGGAGGCGGCCCGGCCGTTCGCGGCGAACCGCGGGCCCCACTCATCGAGGAAGCGCAGCATGTGCGTCTGCTCCCCGGCGGTGTCGAGGTAGTGGACCCCGGCGGCGAGGGCCGCCTCGACCACCGGCGGTGCGTAGCGCAGGAACGGGCCGACGGTGTTGCATACGACCTGGCGGCCCTCGAAGAGCCGGGTGAGGGACTCGACCGAGCCGTCGGTCTCGGCGATCTCGTAGTCGGCGGTTTCGATGCCCGGGACCCTGTCCATCACCTCCTGGAGGCGCGCCTTGTTGCGGCCCGCGGCGACGAACGGGATGTCGTACTCGCGGAGGTACTCGGCAACCAGGCGGCCCGTGGATCCGCTGGCCCCGTAGACGACGACCGGACGACGATCGCTCACGGCTGCTCCCTTCCGTGGTGCGCCGGGAGACGTCCGGACGTCGTTCCCGACGTCGCGGCCCCGGCTTCTGTGACGGTGAGGAGAACCGTGCGTCACGGACGGCGGCTCCGCTTGTCCCGGAGCGCAGCCGCGTTTGGCCATTTGCGCATCCACGGGCCCGCCGGAGATCGCCTTCGGGGTCGGTCGGCGCAGAGCGTTGCGCGAAACCGGCTCGTCCGGTTTCACTGGGCGGCGAGGAGGTGGTCCCGGATGACCGTCGCGGACACATGGTCGAGTCAGGGTCTGCCGGCGACCGCGGTGCGGGACGCCTGGAGCCAGAAGATGTCCGAGCTGCATGTGGCATGGACGCTCTCCTTCCCCCGGCAGGAGCACTTCGACGCCGCGGTCCGCTACCGCAGACTCGAGGACCTCACCGTGTCGGAGTTCCGGGGAGGCGGGTACGGCGGACGGCAGCGGGTCGGCTCGGGCGCGGACCCCCGGATCGGGGTGCTGCTCAATCTCAGCGGGCGGCTGGTGTGCCGCCACGGCGACCGGGAACTGCTGGTGGGGCCGGACGAGCTACTGCTGTGGGACAGCGAGATCGCGCACGGCTTCGACGCCGTCGATCCCCACCACGAGCTGTCCCTGCTGCTGCCCCGCGAACGCGTCCCGCAGGGCCTGGCCGACGCGGCGGTCCGTGGCCACGGGGCGGTCTCCGTCGCCGCCGGTTCCGGCCTCACCGCGATCGCCGCCGACCAACTTCGCGCCATCAACCGCGAGTTGGACCATCTCGGCGACGCCGGGCTGGCGATCGCCGCGCAGAGCTTCTTCGACACCCTCGACACGGCGCTCACGCTCACGGCTCCCCGCGCACCCTCCCCCACCGCGCGGGAGGCGCTGCTGCTGCGCGCCCGCCGGTACATCGAGGACCACCTCGACGACCCCGACCTGTGCGCCTCCTCCGTGGCCGAGGCGTTCGACGTCTCGGTGCGCACCCTGCATCTGGCGTTCGGCGACACGGGCAGCACGGTGGGACGCTGGATCCGCGAGCGGCGCCTGAGGGTCTGCTATCGGGAACTCGCCCGGGCTGGCGGCAGCACGACGGTCACCGACGTCGCCTTCCGCTGGGGCTTCAACGACATGGCGCACTTCAGCCGTGTCTTCAAGCAGGCGTACGGGGTCACACCGAGCAGCGTCGTGGCCCGGCACCGGCGAGTGGCCGCCGCGGACTGACGGCACGGTCCCCGCAACCCCGGGCACGCACCGGACGGTTTCCGACGGAGGCCGAGATGCCGCCCAGCTTTCGGCTCAGGGCGCGAGACCGCTCCACTCCCTTACGGACCGCGCACCCCCGACTAACCGACGGGAACATTCGTTCGACTATCCCCCACAGGTCGCAAGGCCGCCAGCCCGTTCACACCGAAAGGCGAGGGCCGACGGGGCTTCCCGCAAAGGACTGTGTCTGCGCGCACGAAACCGGACTGCCCGCGAACGAGCCGAAGCGGCCGAGTGGACACTCGGCCGCTTCGGTGCGGGACGCACAACCGGGGAGGAGGAAGGCGACCCTGCCTTGTCTCCGGACCCGCCTACGCCGCGAGGCGTCCCACGAGCTCCTTGGCCCTGGACGCCGCCTGCTCGAGGGCGTCCGTCCGGGACTTCTCGCCGAGCGGGATGAGCTCCTCCATCCCGGGCATGACCTTGGCCAGCGTCAGGTCGGCCACGATGAAGTGGGTCTCCACCTCCAGGGTCGCCGCCAGGACGGCCTCCAGGTAGTTGAGGACGTACTCGTAAGGCGCCCGCGGCGTGCCGGGTGCGTAAGAGCCACCGCGACTGGTGACCACGGTGACGGGCGTGCCCTTGACCTTCGAGTTCTCGCCCCGGGCCGTGCGGCCCAGGAGGATCACATGGTCCAGCCACGCCTTGAGGCTGGAGGGGATCGAGAAGTTGTACATGGGAGCGCCGATCACGACGGCGTCCGCGCTCTCCAGTTCCTCTATGAGCTGCTCACGCAGGGCGAAGGCGGCGGCCTGCTCGGGCGTGCGCTGCGCCGGGTCGGCCATGCCGGCCAAGTAGGCGTCGGCCGTGATGTGGGGCACCGGGTCGGCGGCGAGGTCGCGGTAGATCACCGTGCCGGTGGGGTGCTGCTCCTCCCAGGCGGCGCGGAAGGCCTCCGTCACCACGCGGGACGTGGACGCCTGGCCCGGGTAGGCGGAGGAATCGATGTGCAGCAAGGTGGCCATGACTGTTCTCCAGATGTGGGGTAAATGATGCTGAAGCGGGCTGTCAGCGCCCGCGGACCGGCTGGTAGGCCGGGTGACTGGGGAGCGAGACGAGGAAGAGGTCGGCCGGTTCGGCCGCTTCGACGGTCATCGCGGATGCGCCGCTCAGGGAAACGGTCTCGTCGGTCGCCGCACGGGTGCCGTTGACCGTGGCCTCGCCGCCGAGGACGTAGACCAGGGTGAAGCGGCCCGCGCCGACGTCCAGCTCCGCCCGGGCCCCGCGCGGCACGGCGACACGACGGATCGAGAGCCCCTCGGTATGCGCTTTTACCGGTCCCTCCCCGCCGACCTGGTCGGTGACGAGGGCGTCGCCCACCGGTCGCGCCGTGAACTGCGCGGCGGGGTGGTCGGTGTAGGACGGTTCGGTTCGCAGGGCGGCGTCGAAGTCCGGGTCGAACCACATCTGGAACACCCGTGCGCCTTCGGTGGCGCCTTCGCGATGCCACAGACCCGAGCCCGACCTGATGATCTGGGCATCCCCGCCCCGAAGATCCAGCCAGCGGTCGGTCTTGGTGTCGAAGTGGCGCGTACGTCCTTCGAGGATGAACGAGATGATCTCGAACCCCTTGTGGGGGTGCAGCCCGAAGGTGAAGTCGCTCAGGAAGCGCGTGTGGGACCAGAAGAACAGCGCGGCGGACGGCTGCCCGTCAGCGGA
The DNA here is from genome assembly GCF_048159505.1 of Streptomyces sp. T028. Classification (NCBI taxonomy): domain Bacteria; kingdom Bacillati; phylum Actinomycetota; class Actinomycetes; order Kitasatosporales; family Streptomycetaceae; genus Streptomyces; species Streptomyces sp. T028. The sequence continues at coordinate 22,279 of NZ_JBLRVZ010000043.1, forward strand.
GTAGCCGCCCTCGACCACCCGGTTGGACAGTGCGTTGACCCCAGGGGCGGGCTTGGCGCGGTCCTGCTTCGGGAGCACGGTCGCCCGGTTTGTTTCCATGGAACCGAAATTAGACCACACTTAGTTTCCATGTCAACGAATGTTAGAGTGGCCACCATGGAACCAAGGTGGCTCGACGAGCGGGAAGAGCGGGCCTGGCGCGGCTTCCAGGAGATGCGCATCAACATGACCGCGCTCCTGGCGAGGCGGCTCACCCGTAAGTGCGGCCTGAGCGAGGCCGACTACTCGGTCCTGCTCCATGTGTCGGAAGCGCCGGGGCACCGGATCCGGTCCCGCGACCTCTGCCGGATCCTGCAGTGGGACCGGAGCCGCCTGTCCCGGCAGATCACCCGCATGGAGGGCCGCGGCACCATCACGCGAGCCTCCTGCGACGACGCCCGCGGCTTCGACGTCGTGCTCACCGAGTCGGGACTCGCCGCCGTCCGGGTCGCCTCCCGTATCCAGCTCGAAGCCGTACGCCACTGCTTCGCCGACCTGCTCACCACCGAACAACTCGAGACGCTGGGCGACATCACCGAGCTCGTGACCAAGCACCTGGCCACCGAACACGACGACGTTCCGGCCGACTGAGGCCGCCGGCCGCCTTCGCAACCACCGGGCGGTCCGCGGAGCGCCGATCCGCCTGGCGTCCTCGGCGCCGTATCGACCGGCGACGTCGTAGTCGACGGTGGCCACCGGTCCGCTGCGCTCGTGCGGGCTCGCGGATCAGCGGGCCTTCCCGGAGCGCATCAGGATCCCGCACAACAGCGCCGCGCTCGCGAAGACGGCCGCCATGGTCAGGAACGCCGCGTTGTAACCGTGTACGGCCGCCGCGTCGCGGGAGCCGACGTGGGAGCTCACATATCCGGCGGTGACGGTGCTGGCGACGGTCGACAGCAGGGCCGTTCCGACGGAACCGCCGAGCTGCTGCATCACGGAGAACAGGGCGGATCCCACTCCGACGTCGTCGGGGTCGAGCCCGACCAGCGCGTTGCTCATGGCGAGTGTGGTGTTGACCCCCTGGCCGATGCCGAAGAGGAACAGCGGGCCCAGCACTACGGTCCAGTACGACGACGAGGGCTCGAGCCTGCTGAGCCACACCAGGCTGGCGGCCGTGAGGACCAGGCTGGCGATGATGACCACCTTCGGCCGGATGCGAACCAGCCAGGAGGCGCTGCCGAGGACGTTCGAGGAGACGATGACTCCGATGACCACCGGGAGGGTGCCCAGGCCCGCCAGCACCGGGGACAGATGCAGGTTCTCCTGGAGGAAGAAGGTGGTGAAGAAGATGATGCCGAAGTTACCCGTGGAGGAGGCGAAGCGGTTGACGTAGGCGGCGACGCGTTCACGGTCGCGCAGCACCCGCAGCGGCAGCAACGGCGCCGGCGCGAGATGCTGTCGCAGCACGAAGCCCGCCAGGACCAGCACACCGCCGAGCAGCGCCCCCAGCACGACCGGCGAGGCCCAGCCCCGGGTCTCGGCCTGGGCGAAGCCGAATACGACACCCAGGAGACCCACGCACGCCAGGACGGTTCCGATCAGGTCCATCCGGGGTCGCTCGTCGGCCCGCCGGCTCGGCAGGAGCAGCCACGCGCCGAGGGCCGCCCCGACCGCGAACACGACGTTGACGTACATCGTCCATCGCCAGTTGATGTACTCGGTGAGGACGCCCCCCAGGACGAGACCCATCCCCCCTCCGGCGCTGACGATCGTGCCGATGATGGCGAACGCGCGCGTGCGCGACCTTCCGCCGGGGAACGTCGTGGTGATCAGGGAGAGCACCGCCGGCGCGAGCAGGGCGCCCGCCGCCCCCTGTACGGCACGGGCCGCGATCAGCATGCCGAAACCGGTGGCCGCGCCCCCTGCCGCCGAGGCGCCGGCGAAACCGATCAGGCCAATGATGAACGCCCGCTTGCGCCCCATCAGGTCGGTCAGGCGTCCGCCCAGCAGCAGCAGGCTCCCGAAGGCCAGCGCGTAGGCGGTGACGACCCACTGTCGGCCACCGGTACCGAAGCCGAGATCCGCCTGGGCCGAGGGGAGTGCGACGTTCACTATCGTGTTGTCGAGCACGACCATCAGCTGCGCCGCCCCCAGCACCGCCAGGATCCACCCCCGGCGGTCGGACACCGGCGCGGAGACCTCGGCGACCGGTGGACGGTCCGCGGTTTCTCCAAAGCCCGACGCCTGTTCGACCTTGTTCATGTGACGCCTTCCCAGATGCACGGACGGTGACGGCATGTGCTGACGCAGTCCGCGAATGATCCAGTTCTTCCGCCGCCCGGGAACGGAGGACGTGTCCCCCGCGCCCGTCGTCCCGCGCCGGCCCTCGGTCACTCGGACACCGGCGGAGAGGCGGGCGGCCTGCCGTGGCGCACGCGGGACGACGAGGCCTCCACGAGGTCACGGTGGGGCACCTGGCTCAGGTACGCGAGAACCCCGGCCCCGGCCCGGAAATCCATCAGAGCCCGATCGGATCACGTCGATGTGACAGCCGGAGTTCTCGCGGATGAACGAAACGCTCCTGGTCCGCCCCGTGGACACGGCGTAAAGGTGAGGTGATCCGCGACCCGGCGGGACGCGCCTCCGGCGCCTCGCCCGTCTGCGGCGTGACCTTCCTCGACGGACCTGTCGGACAGTACGTCACCCTCGTCCCGGTCGGCCGACTCCGGCTGTTCCCGGGCAGAACAGACACACTGTTTGTTGACACAGAACCAAAGGTAGGCCAGGTTGGTTTCCATGTCAACAAATGACCCGCGTGGCCGCAGGCCTCGCGGCATGCCTGCGCGCTGAACCGGTCCGTCGAACGGGGTATCGCGGCCCGACTGCCCTACCCCAAGCCCACCGAAGGAGCGCCAGTCGGCGCTCCTTCGGCATGTGGCCGACAACGACAACGCCACTGTCCACGAAGCCTCCTGCGCGCTGCTGATGAGGCCGAACAACGTCAGCGCCCTGGTTGCCCGCCTCACAGACGCGGGCATGTTCGAACGCCAGCAGAACGACACCGACAAGCGTGTCGCGCACGTGCGCGTCACGGCCGAAGGCCGCCGGCGTATCGCCGAGGGCGCCACCGCCCCCTCTGGGGCGAGCGGGTCGTCGGGCCACTGCGTTCGCTGCGCGCCCACCGCCGTCTCGGGCCTCTGTGGCGGGCGCTCCACGCCGAGTTGCCCGAGATCGCTCTGAACCCGGATGCCGCCCGGAGACGCCCCGGTCTGCGCGGGGCGGAGTTCGCCCTCTACCGGAGGGTCATCGGGATCCGGGACGGCAGCCTCGCGCTGCGGCCGTACCAGGAGCCGGAGTCGCTCAGCTGGGCCACGGAGCGGCTGAACGGCTCGGCCCCGATGCCGTCGACCGCGAGGCCGTCCTGGAGGCCGCGGTCATCGCCGCCGCGCTGGAGAACAGTCGGGCCGGTCGGTCGTACGGTCGCGCCCGGGAACAGAGTCTTCCGGCACCCGCCGCCCGGCTGGAGACCGTCGAGGTCGAGGCTGCCTGGCCGGCGCGCGTGACCCACGCGTTCGCGGAGTCCCCCGTGGTCCGGGACCTACGTGACCGGGTGCGGACACGGGCGGCTTGCGCCGCCCCCGGGCCCCCGAACCCCTCGAACCGCCCGAACCGTCCAGACCCTCCGAGCACCCGGACCCGCCGAACCGTCCGGCCCGACGCGTGGCCGGGGGTGACGGACCCTGGCGAGGCTGACGCACGGTGCACGAGGGCGGTGGCCCCACCGCCTCAAAGCCCGCTGGGCGCCAGCGCCGCGTCCGGCAGGTCGTGGCCGCCCCGGAAGAAGAGCAGCGGGCCGTCCTGCCGTTCCACGCTCAGTTCCAGCACCCGGCCCACGACGATGTCGTGGTCGCCGCCGTCGTACACGGTCTCGACGGCGCAGCCGAGCCAGGCCAGGACGCCGTCCAGCACGACGGTCCCGCCGGGGGTGCGCCGGGAGCCGACCGCGTCGAACTTGGGGCCGCTCGTGCTGCCGAACGCCTCGCACACCGCGCGCTGGTCCTCGGCGAGGACGTTGACCCCGAAGCGGCCGGAGCCGCGGATACGCGGCCAGCTGGTCGAGCCGTGCCCGGGGCAGAACAGGACCAGGGGCGGGTCGAGGGAGAGCGAGGAGAAGGCCTGGCAGGCCAGCCCGACCGGCTCGTCGCCGTCGAGTCCGGTGATCACGGTGACGCCGGTGGCGAACTGGCCCAGGGCGGTTCGGAACGTCCGCGCGTTCACGCTCGGGCGCATCGGAACTCCTTCGGTGAGTGGTGAGCGGTTCGGCTCAGTCGTAGACGACCTCGACGTGGTCGGACAGGGGTACCGCCTGGCAGGCCAGGACGTAGCCCTCAGCGAGGTCCTCCTCCTCCAGCACGGTGTTGCGCAGCATCTTCACCTCTCCCTCGACGACCCGGCAGGCGCAGGCGCTGCACGCGCCCTCCCGGCAGGAGAACGGTGCATCGAGGTCGCGGGCGCGCAGGAGGTCGAGCAGCGTCGTCCGGGCGGGCCACGACAGGGTCCGCCGCTCGCCGTCGAGCCGGACGGTCACGGTGGCGGCGCCCGGCTCGTCGGCGGCGGGTGTCGCGGGCACCGCGGTCAGGCCAGCGAACGGGTCGGAATCGAGGGAGCGGTACTCCTCGGTGAGCACCCTGGACCGGGGCGTCCCGATCCGCTCCAGCGCCTCGGCCGCCGCCCGCATGTAGGGCGCCGGCCCGCAGAGCAGGGCCGCGTCGGCGCCCGCCCAGGGCTGTGAGAGCGCGGCCAGCCGGGCGGGGTCGGGCAGGCCGTGGAGCGTCTCCAGCCAGTGGACCACCCGGATCCGGTCCGGGTGTGCCTCGGTCAGACGGCGCAGTTGATCGGCGAAGATCACCGACCGTTCGTCGCGGTTGGCGTACACCAGCACGGCCGTACCGCCTTCGCGAACCCGTGCCCGCAGGATCGACATCACCGGGGTGATGCCGCTGCCCGCCGCGAAGAGCAGCAGGTCGCGCTGATCCGCCGCGGGAGTGAACCGGCCGGCGGGGGCGAGGGTGTCGACGGTGTCGCCGGGGCGGAGCCGGTCGCAGATCCAGTTCGAGGCGATGCCGCCGGCCACCCGTTTGACCGTGACGGTCGGGCGGGCGTCGCCCGGGGCGCTGGACAGCGAGTAGCAGCGGGCCACCCAGCCGTCCGGTGCCGGTACCCGCAGCGTGAGGAACTGGCCGGGCCGGTGCCGGAGTTCGTCGCCGTCCGCGGCCTCGAAGGAGACGGAGACCGCGTCGTCCGTCTCCGGGGTCACCTCGGTGACGCGCAGGGTGCGGATCGGAGCGGTCACCCGTCGACCACCGTCAGCCGACCCGCCCGTACGGCCTCCTCGATCGTCGCCCGCAGCCGGGTGCAGGTGGGGATCACCGCGGTGCGCGGCGGTCCGTCCCCGGTGCGCACCTCGGCGAACTCGGCACAGCCCGCGGCTCCGTCGGGCCACTGCACGGAGGTCTGCGCCAGGCTGCTCTTGCGCACCAGCACGGTCGTGGCGCAGCGTTCGCAGGACAGGGCCTGCACGTGGGAGGTGCGCACGGGGTCCGCCGACGGGACCCGCACCTCGGCGCTCATGCCGGCCGGAGCGGAACGCCGCCCTGGCGCTTGAGGTTCTCCTCGACCTGGCCGGTCCAGAACTCCACGGCGCGCTCGGTGTCGAGTTCGAACTCGAAACGGTTCGTCATCTCCGGGGTGACGTCCTCCACGTCGACGTAGAACTGCTCGTACCAGCGCCTCAGTTGGTAGACCGGGCCGTCCTCCTCGCACAGCAGCGGGTTGTCGATCCGGGTCTTGTTCTGCCAGATGGCGACGTCCTGGAGGAAGCCGGCCTCGACACCCTTCGCGGTCGCCTGGGCGATCTGCTGCGCCACCTCGTCGGGCTGGCCCGGCGTCTTCTTGACGATGCAGCCCCACTGCAGCACGAAACTGGTCGGGCTCACCGGGTAGTGGCAGTTGATGAGGACGGTCTCGGTCTCGATGAGTCCGTTGGAGCCGTACAGCCAGTCGATCATGTACGACGGTCCGAAGTACGTCGCCTCGGAGCGGCTGACGCGTTTCTGCTCGCCCTCCGCCTTGGAGTAGGTGGTGCCAAGGTTGACGTCGTCGCGGGCGGTGGAGTTCATGTACTGGGTGGCGAGGTGGCCCTCGAACACGTTCTTGAAGTACACGGGGAACGAGTAGTGCACGTAGAAGAAGTGGGCCATGTCGACCACGTTGTCCACGATCTCACGGCAGTTGGAGCCCTCGATCAGGATCGAGTTCCAGGTCCAGTCCGACCACTCGTCGGAGAAGGCCCCGTCGACGCACGGGATGTCCAGTTCGGGCGGCGGCGGGTTGCCCTGCGGGTCGTGGTACACGAAGAGCTGTTTGTTCTGCTCCAGGACCGGCCAGGACTTGGTGCGGGCGCGTACCGGGACGCGTTTGGAGTACGGGATGCTCGCGCAGCGGCCGTTGCCGGACCAGCGCCAGTCGTGGAAGGGGCAGGCGATCTCGTCGCCCTTGACCTCGCCCTGGGTCAGGTCGCCGCCCATGTGCGGGCAGTAGCCGTTGAGGACGCGCAGTTCGCCGCCGCTGTCGGCGAAGACCACGAGCTTGGTGCCGAAGGCCTGGACCGCGTGCGGCCTGCCGTCCCGGAAGGTGTCGGCGAGGCCCAGGCAGTGCCAGCCCCGCGCGTATCGGACGGGGGGCGCTCCCACCTCGATGACGCGGACCTGCTCGCCCGGCTCGGCTGTTGTCATCGGTCCTCCATGATGTGCGCGGCGATGGCTCTCGGCGCGGCGGCGGCGCACACGCGATCGGCTGTGCGGCGTCACCCTTGGATCGTCATCGTGCGAACCGGGCCCGCGCCCCCAAAGGCCCGCTCCCGCTGACCGGGATGCGGGGTGCGGGGGCACTTCCGGGCGACGCTCGTGGTGCGAGCCTCCTGACAGCGCGAGGAAGGAAGCGGCCCCCTCCCGCATACGGCGGTCCCGTTCAGCGGGAGACGCATGCGGGGACCGTTCCAGCCCGGGCCTAGCGTCGGGCCGACCGGGCGACGGCGCCGCGGGGAGGTGTACCCGTGGGACCGGTTCGCGGCGAGGATCGGGAGGTTGGGATGGCGCACGAGGTGGTCCACCGGGTCGAGGAGGCCGCGACGCTGCTGGCGGCGACGGCCGAGGAGACGGAGAACCTGGGACGACTGTCGGACGAGAGCGTCAAACTCGTCCGGCAGGCGGGCGTGATGCGGCTGTTGCAGCCGACCGACTTCGGCGGCTACGCCGCTCATCCGAGGGACTTCGCCGAGGCGGTCATGGCGGTGGCCCGGCACTGCGGGTCGACCGGCTGGGTGTGCGGCGTCGGCGGTGTGCACCCGTGGGAGATGGCCGTGATGGACCGCCGGCTGCAGACGGAGGTGTGGGGCGAGGACCCGGACACCTGGATCGCATCGCCGTACGCGGCCCAGGGCATCGCCACACCCGTCGACGGCGGGTACACGCTGAGGGGCCACTGGAACTTCTCCTCCGGGACCGACCACTGCGACTGGGTGTTCCTCGGCGCGCTGGTCGGGGGCCCCGACGGCAAGCCGCAGCAGCCGGTGAAGATGCTGCACGTGGTCCTGCCCCGTTCCGACTACACGATCGTGCCGGACTCCTGGGACGTGATCGGCCTGTGCGGCACGGGCAGCAAGGACGTCGTCGTGGACGGCGCCTTCGTGCCCGACTACCGGACCGTCGAGATGGCGGACGTCGCGGAGGGACCGACGGCGGCGGACCGGACGGGCCGTTCCGAGACGCTGTACCGGCTGCCGTTCTGGGCGATGTTCCCGCTGGGCATCACGGCGGCGGTGGTGGGCATCGCCGAGGGCGCGCTCGCCGCGCATCTCGACTACCAGCGCGACCGTGTCACGGCGATGGGCACGAAGATCAAGGACGACCCGTACGTGCTGTCCGCGATCGCGGAGGCAGCCGCCGAGATCGGCGCGTCCCGCACCCAACTCCTGGACGGCATCAGCCGGTTGTACGACCTGGCCGAGTCCGGGCAGCCGATCACCTTCGAGGACCGGGCGGTCGTACGGCGCAACCAGATCCGGTGTGCCTGGCGCGCGGTCGGCGCGGTCGACGAGATCTTCGCCCGCTCCGGCGGGAACGCGGTGCGTCGGCACAACGTCATGCAGCGCTTCTGGCGCGACGCGCACGTCGGTCTCCAGCACGCCATCCACACCCCCGGTTCGATCTACCACTCCGCCGCGCTCACCTCCCTGGGCGTCGAGCCGGAGGGGGCGCTGCGCGCGCTGATCTGATCACCCGCCTCGTACTGAGGCGCAGCACGAAGAGACGTCAAGTCGACTGGAAAGAGGAAGACTTCATGGGCGACATCAGCTCGCTGGGCTACGTCCGGGTCCGGACCGCCGACATGGCACCGTGGCGGGCCTTCGCCTTCGAGACGGCGGGGTTCGCCGAGGGCAGCGGTCCGGAGACCGACGCGCTGTACCTGCGTGCGGACGAACGCGGCGGCCGGATCGTGGTCCTGCCCGGTGCCGAGGACAGGGTGGAGGCGGTGGGCTGGGAGGTCCGCGACCACCTCGCGCTGGGCCGGGTCCAGGTGGCCGTGGAGGCCGCGGGCATCCCCGCGAAGCCGCTGTCGCAGCAGGAGTGCGACCTGCGACGGGTGGAGGCGGCCTTCGCCTTCGAGGCGCCCGGCGGGACACCCGTGGAGATCTTCCACGGGCCGGCCCTGGACCACAGCCCGCTCGCCACGCCGTACGGCAACCGCTTCGTCACCGGCAAGCTGGGTGCGGGCCATGTCGTGGTCCCCGTGGGGGATCTGGACGGCGCCTTCCGCTTCTACACGGAGACACTGGGCTTCCTACCGCGCGGCGCGTTCCGGCTTCCCGCGCCGCCTGAGTACGGGCCGGTCCGGCTGCGCTTCCTCGGGGTCAACGCCCGCCACCACAGTCTCGCCCTGCTCCCCTCGCCGGAGCTGAAGGCGCCGGCGCTGGTGCACATCATGGTCGAGTGCGAGACCCTCGACGAGGTCGGGCGGGCCCTGGACCGGGTCCTGAAGGCCGGCTACCACGTGTCGTCCACGCTGGGCCGGCACACCAACGACAAGATGGTCTCCTTCTACGTGCGCACGCCCGGCGGCTGGGACCTGGAGATCGGCTGCGAGGGCCTGCTCGTCGACGAGGACTCCTACACCGCCGAGGAGATCACCGCGGACAGCTACTGGGGGCACAGCTGGGACTTCGGCGCCTGACACCGGTTCCCGCCCACCGCGCACCACCCACCGCCCGGGAGGCCATCGCCTCCCGGGCGGTTCCGTTGAACGGGACCTGGTCTGGTCCGGGCGGGCTCCACCTCCGAGGATCGGGCCGCACCAGTTCGACACCAGCACGGAGGTCCCACATGGCCACGACTCCCCCGACTCCCGAGTCCCGTCCCTCCGTCGACCGGGACTCCGCACAGCGCGACGACGGCGCGTGGGACGAGGAGGTCGACCTCCTCGTGGTCGGCAGCGGCGCGGCCGGCATGGTCGGCGCCATCGCCGCGCACGACGCCGGGCTGACGGCCCTCGTGGTGGAGAAGGCCGACATGTTCGGCGGTTCGACCGCGCTCTCCGGTGGCGGCGTATGGATTCCCGACAACCCGACACTGCGGGCGGCCGGCCGGGGCGACTCGCGCGCCGAGGTGCGCCGCTACCTCCAGGCGGTGGTCGGCGACCGGGTCCCGGCGGACCGGCTCGACGTCTACGCGCAGCGCGGGCCCGAGGTCCTGGAGATGTTGCACCGTGTCAGCCGCCACATGGAGTTCAGCTGGTGCCCCGGCTATTCGGACTACCACCCGGAGGAGCCGGGCGGGCGGCCGCTGGGCCGCACCATCGAGCCCCGCCCGATCGACGGACGGCTGCTCGGCGAGGACGAACGGCATCTGAAGGGCCTGGACGTACCCGCCCCCATGGGCCTGTGGCTCACGGGGTACGAGGCACGGGTGCTGATGATGGTCCAGCGCGACTGGCGGTCCTGGCGGATGCTCCCGGTGGCCGGCTGGCGCGTGGTGTCCAACCTGTTCCGCCGCCGCCGGATGAAGACGCTCGGCGCGGCCCTGATCGCCCGGCTGCGCCTGACCATGAAGGACCTCGGCATCCCGCTGTGGCTGCGGGCGCCGGTGACGCGTCTCGTCGTGGAGGACGGACGGGTGACCGGTGCCGTGGTCGGGCGGGAGGGCGGCGAGGTGCGCGTGCGCGCCCGGCACGGCGTGCTGCTGGCCACCGGCGGCTTCGACCACGACATGGAGATGCGCAAGGCACACCTGCCGGAGGCGGGCCGCCCCGACCACAGCATGGGCGCCCCCGGCAACACCGGCGACGGCCATCGTCTCGGCGAACAGGTGGGCGCCGCCACCGACCTGATGGACGACGCGTGGTGGATGCCGGGCGTGGCCCTGCCGGAGGGTGGCGTCTTCCCGCTGGTCTCGGAGCGCTGCATCCCACCGATGGTCATCGTGAACTCCGAGGGGCGCCGGTTCGCCAACGAGTCGGCGCCGTACGTGAACTTCGTGCACGCCCAGCTCGACGGCGGCCACATCCCGGCGTACGAGATCTTCGACGCGAAGGCCCGCCGCCGCTACCAGTTCGCGGGTGTGCTGCCCGGCAGGGACTTCCCGCCGGAGTGGTACCGCACCGGTCTGGCCACGAAGGCCACGAGCCTGACCGCGCTGGCCGAGGCGATCGGGGTGCCCGCGGACGCGCTGCGGCAGACCGTGGAGCGTTTCAACACCTTCGCCCGGGAGGGCAAGGACCGCGACTTCGGCCGGGGCGACAGCGCATACGACCACTACTACGGCGATCCGACCCTGCCCAACCCGGTGCTCGACACCATCGACGCCGGGCCCTACTACGCCGTCCGGATCGAGGCCGGTGACCTCGGCACGAAGGGCGGTCTGGTCACCGACCCGGCGGGGCGGGTGCTGCGCGCGGACGGCGGCGCGGTGGAGGGGCTGTACGCCTCGGGGAACGTGTCCGCCTCGGTGATGGGCAACGACTACGCGGGCGCGGGGGCCACGATCGGCCCCGCCATGGTGTTCGCGCATCTGGCGGTCGAACACGCGGCCGGGCGGGCGCGGCAGGCGGTGGTGGTGGCGGACTGAGCGGGGTCGGCGGGGCGCCGGCGGGCGTTCACCGCGCCGGCGTCTCCTCCGCCGGTTCCTCGCCTGCCAGCAGTCGCCGCGCCGCCAGCTCGATCTGCTGTCGTGCCTCGTCCGGGGTCGTCCGTCCGCTGAGGCAGGACACGAGGACGCCCCACCAGCTGTACACCAGCATGCGGACAGCCGTGACCAGCTCGGGGCCGGGGTCCTCCACGCAGAGCGTGCGCAGGGTCGCCCGGTAGATGTGGGCCTCGGCCATGGGCGCGTGCGGCTCCGCCGGGTCGCAGTAGTCGACGGTGGTCGCCCGGACCATCGACCCGCACAGCAGCGGCTGTTCGACGAGGCGGCGGGTGAGGGCCGCGAGCCGCTCACCCACCTTCTCGGCTCCGTCCCCGTCCCCGGTCGGCCATTCCTCCGCGACGAAGCGCGCCACCCGGGCGTTGAACACCGCGGTGAAAAGCCGCGCCTTGGACGGGAAGTACCGGTACAACGTGCCGACAGCCACATCGGCGACGCGGGCGATCTCCTGCATCTGCACCTGCTCGTACGCCGTCCCGGCGCCGAGTTCGGCCGCGGCGGCCAGCATGCGGTCCCAGCGCTCGTTCTGGCGCTCGGACGAGGGCGCTGCCGCGGTCTTGCGTACCTCGGCGACTCGTGGCACGGGTCTCCCTGTCTGTCGGTATCCCCGGCCTCAGGCCCTCGGCCGTTCCAGGATAGAGGCCGCCGCCCGGGGTCCGGATGTGGACGGTGGTCTCAGGTCTCGTCGCCGGGCCTGGTGAGGAAGGCGAGTACAGCGCTCTCCCAGGCGGCCTTCTGCTCGATCATCACCCAGTGACCGCACCGGGGAAGGACGTGCAGCTCCGCGCTCGGCATGGTGCGCATGGGCAGCAGGGCCATGTCCAGCGGGCTGACCCGGTCGTCGCGACCCCAGGTGACCAGTGTGGGGGCGGTGACCTTGTGCAGCATGGCCCAGTACGGCGGCCGGTCACTCGCCTCCGCCGCGGCGAAGCCCGCCGCGATCGCCTTGCGCCCGTACATCCGCCGGGCGGCCGCGAGGGTGTCCGGGTCGGTGGCCTGCGTCCAGCGCTCCTCCACCATCGCGTCGGTGACGACGGCCGGGTCGTACACCATTGAGTGCATCCAGCGCACCAGGGCTTCCCGGGTCGGGTTCTCGGTGAAGTCCACCAGCAGGTTGATGCCCTCGCCGGGGGCGGGGCTGAACAGGCTGCGGCCGATGCCGCCGACGGTCACGATGCGCCGGAACAGGCCGGGCCTGGCGATAGCCAGGTTCACCGCGACGATCCCGCCCATGGAGTTACCCACCACGTCGACCCGGTCCAGGCCAAGTCCGTCGAGGAAGCGCGACACGGCCTTCGGCGCGGCCACCATCGGGTGCTCGTCGGTCGGATCGCTCACCCCGAATCCCGGGAACTCCAGGACCAGGCAGCGGAAGTGCCCGGCGAACGCGGCCAGGTTGCCCTGGTAGTTGCGCCAGCCGGTCACCCCGGGGCCGGAGCCGTGCAGCAACAGCAGGGGCGGCCCGTCCCCGACCTCGTGGTAACGCAACACCCCTTCGTCCGTGGGTAGTTCACGCAAGGTCTCGGCGTAGCCGGGTGCCCGGTTCGTCACCTCGGTCATGGTCCTCGCCACCTCCGGCGTCGGGATCGCTGTCGGTATGGACGCTAACCAGGCACCCGGTGAGCCATGGCACACACATCCCGGCCAGCGGGACCGCGCCGGGGCCGTTGCCCCACTGCGGACCGACAGAGGGGCGGACGCCGGTCCTCCCGATACGGCGGCAGGAGCACCGGCCGGCGAGACCCCGCGCCCGGGCCGGGGCGCCACCCCATCGTGGAGGTGTGGGTCGAGGCCCGCGAACCGGTTCGCACGGTGGCCGGACCACGCCAGGGCCGCTTGCCCCACCGTGGTGGCGGGCCACCCCGTCCTGGATACGGAGTCGGAGCCAAGCACGGTCCCGGTCCGGCGACGGGAGAGCGGGCCGTCGAAACACGCGCTCGGGGCCGGAGCGCTACCCCGTGGTGGTGACGGACCGCCCGTCCGAGGCACGGAGGGCGGACTGCGGCCCGGTCCGGGTGCGACGGGCCGGCAGGACCGCGGACGGCAGCCGGGGCAGGCGGGCGAGTTCGTCCACGATGCCGCGGGCGGCGGCGAGCGCGAGCGGTGCGAACCGTTCGAGCGGCGCATCGGCCTCGCCGACCACGGAAAGCGCGCCGAGGAGCCCAGAGGCGCCCCGCAGGGCGACCCCCACACAGCCGACGCCGCCGAAACACTCGCCCCGCTCGTAGGCGAGACCGTGCCGGTCGCGGACGCGGCTGAGTTCCTGGTGCAGCCGGTCCCGGCTGGTGATGCTGCTGGGTGTGCGGGCCGGAACGCCCCTGGCGTACTCGTACTCGATCTGGTCCGGTGTCAGCCAGGCGAGCATGGCCTTGCCGAGCGCCGTGCAATGGGCCGGCGCACGTCCGCCGACCCGGGACGGCACGTCGACGGCGGTTCGGCCACCGACCTTGTCCAGGTAGTAGATCTCGGTGTCCTCCAGGACCGCGAGGTGCACCACCATCCCGGTACGGACGGCGAGTTGGTGGAGCGCGGGAGCCGCGGCGGCGCGCAACGCACTGTGGCCGGTGTCCCGGCCGCCGAGACCGAGGGCCCTGGGACCGAGCCGGTAACCCGTCGTCATGTGCTCCAGCCAGCCCACGCCCACGAGTTGGTCGAGGATCCGGTGTGAGGTGGAGCGCGGCAGTCCGGTGCGGCCGGTGACGTCCTCCAGGCTCAGATGGGCGTACGGACGGTCGAAGAGATCCATGATCAGGGTGATCCGCTCGACCATGGACGGGGGCAGTGCCTCCCGCTCAAGGGTGGACCCGGCAGTGCTGCTCAGCGCTGAGTTCATGCCAGCACCTCTCGCCGAAACTAGAACGAAATCTAATTTTGACGCTAGCAGTGGCCCGGCCGGGTTGGAAGATGTCCGACGGACAGTATTCTGCGGGAATCCGGCTCGCCACGGAGTCACGGCGGGCCCGGCGGCGCGCGCCCTCGATTCCGACGGGCCGTCCCACGGCGGTCGGCCTGGTCTCGGCCGCCCCTGAGCCGGGCAGCGGAACAGGGGCGGTAGCCGGATCCGTTACCCGGTGACCGGATACCCCCGCCTGAAGCCGGCCCTGTTCCGGGCGACGGTCGGAGCCCTGGCGAAGCGGGTGTTCCTGAGCCGTGGCCGGATGCGCCATCCCCTCGACGCGGTGATCGACGGCGCCCCGCAGCTGGACCCGAACCTGCCCCTGGCGGCAGCAGTCGGACAACCATCTGCCCGGCCTGGCACGTGACTGAGTACGGCGAACCCTGATCCTCCGGCCCTCGCGTCGGCCGAGCAGGCGAGCGCTTCGGCGAGCGGCCCGACCGGCCGGTGTGCGTCTGTCCACGAGGGCACGACCCTCACTCGATCCGCGGCGGTCGAACCCGCTCGCACCGGCTCGGGCGCGGATCCGTCGTGCGCCTCCCCGGCCGAGGACAACGCACCGACGCGGCCGAGCCGTTGCGACGCCGACGGTCGGCCCGACCGCTGAAACGGTCCCGGTCACCGGGAACTTGGTGAGCGTAAACGAACGGCGCGGGGCGGGAGGGGCACCCCGCACCGCCTCTCCCGCCCCCCGTCCGGCGGACCGCCGGTCTCACCCTCCGTGCCGCGCCCCGCCGAGGTCGAGTGCGATGTCGACGATCATGTCCTCCTGGCCGCCGACCAGCCCCCTCCGCCCGACCTCCACGAGGATGTCCCGGGCGTCCAGGCCGTAGCGCGCGGCGGCGGCCTCGGCGTGGCGCAGGAAGCTGGAGTAGGCGCCCGCGTACCCGAGGGTGAGCGTCTCCCGGTCCACCCTGACGGGACGGTCCTGCAGCGGCCGTACGATGTCGTCGGCGGCGTCCTGGAGGGCGAACAGGTCGCAGTCGTGCTTCCAGCCGTGCAGGTTCGCGACGGCGACGAAGGCCTCGATGGGGCAGTTGCCCGCTCCCGCGCCCTGTCCGGCCAGTGAGGCGTCGACGCGGATCGCCCCCTCCTCCACCGCGATCACCGAGTTGGCGACGGACAAGGAGAGGTTCTCGTGCGCGTGGATGCCGATCTGGGTCCGCTCGTCCAGTACGTCGCGGTAGGCGCGGACGCGGTCGCGGACGCCCTTCATGGTGAGGCGCCCGCCCGAGTCGGTGACGTACACGCAGTGGGCACCGTAGGACTCCATCAGGGCCGCCTGGCGGGCCAGTTCGGCCGGCGGTGCCATGTGGGCCATCATCAGGAAGCCGGAGACGTCCATGCCCAGTTCGCGGGCCGTGGCGATGTGCTGGGCCGACACGTCGGCCTCCGTGCAGTGGGTGGCGATGCGCACCGAGCGCACGCCGAGCGCGTAGGCCCGCTTGAGCTCGGCGATGGTGCCGATGCCGGGCAGCAGCAGGGTGGTGAGGACCGCGCGGTCGAGCGCGTCCGCGGCCGCCTCGATCCACTCCCAGTCGCTGTGGCTGCCGGGTCCGTAGTTGAGGCTGCCGCCGGCCAGGCCGTCGCCGTGGGCCACTTCGACGGCGTCCACGCCGGCGGCGTCGAGGGCGCGCACGATACGGGCGACGTCGGCGGGGTCGATGCGGTGCCGGACGGCGTGCATGCCGTCCCGCAGGGTGACGTCCTGGATGTAGAGGCGGGGCGGGGCGGTGTCGGTCATCGGGAGGTCACCTCGGTCAGGACGCGCTCGGCGAAGCGCTCGGCGACGCGGAGAGCGGCGGAGGTCATGATGTCGAGATTGCCGGCGTACGCGGGCAGGTAGTGGGCGGCGCCCTCGACCTCCAGGAAGACGGTGACCTTGGTGGTCACCTCGGGTGCTCCTGGCGGCAGCAGGGTGTGCACCGGCTCGTCCGGCGGTACGGGGGTGAACTGGACGTCCTGCTTGAGCCGGTACCCCGGCACGTACTCGGCGACGGCCGCGACCATCTCGGTGACCGAGTCGACGACCGCCCGCTCGTCCACGTCGCCGGTCAGGCAGTAGACGGTGTCCCGCATGATGAGGGGCGGTTCGGCTGGGTTGAGCACGATGACGGCCTTGCCGCGCAGCGCGCCGCCGACGGAGGTGATGGCCGCGGAGGTGGTCTCCGTGAACTCGTCGATGTTGGCGCGGGTGCCGGGTCCGGCCGAGCGGGACGCGATCGACGCGACGATCTCGGCGTAGGCGACCGGGGTGACCCGGCTGACCGCGTGCACGATCGGGATGGTGGCCTGGCCGCCGCAGGTCACCATGTTGAGGTTCGTCGCTGACTTCTCGACGTGCTCGTCCAGGTTGACCGGCGGGACGACGTAGGGTCCGACGGCGGCCGGGGTGAGGTCCACCAGGATCTTGCCGTACGGGGCGAGCCGCTTCGCGTTCTCCACGTGGGCCTTGGCCGAGGTGGCGTCGAAGACGATGGCGATGTCCTCGAACCCCTCCAGCGCGATCAGTCCCTCCACCCCCTCGGCGGTCGTGGGCACCTTGAGCCGGGCGGCGCGGGCCAGGCCGTCCGACTCCGGGTCGATGCCCACCAGGGCGGCCATCTCCAGGGTGTCCGACAGCCGCATCACTTTGATCATCAGATCGGTGCCGATGTTGCCCGACCCGATGACGGCGACCTTGGTCTTCTTCACCTCGACCTCACTTCGTGCCGGTGAACGTGGCGGATACGGAGCCGAGTCCGGAGATCTCGGCATGCACGACGGCTCCGGGACCGACCGGCACCAGGGGGCCGAGCGCCCCCGAGAGCACGACCTGCCCGGCGCGCAGCGGCTCCCCGAACTCGCGGGCCGTGCGCGCGAGCCAGAGCAGGGCTTCCAGCGGGTCCCCGAGACACGCGGCTCCGTTGCCCGTCGACGCCTCGCTTCCGTCAAGGGTCATCGTCATGGTGACCTCGCGGGGCTCGAAGCCGTCGAGGGTCACCTGCTCGGGGCCCAGGACGAACAGGCCGGAGGAGGCGTTGTCGGCGACGGTGTCCGTGATCGTGATGTCCCAGCCGGCGATCCGGCTGTCCACGATCTCCAGGGCGGCCCGGGCATGGTCGACGGCGCCGCGCACCCGCTTCAGGTCCAGGTCCGCCTCGTCCAGGTCCTCGCCGAGGACGAAAGCGATCTCGGCCTCGACCCGGGGCTGCAGGAGCCGCGCACTGGGCACGGCCGCGGCCCGGTCCGACATGTTCATGTCGTCGAACAGGATCCCGAAGTCCGGCCGGTCCACGCCCACCTGCCGCTGCACGGCCGCGGAGGTGAGCCCGATCTTGCGGCCGACCACGCGCGCGCCGAGGTCCAGCTTCCGCTGCGCCAGCCGCTGCTGTACCTCGTACGCAGCCGCGATGTCCGTCGTTCCGAGCAGGTCACGGACGGGAGCGCACGGGCTGCGCTCCGTCCCCGCGCGGGACAGCCGTGAGGCCGCCGCGGCCACCGCGGCGGCCCTGTTCACTGCCGTCCCTCCGTGGGCTCGCTCTGCCATCCGTGCCACTTCCTCACTGTGTCGGGAACCGCCCCCGGGGTGGGAACGTCCAGCTCCACGCGGCCGACACTAATCACGGTCCGACGCGACGGGCCACGAGTAGTTCCACTCAGTGGACCCGCAGCACACATCGGGACGCAGAGCCCGTCGCTCGGCGGGAGCGCACGGGCAGGAGGCCTGGCCGCTCGGGCGTCACGCAGGGGCGAGCGCGACCTCGCGCCGTCGGCCCTGATCATCGTTCACATGGTTCGGGTGCCGGTGTGCGAGTTCCTTCGGAATGGACTGCGGGCGCGACGGCGTACCGGTCGGCCCGGGTGATCCGGCCGAAGGCCCGACGGTCCACGACGCGATGCCCCGGCACGGGAAGGCAGCGGTCCGGACGGAGGGCCCGGCGCCCACCGGTCATGACGACGGCCTGCGCCGCCCGCCCGGCAGCGTCGCGACGTACGGAGTGTCCGCCCCGATCGGGCCCAGGTCACGCGCGCCGCCGGGTGCCGGTCCGAGGGGGGCGGCCCGTCCCGGCAGCGGCTGGGTGAAGAAGGCCTCGTTGTCCGCGACCGCCCAGCGCAGTGCGTCGGGTACGTCGTCCTCGATGTAGATGGCCTCCACCGGACAGAGCGGCTCGCAGGCACCGCAGTCGATGCACTCGGCCGGGTTGATGTACAGCTTGCGGTCGCCCTCGTAGATACAGTCGACGGGGCAGACGGACGTACAGGTGCGGTCCTTGACGTCGACGCAGGCGTCGCCGATCAGGAAGGCCATGGCAGTTCCTCTGGTTCCACTGGTACGGGGCGGTCTGTGCGGCCGAGCCGCAGCAGCGTCGGCCAGTCGGCGATCTTCGTGCGGTCCCGGCCGCGCGTCGCGCCGAGGTCCTGCTCGGCGGAGTCGATGCGGGCCCAGCCGGACAGGCCGACCGGGCGGATTCCCCGGCCTATCAACAGGCCGGTCAGGTCCGGGAGTTGACGTACCGGCAGCCGGTCCAGGTCATCGAGGAGCAGGGCCACCGTCTGCGCGGAGTCGAGTTTGTTGGTGCCGATCACACCGCTCGGCCCGCGTTTGAGCCAGCCGGTGACGTACTCCCCCGGGCACGGCGTTCCCTCCGTGTCGAGCACGCGTCCGCGGTCGTTGGGCACGACACCGCGGGCGGCGTCGAAGGGCACCGTGTCCAGCGGGAGCCTCCGGTAGCCGATCGCGCGGAGCACGGCGCCGACGGGCAGGGCGGAGAGTTCGGCGGTGCCCTCCGACATGCCGTCGGGTCCGCCGTGGGTACGTTCCGTCAGCAGTCCCGTCACCCGGTGCCCACCCAGCACCCGGCGCGGGCGGGTGAAGAAGCGCAGTTCGATGCGGCGCGGTGCGCCGAGCGGTGGGCGGGCCGCGAGGTCGGCCAGAGCGCGGAGGGTGGCCTGGGCGGTCCGGTCCGCGTCCGTGTTCTCCGATCCGGTGAGCTGGCGTGGGTCGACGATGACATCCACCCCGTCCACCTCGCCCAGCTCCCGCAGTTCCTTGGGCGTGAAACGGGCGTGCCGCGGTCCGCGCCTGGCGAGCACCACCACCTCGCGCACCGCGCTGTCGCGCAGTGCGGCGAGCACCGCCTCCGGCATGTCCGTGCGCTCCAGGTCCGCGACCGGCCGGGTGAGGACGCGCGCCACGTCGAGCGCCACGTTTCCGGCGCCGATCACGGCCACCCGCTCCGTGTCGAGCGACAGCGGCGGACGCGCGTCCGGGTGACCGCTGTACCAGGACACGAACGCGCTCGCGGAGCAGCTCCCGGGAAGGTCCTCGCCGGGGACCCCCAGGCGGCGGTCGCCGGCGGCCCCGACCGCGTAGACCACCGCGTCGTAGCGTTCGAGCAGATCACGCCGTGTGAGGTCCGTCCCCACTTCGACCCCGCCGTGGAAGACGACCCTCGGGTCGTCCAGCACCTTGCGGAGCGAGCCGATGATCGACTTGATCCGGGGATGGTCGGGGGCGACGCCGTAGCGCACCAGGCCGTACGGCGTCGGCAGCCGGTCCAGTACGTCGACGCGTACGTCGTGACGGTTCTGGCGGATCAGCTCCTCGGCCGCGTAGAGCCCGGCGGGCCCGGCGCCGACGACCGCCACGCGTCGCGCCGGGGGCTGCGGGGGCAGCCCGCTCACCAGGCCACGGGGAGGCTGCTGACCCCGCCGGTCAGGGTCTCGGTGACCTCGACGGCCTCACCCGTCAGCCGCAGGCCCGGCAGCCGGCGGAAGACGGTGGCCAGGGCCACCTGCATCTCCATCCGGGCCAGCGGAGCCCCCAGGCAGTGGTGCAGGCCGTGGCTGAGTGTCAGATGCGGGTTCGGCTTGCGGGTGATGTCGAAGGCGTCCGGGACGTCGAAGGCGTTCTCGTCGTGGTTGGCCGCCGTGATGTCCACGAGCACGCACTCGCCCTTGCGGATCAGCTGACCGTCGATCTCCACGTCCTCGCTCGCCAGGTGCGGGGGCAGGCCCCCGCCGCCGCCGACGGGCTGTCCCTGCACGAATCCTCCGTGGCGGAGGGTCTCCTCGACCAGGGTGGGGGTGATGGTGTCGATGTCCGTCAGCAGCAGCTTCAGGTGGTCGGGGTTGTGCAGCATCGTGGTGACACCGAGCGTGATGAAGTTGGCGGTGTTGTCGAAGCCTCCGACCAGGACCAGCATCGCGATGGGCAGGATCTCGTCGTCGCTGAGCGAGTCGTCCTTCTGCTCGGCCGCGGCCAGCATGCTGAGCAGGTCCTCCCGGGGCTCGGCACGCCGCCGCGCGATGAGTTCGGCGAGGTAGCCGTACAGCTCGATGCTGTTCTGCATGGTCTGCTCCTCCGTCATCCCGGAGACCGCGAGCAGGGCGTGGGACCAGCCGATGAACCTGTCCCGGTCCTCCTCCGGGACGCCGATCAGCTCGCACAGCACCCGGATGGGGAACGGGATGGCGAACTCCTGGGCGAAGTCGCCCTCCTGGCGTCCGCCTGCGGTCATGCGGTCGAGCAGGGTGTCGGCCATCTCCTGCGCGCGCAGGCGGAGTTGCTCCACACGGCGAGCGGTGAACGCACGGGCGACCAGACGGCGCAGGCGGGTGTGCTCCGGCGGGTCGGCCCACTGGAAGGTGCCCAGCAGGAACGGCGGGAACTGGACGAAGTACGGCACCTCGCGCTCACGGAAGGGCTGGCGGACGAAGCGGCGGTCCTCCAGCATCCGCTTGGCGGCGGCGTGCCGGTGGATCACCCACACGTCACCGCCGTACGGCATGGTCACCTTGGTCATCGGCCGGTCCGCGCGCACCTTGCGGAAGGCCTCCAGGGCCTCCTCGGGCGGCAGCGGCGGGAACGGAAAGGGCGCGGTCTCACTGGTCATCGCGTGTCTCCCTCGACAGCGGCGGATGCGGATGGACGTACGAAGCCGGAGGTGCGGAAGGCGACGTACGGAAAGGCACGTACCGACGGGGGCCGAGCCGACTCAGTCGACGAGTTGGCCGGCCCCGTCGCGGACGAGGACGGCCGCGCCGGGGCACAGGACGACCACGTCCCTCAACTCGTCGGCGGGCACGACGCGTTCGGCGAGGGGGCGGGACCTGCCGTTCTCGACGGCGAAGTGCAGGGGGGCCACCGAGGCGCAGACGCCGGAGCCAATGCATGCCTCCCCGTCGACCTCCACCGTCCATGTGTCGTCGGCCATGGGTTTGCCTCCTGGGCTGCGAGTTGGGGCCGTGCGGCGTGGGCGTTCCTGGTATGACGCGGGGTCAGGGCTGTGACTGGGGCAGCATCAGCTCGACGGGCTGGGCTCCGTCGGTGCCGAGGATCTCCCCGATCCGCTCGGCCACGGTTTCCGGGGTGAGCTCCGGGTCCACGATGCCCGCGGTGTTGACCATGACCATGCGGTTCACCAGCCCGCCCGCGACGTTGAAGACCTCGCCGGTGACGGCGCAGCTCTCGTGCGCCAGGTAGGCCGCGACCGGCGAGACGAGCTCGGGCGGCATGCTGGTCATCATGTACTCGAGCATCCCCTCCGGCAGGGTGTCGCCGGTGAGTTCGACCATGCGCGTGCCGGCGCCGGGGGCCACCGCGTTGACCTTGATCCCGACGGCGTGGCCGGCCACGGCGAGGTTGCGGGTCAGGCCGTAGACAGCGCCCTTGGCGGAGCCATAGTGGACCATGTCGGGCACGCCCAGCAGGGACGCCGAGACGGTGTTGACGATACGTCCGTTCCCCGACGCCACCAGGTGCGGCCAGGCGGCGCGGGAGACGAGGAGGCTGCCGAGGTAGTGCACGTCCAGGTACTTCTGGTACGTCTGCGGGGAGGTCTCGCCGAAGGGGGCGGGCCGGAAGATGCCGGCGTTGTTGATCACGGCGTCGAGTCGGCCGAAGGCGTCGAGCGCGGTCCGCACGATCGCCGCGGCTCCCTCCTCGGTGGCCACGGACTCCGTCGAGGCCACGGCGGTACCGCCGGCCTCGACGATCTCCTTGACCACCTGCTCGGCGGGCGCGGCGGACGGGTTCGCGCCGTCGGGGTCGCCGCCGGGGTCGCAGACGACCACGGACGCGCCACGGGCGGCGAGCAGGTGAGCGTGCGCGCGGCCGATGCCGCGTCCTGCGCCGGTGACGACGACCGCGCCTCCGGTGAAGTCGAGTGGTGCCATGTCAGTACCTCGTCGTTCTCGTCATTGAGCCGGAGTGGTTGACAGCGCGGGGGCTGGTGCCCGTGGGCGGGGCCAAGGGCGCCGTCGGACGACGACGCTGGGGTGGTGGAGTCCTGGACGCCGGAGGGCGGGCCGGCAGCCGGTGGCGGGAGGGTGGCCCCTGGCTCCGGGACGGCAAGCCCCGGACGGTGGAGTCCGAGACGCCGGTCGGCGGATTCCGTGGTGGTGGGCGTGGGTGTGCTCCGCTGGTTCCGGAGGACCGGTCGGGTCAGGGGCGGGTAGTGCCGCCGGGCACGTCGACCCGGGCGGTCCAGATCGAACCGCGGCCCTCGGTGCGGGACTTCTCGCGGTCGAAGACCTCCACACCGCAGGTGATGAAAAGGGTCCTGCGGTCGGCGCCCCCGAGCGCGCAGGCGACACCCATGCCCGCCTGCTCGGCCGGAAGGTCGACGGAGGCCACGGCCGGACCGCCTTCGAGGACCCGCAGCACACCGCTGATCGGGGACGCCCCCCAGACCGCGCCCTCCTCGTCGACGCACATCCCGTCCATCATGATCTGGCCGTCGAAGAACGTACGGCGGGCCCCGAGCGAGCCGTCGTCCTTGATCTCCAGCGCGGTCAACCGCAGGCCGTCGACCTCGGCGGTGATCAGCGTCCGGCCGTCCGCCGTGATGCCCATGCCGTTGGCGCCGTCGAAGACGCCGCCCTCCTCGGCGACACGTGGGGTGCCGTCCGGCTCCACGACCAGCAGCGGCGCCTTGGCCGCGCTCTCGCCGGCGAAGAGGTTGTAGCCGAGCTGGCTGATGTAGGCCCGGCCCTGTGCGTCGACCACCATGTCGTTGATCGGGCTGACCGCCAGGCCGCGCAGGTCGGCGTAGACCTCCGTGGTGCTGCCGTCGTGGACCAGGACGACCTGCTCCCACATGGAGTTGACGAGAAGTCGGCCGTCCGGCAGAAAGCCGGTGCCGACGCACACGACTTCCTCGTCGACCAGGCTCTTGCGGTCGTTCAGGTCGAGGTAGACGTCGGCCTCACCGTTCTCGGTGACGGTGACGACGCGGTGGTTGTACATGTCGGAGAAGTAGAAGCGCCCGTCGTGCCAGCGCGGACACTCCGTCCAGCTGTAGCCGGTGGTCAGCTGCCGGGCCTCGTGGATCCGGGTCATACGCACCTCCGTGAGGTTTCGTGGGCTCGCTCCCGGACGGGGTCCGCGCCGTCAGGGTGTGCTGGGGGTGTGGTCGGCCGGCGCGCGCCCGCCTGGACGTCGGCGACCCAGGAGTCGGGCGGCCGCCCCGGACGGCGTACGTAGCTCCCCGGTGTCGCGCGCAGGCAACGGCAACCGGGCGTCCGCGTGAGCGGCAGCACTTGCCCGGGGCTGCGGTCAGGGCACACGAAGGCTCCCTCGTCCAGGGGATGGTGGCAGAATCCGCACGCGGGGTGCGTGCTGGCTGCGCGACGACAGAACGGTTCGGCGGCGCGACGGGCGGACACGGCTCGCCCCGATCGCGGCCACGGGGGCAAGCCGCCATTTACTGTCCTGTGGACAGTAAACCCGCCCCGCACCGAGGGCAAGGGATCGTTCGGGATCGGTCCGCCCGAGGCGGGGCCGCGGCCGGGGACGGCACGGGACGGGGACCGCTGTACCGCCGGGCGGCGCGATGAGATCATGACGGTGACGGCTGCCCCGGCGGGTGAGGATCGGCACAGGGGCCGGCAGGAAGGACAAGCACATATGGCGCGAGCGACACCGGGCGACGCCGTGACCACATCGGAGGTGGCCGGACTGACCGCGCTTCACGACTCCTTCGCCAACATCCTGAGCCGCTGGGCCGCGGCCGGAATCCAGGAAGTCATCATCGAGCGCGCGGGGGCGGGCATCGATCCGGCGTCGATGACGGTGCTCAACGTCCTGATGCGCGCGGGCGGTTCGGCCCGGCCCTCGCACGTGGCACAGCAGACTGGAACCGGCGCCTCCAACGTGAGCAAGGTGCTGGCCCGCATGGAGACCCGCGGCCTCGTCGAGCGGGCGACCGACGAAGGCGACCAACGCGCCGTGAGTATCACCGTCACCGGGACCGGCCGCCGCACCCACCAGGCCGTCGTGGACACGTCGATCGCCATGCTCGGCGAGTTGCTGCACGACTGGTCGCACGACGACATCGAGCAGTTCGGCGCACTGCTCGACCGCTACGCCGCAGCTCTGCAGAACACCGTGTTCGGATGACGAGCGGGCGCCGACACCGCGGGCGATCCCGGCGAGGCAGTCACCCGCGCACGCACGGCGGTCGACTCCTCCCGCAGCCGGCCGGTCAGGCCCCGGCGCCCGGCTGACTGGAAAAACGCTCCGCGAACGTCAGAGTAAGGACGCCCGATGAACCGCCGGAGTCAGGACCTGAGGCGGCGAAAGCCACATTCAACCAATCTCTACGCTCTTTTTGCCCGAAAGAACCGTTCCCTCCCCTAGGTTTGCCCCCGTTCAGGGCTCCCTGTTCCAGCCCGAGCGGGACGCCTTCACCGACCCTGGCCCCGGCTCCGCCCCGGAGCGGGACGTCAGCGGCGACCCCGGCCCAGGACCCGGCTCCGGCCGTGATGTCACCGCGGCCCGCTTCCTCCTTGCCGACGGCCGTACGCTGCTCAGCGCCGTCGGTGGCATGTGGCGCACCTGGGACGTGACCGGCCACCGCCCCCTGGCCCAAGGCAGCCTGCCGGTCGGCTCCTCAGTCGTCGAGGCCGTCGACACCCGTACCCTCGTCGTCAGCGTCGGGGACCACCAGCGCCTGTGGAACACGGTCACCGGACGGTGGACGGGCGGTGCGGACTCCCTGCCGTTCACCACCTCGGTCGCGCTCACCCGCGACGCACGGGCGTACCTCGCCCAGGACGGCGACCAGGTGCGCCTGCGCGCGGTCGCCGACGGCAGAACGCTCTTCGAGACCACGGCGGACCCGTCGGCCGCCGCCGAGGCGAGCACCGACGGCCGACTCGTCGCGGTGTGCTCCTCGGGAGGGTCGCCGCGGTTGTGGGACACCGCCGGCGGCCGCGTGCTACCAGGGGGCTGGCAGCGGGTCCGCGACGCCTGCGCGGGTGCGCCGTCGCGGTTCTGATCGGCCCCTGCCACCGTCTCGCCATCGTCACCGACCGGGACGTGACCGTCTGGGACACCCGGACCGGCCGCCGGCTCGCCGAACTGGCCGAGCCCGGGGCGACCTGGGCGTCCGTCAGCGACGACGGGAAGTTCCTGGCGAACGGTGGGCCACGACGAGATCCACGTGTGGCGACTCGCGTTCCCGGACGCCCAGGTCTTCCGCCAACCACTGGACGGCCGACGTCCGTACGGCGGCCCCTTCTGGGAACCGGACGGCCGGACCCTGCGCTATCTGGAGGGCGGCACCGTGCACACCCTCGACCTCGGTCCGTCCGTCACGTCGGCATGGCGCCCCACCCCGGTGGACGCGGAACTGCTGAGCCCCGACGGCCGTACGTACGCCACCGCCGTACGCACGGGCTCCCATTACGTCTTCACGCTGCGCGCCGTCACCGGCCTCCGCAGGGCGCGCTCCCTGCCCCCGGCCGACGTCCCCGTCCCCCGCGACCCGTCGACCCCCGTCGCGCCGGAGGAGACGGTGCCGCTGATGGCGTTCGGACCGGACGGGAAGTCGTTCGCGTACGGCGTCTCCGTACCCGGCAGGGAGCTGGCCTCGCAGCCGCTGACAGTCTGGGACCCGGCTCAGGACCGGGCCCAGAGCACTCTGGAGTTGTCGGGGCCGTCGGCGCTCAGCATCACCCTGGGACTCGGCGGACACCTCCTGTTCGCCGCCCTTCCGGCGACGTCCGAGGGGGTACGGGACGAGGTGTGGGACGTGGCCCGGCACCGCAGGACCGCCGTGTTGGACGACATGACGAGCGGACGGGCCGTCGTCCGTCCCGACGGCCGTCTCTTCGTCGGTGACGGCGGGATCGCCGCGCTTCCCGAGAACTCCCAGTCCCTCCCGGCGGGCACGGCGGTCCCCGGCCGCGCCGTTCCGAAGACCCTGGTGCAGGGCGACGGGTCGGGTGCCATGGGATTCGCGGCCGACGGGACGCTGTTCGCGGCGGGCGACCGGACCGGCCGTGTCGCTCTGTGGGACGCGGGACTGGAGCATCGGGCGGCTGTCCTGCGCGACACGTTCCCGGCGCCGTTGGACGGCAGTCCGGAGGGGGTGACCGCGGTGGCGGTCAGCCCGGACGGCGCGACCCTCGCGGTCGGCGGCGACGCCGGCTCCGTCCAGCTCTGGGACGTGGCCACCCGCCAGCCGCTGGGCGGGCCTCTCACCACGCCGGGCGACGGCATCACGTCCCTCGCCTTCTCCCCCGAGGGCACCACGCTGTACGTGGCCTCTCCGCATGTTCCGCTCCAGAGTTGTCCCATCGGCACCGAGCAGGCGCTCTCCGAAGTCTGCGCCCGCGTCCGAGGGGCCGTCCTCACCCGCGCCGAGTGGCGTTCCCGGGTACAGAACGTGCCGTACACGCGGGTGTGCGACGGTGCGGCGTCCGGCAGCGGGTGAGCCGTCGGCCGCGTCCCGGAGTCGAACCGGTGACCGGCGTCCGCCGGAGCATCACACGCAGGTCACAGAGTTGATTGCCTTCGGGGGCGGGAGCTGTTGATCAACCCGCCAGGCGAAATCGTGGGCATTGCCCACCCGGGTCACCGGGCCTTCTCCCCCGGACACGCCGGTGACGGGGCACGAGCGGCCCCCGACGGACACATCCCCAGAGCCGTCGGGGGCCGCTCACCGGTCAGCCCGGGGACGCCGGTCCCGTCAGAAAATTCAAATCAGGCGCTGCCCGACTCGATCCGAGTCAATTTCGCGGGCAGCGCCATGGAGCATTCCCGAAATGGAATTTCCGCCGAACTCCTGCTACCTGGCCACGGACTGGTGGTGGCAGACCGACCGCACGGTGGAATTCCCCTACGTGCGCCCCGGCGGCTCCGCCCACTACCGTCTGGTGTACATCCCGCAGCTGAAGGACGGAAGCATCGCCAGCTACCACATTTCCGCCGCGTAGCGCGGCTTGTCGCCCGCCGCTGCCACTCATGTCACGCGGCGTCGGCACGAGCGGCCGAGGCCGGTGGGTCCCACCCCGAGGAGACCCCCAGCTTCATGGAGATGCGGCTCAGGTAGTTCCCGGCCGTCAGGTCCGTCACCGCCATACGGCGAACACCTCCGGATGCCACGGCCGGACGACAGCAGACCCATGAGCTGCCCCTCCCGTCGGGAAAGGCACGGCTGGTGGCCGGGCACCGTCGCGGTACGTGCCGTCATGTCCGTCGGCAGCAGCAGCCGACGTGTCACCGCGGCGGGCTCGTCCGACCGCCTCGCCGCCGCCCGGTGCGCGAGGCGGTGCCGCACGACGGAGATGTCCGCCGCGAGTACGGCCCTCCCCGCGGCCGTGCAGCGCAACGCTGCTTCCAGCAGGTCCGGTTGCTCGGATTCCAGCAGACGGCTGGCGGCCCCGGAGCCCAGGGCCGACCGCACGTCGGCCCGGTCCAGCAGGAGTGCCGGCACCGCGACCGGCGGCAGCCCGGCGCCCATGCCCGTGGCGAACCGGTGCACCAGCGGCGCCATGCCCGCGCCTCGGAACAGCAGGACACCGTCGTTCGGCCCGACCTCGTCCGGGGTCAGGACCGATCGGGAGGACAGACACGCGGGTGTGGCCTGCGGGGCTCCCCGGTGGATCACCAACGCGACGGAGGTCTTCCGGTCCTGTCGGAACGGCTCGCCGTGGGGGTGGTACGACACACCTGCTGCGACCGGGGAACGCCGGTGCGAACACGGTGGCCGTCCACATCCGTGTGCTCACCGGCGCCCGCGCGCAGATCCCCGGCTCCTCAGCGGCGAAGATCCTCGTCCGGGCGGACGATGCCGGAGCCACCCACGGGCTGCTGGAACGCCTCGAAGCCCTGAACGCCACCCGGCGCACGGTCCGCTACACGGTCGGCTGGAAGATCACCGACGCCGACGAGCAGTCCATCGCAAAGCTGCGGCTAGTCGTCGCCGAACTGACCGGACTGGACACCCGCGAGGACTGGCCGCAGGGCATGCGGCTGATCGTCCGCCGTGTCCGCCCGTCCCGGCGGCACCCGAAGAAGCTGACCGCGTTCGAGGCCAGGACCGGCCGGCGGTACCGCGTCAACGCGAGCAAGATCCGCCACGTGCGGGGCATCGCCGGCTCAGGCCACAGCCAGTCCCTGGACGGACTGCACCGCTCGCACGCCGGGGTGGAAGACCGGGTCCGCACCGACAAGGCCATGGGACTGGACGATTTGCCGTCCGGCTCGTGGCAAGTCAACCGCGGTTGGATGCTCGCCGTGAACCTCGCCGCCGATGGCTGCGGATCGAAGCCACCCGGCCCTGGGCCCAAGCCACCTGCTGGCAACGACTCGCCGCCCTCCCGGCCGTCGCCGGACCGGCCGGGCACTGGCCCGACAAGGACCCGAAAGGAGAAGACCGGCAGCACTCGGGGCCCGCGGAACCCGGCGCACCCGCGGCGACACGCGACGGCCCTTCCTCAAACGGCAGAGGACACGGACGAACCGCCGACCAGGTAAGCCAAGAATCCCGCTGACGAATCGAGGTCGATGCGAGGAGACAGCCGAATTGCCACCACATCAATTGATTGCCTTCGGGCGGGGGCGATGCGGATCAATGTGCGGGTCGTCAGTCTCGGTGGTGGAGATCGGGTCCGTGCGCTGTGGCCCGGCCCCGACCACTTCCGCTCGACAGAGGAGAATCCCCCGTGCCCAGCACCCAGCCCCCGGCCGGCACCTCACTCCGCAGGCGCGTCGTCGGCACCACCACCCTGGCGGTCGCCGCCGCCCTGGTGGTCAGCGTCGTCGGCCTCAGCGCTCCGGCGCACACCACGTCTGCCGGCGCCGCGCACAACGTGAAGCTGGACTCCCACCACATCAGCACCGTCGCCGACGCGCAGATCTTGTGGAACGTCGCCGACGGCGCGGACGGTTTCGCCCCCTGATCTCCGGAGTGCGGAACGCGGCGGGCAGAATCGCCGGCGCGCAGCGCCAGACCATCACCGACTCCAACGGCGTGACGAGGAACGTCGATGTCACCGACCCGTCACAGACCCAGCAGTTCGCCGACGTCGTCGCGACGGCGAGCAACGGCGCGACCCTTCACATCAGGGTCCGGCTCAGCGACTACTACGTCGTCCAGTTCTACTTCTTCGACAACAACCGAACCGTCGGCGCCAACCTGGCGAACGACGTACCTCCCCTCGACCACCGGTACAACGGTCCCGCGGGCAGCAGTACCTGGCCCGAGGGCTACGACGCACTGGCCCGCCTGGCAGGGGTGAACCTGACCGACCTGACCATCGGGACCGCCACGTTCGACAACGCGATACAGCAGATCCGCAACTTCAACACCGGCAACGCCTCGGCGGCCCAGGTCGCCCGCTCGATGCTGACCTTCATCGTCGGCATCGCGGAAGGGGCGCGGTACTCTCCGCTGGCCAAGAGGATCTACACCGAGATCCAGAACTTCCGCGCGTACAGGTTGGCGTCGGACGACGTGGCAGCGATGCGCAACTGGGCCGCCACCAGTCAGATCTACCGCAACAACGGCGGCGCCAGCACCAGCACGTACGGAGTGTCCATCCACGACGCGGCCACGGCGGCAGTCGTCCTGCTCACCGCCCTCGGTGCCCGGGGGGTGAGCAACGTGCCGAAGGACGAACTCTGACCCAGGCGCGGACGGCTCACGCTTCCGTTCGGCGCGGAGAGACCTCGCCGACCCCGACAGCCCCGGTGTGCTGCTCGCGCACACGCCGGGCCCGCTTCACGGCTTGTCCGGGCAGGGCCGGCGGTCGCCCGTGCGGGGCGCGTCCCGCGGTGCGGACATGCCGGACCGCGAGCAGCACGCCGATCCGGTGAGTCCGTCGTCGGATCGAGGCGTACCACGTCGGCCGCCGTCCCGGCGACCGCTCCGCCGGACTATCCGCGCTGCTTGCGCACCGTTGCTCCGGCATGTGGGTTCCGCTTGATCGTGTTCACTGGCTCGTGCGGAAACGCCGGAATCCGGACGTCATGAACGCTGACCACGTCGGTTGATGATGAGCAATCCGAGTCCTGGTGGTCGGCGAGGGCGGTTACTTTCCGTTGTTCCACTCGGTCTCGTCAGGGAATCCTCGGCGACCGTGGTGTGAAGACGACGGGGCGGTTGCTTGTCCCAGGAGCGGTGCGGTGGCCGCTATGAACGGGCGGCGTAGCCGAGCCTTTCGTCCGCTGTCGGTGGCGGGCCCATCCCTGATGCGGGCGCCCTGCGTCCGGGGCGGTCAGGCGGTGGTGCCGATTTCCGACTCGAGTGCGGCGAAGAAGCTGGAGACGTGTACTGAGATCCGCGGTCGGAATGGGAATTCGCGGTACCGCCGTATGGCCACCGGCGTGGGCCATACGAAGGGCGTCCTCGACCAGCTGGGTGCGCATGTGGTCGGCCATCGAGCAGCCCACGACTTCGCGCGTGCACCGGTCAATGACCGTGCGCAGGTGGAGCCATCCCTCGGCCGTGGGCAGGCAGGTGATGTCGCCGATGAGTTTCAGCCCTGGCATCGGCGCGGTGAAGTTCCGCTGGGTGAGGTTGGGGGCCGACGGCGCCGCGCGGTCCGGTTTGGTGGGCGACCGCGATCTCCTGCGCGTTATCCCGGCGCTCTGCCGTTCCCGCATGACCCGCGCGACGCGCCTACGATTCACGACGTGTCCCTGCACGCAAGGCGCGGGTGATACGCAGGGCCCCGTAAACGCCCCGGGAATCGGTGTGGACCTCGCGGACCACCGTGTCGTCTCCCGTGCGAAATGGGCAGCGGCTTGCCGGAGGACCTCGTTGTCCTTCTTCAGCCGGGCGTTCTCTCACTGCAAGCGTCTGAGTTCCTCTTGCTCGTCGGAGGTCATACCGGCATCACCCTCGCCGTCCAGCGTCCGGGAACGTCGGAGGGTGTCCACGCGGACCCACTTCCGCAGGGTCTCCAGATGGATACCCACGCCCCTGCGTCCCGTTTGAACCCGTCCGGGAAATTCCTTCGCTTTGCCACCACGGATCGCTCCCCCTGGATGACGAAACATCCAGCGTCCGGGTGTCGGAATCTCGGGGGTCACTCGCCGCGGTCGCAGTCGAGGTCGCCGCCGCTGTGCTCGTGGCTGGACCCGGAGGTGGAGTTGGTGTCGCCGCCGATCTCGACCTTGCCGCAGGGCCGGCGCGTCCGGTACCTGCCCGGACGCCACCGGGGACGGCGGCTTGGCAGGGGCACGCTGTGAGTGCTGTGCCCGGAGGCAACGACGGCACAGCAGGGCGGGCGGCGGGAACACCGCCGCCCGGGCGATGGTCCCCGCGTCACCGTGCGGTGGGCCCGCCCGTGCGCAGACCGTCGAGAAAGTACTCGAGGTGTCGGCGCCACCCGTCGTCCGGCTCCCCGTCGCGGATCAGCGCCGCGATCGACCGGAAGAGACGGTAGAGATCGTCCCGGGTGACATCGTGACGCAGCACGCCGGAGGCCTGCGCCGTGCGCATGAGGTCGTCGCCGACGACGAGGTTGTCGTCGCAGATCGCCCGCAGTCGGGGAGCGTCCGCGTAGCGGCGGGCGACGACGTCGTTGAACGCCCGGTCGGCGGCCTGCATCTCGCAGGTCCCCCAGACGAAGGCGGCGAACCTGGCCCACGGGCCGTGCGCCTGGTCGACGAGCCCGGCCAGTGCGACGAGCCGCTGCGCGGCCACGTCCGCGACGGCCTGGTCGATCAGCTCGGCCCGGCTGCCGAACCGGTTGTAGAGGGTTCCGATGCTGACCCCCGCCCTGCGGGCGATGTCCTCGAGGGGCGTCTCAAGTCCCTCCCGGAGGAAGATCTCCCGGGCCGCGTCGCGCAGCTTCTCCACGTTGCGGCGGGCGTCCGCGCGCAGCCGGGGTGACGGTGGGTCCTCGCTCGTCCGCGTGCCGTCACGTCGGCCTGTCATGCGCCCTCCTCCGGAACTCGCCGAGCCCGCGCCGAGCGGTGATCCCGGCATCGTAACCGGGGTGCAGGGATCACCGGCCCCCGTCCCGCTCAGCGGGCGACGGGGAGGGCGAACGTCCCGGTTGCGGCGGCCTGGCCGGCAAGCTGCGGCTGGTCGAGGTAGAGGTAGCGGAAGTGCCGCCTGGCGAACCGCCAGCCCTCGGCGGTGCGGACGACGGTGTCCTCGTAGACACCGTGCAGGACCTGACCGGTGCCGTCCAGACGAATCCCCTGTTCGGTGAGGTACGTCCGTGCGGTCGCGGTGTCCCCGTCGATGTCCACCGTCGTGCTGTGGATCAACTGGAGGAACGACGCCCACATCGCCCGCATCCCCGCCTCGAACCCCTTGGCGATCTCCGCCCGGGAACCCTCCAGGGTGAAGTCCAGGGGCGGGTCGATCACCCAGGCCGCCTCGGGCGTCCACAGACTCTCGAACTGTTCCGCGTCCAGCCGGTTCACCGCGTCGGCGGAACGCGCCACGAGGTCCAGCACATCGTCACGGTCAGTCATCCTGATCAGATCCCCTCCATCATCTTGAGGAGCCCCTCAAGATATGTCCCCACTGTAACTCCAACTTGAGGGTGCTGTTCAAGTTCTCGCGGCGAGTCCCGCGGAGATCTGGATCTCAGTCCTGGAAACCGTCGAAGGCCAGCTCCCAGCTCCAGGTGTACCGGCCCGGCCGGACCCGGAACAGGGGAGCAGTGTCCGGGCCGAGAGCCCCCGTGCCGAGACCCCGGTGTGCGACGTCGAGGTGGAGCACGGTCTGCGGACGCGGAGTGAGCTGCCAGACCCGCTGAACCGACTCCAGGTCCGCGACCCGCTGGTGAGAGGCGTTCATCTGGACGGGCCGGTCCGTGCGCAGCCGTAGTCGGCGCCCGGCCGCGTCACCGAGTTCCAGGTCCGTGACCTCGGCACGGCCACCGTTCTCCTGCGGGCGCAGGTACGGTACGGCGAGGTCGGAAACCGCGCTCTCCCAGCGGCCGAGCAGGCCGGACGCCCGGCGGTCCGGGTAGGTCTCGTGCGGGCCGAGACCAGTCCAGGCGATCCAGTCGAAGCCGGGAAGGGTCTCCAGCACCAGGCCCACCCGGGGCAGCTCCTCGAACGTGTCGGGGAGGACGACCTCCTCGTCGAACCGGAACGCGTCACCACCGAGGGCGGTGATGGTCCGCCGGTGCGTGACCACCTGCCCGAACGCTGCCGTGAAGGCCGCATCCACGGTCGCCGTGCCCGGCCCTTCGGTCACGGACACCAGCTTGCGCTCCGTGCGGAACAGTCCGGTCCGGCGCAGCCGGTGATCGAGTACGCCCGCGGCGTCGTTGTCGGTGAGGGCACGCCACAACGACAGCTCGGGGGCGGTGCCCAGGCCGGGATGGTCGAGCATGCCGTCGGCGTCGAGCGGTACGCCTGCCGGAACTCCGGCCCTGGCGGACCCGAGAGAGGAGGAGCGCGGCCGGGAGATCTGGAGGCGGGCCAGTTCGGTGCCGGCCGGTCCCCAGGGGTGATCGTCCGCGGTGGCCACGATCACGGTGACCGCCAGGGCGTCCGTCGCCGTCGCCGCCCGCCGCAGCGTCTCCGGGAGCGCCAGCACTCCCTCTTCGCCCGGTCCGATGACGGGACAGGACAGCGGAACGGACCGCGACGGTCCGGTGGAGGTCTCCACCTGTGCGGACAGCTCGAGGCCGGTGGTGTCGCTGAAGGCCTGCCGGTTGCGCAGGCGCAGCCGTCCCCGCTGCAGATCCGACCGGGCCCGGTCGGGGGCCGCGGCCAGGGTGAGCGGAGCGAACAGGGTCCGGGCCTCGTACAGGGCGGGCTTGGGGGTGAGGTCCGGGAAGACCAGTCCGTTGATGCAGGTGAGCCCGTCGTGGGGCTGGTCCCCGAAGTCGCCGCCCGCCCGGTATCGGCCGTCACGGTCCGGGTCCAGGCCGTGGTCGAGCATCTCCCAGACGAAGCCGCCCTGCAGGCCGGGTGCGCTCTCCAGTAGGCGCCAGACCTCGTCGAAGCCGCCGTTGGAGTTGCCCTGCGCGTACTGGAACTCGCACAGGATGAGCGGGCGGTCCGCGTCCGGGGACGCCGAGTACGCCTGCAGTGCCGCGGGCACCGGATACATCGGGCAGACGATGTCGCTGGCGGCGTGGCCCGCGTACCAGTCGGGCTGGATCGCCGCCTCGTACTGCACCGGCCGGGTCGGGTCGAAGGCGCGCACCCAGGCCGCGGCGGCCTCATGGACGGGTCCGTAGCCGCTTTCGTTGCCCATCGACCAGACGATCACGCTCGGGTGATTCTTGTCCCGCCGCACCATCCGCGCGACCCGGTCGACGAAGGCCGGCAGGTAGCGCAGGTCGTGGGCCAGCGAGGAGGCGTACGCGTGGGCCTCGATGTCCGCCTCGTCGACCACGTAGAACCCGTAGGTGTCGCACAGCTCCAGGAACACGGGGTCGTTGGGGTAGTGCGAGGTGCGGATGGCGTTGACGTTGAACCTCTTGAGCAGGGAGAGTTCCCGCTCCATGCGCTCGCGGCTGACGGTACGACCGGTGTGAGGGTCAGCGTCGTGCCGGTTGACGCCCTGGATCAGCACCCGGCGGCCGTTGACCAGCAGGTCCCGTCCACGGATCTCCACCCGGCGGAACCCGATGGACAGGGTGGTGCGCTCCGCCACCGTGCCGTCGGGGTCCAGCAGCTCCACCTCCAGGCCGTAACGGCGCGGGTCCTCCGCGGACCACGGGGCGGCAGGCAGGCCGGACGCGCGCACCACCGCCACGCCCGGACGCGGCGGGAACAACACCTGTTGGATCAGGTCCGCGGTGGCGGCCTCCTCCTCCCCGAGGGGCGCCCGCGCCGGGCGCAGGCTCAGCAGGTCGAGGGTGTCCGCGGGGATCATCGGCTGCGGAATCTCGTCCCCGGTCGGCATCGTCGGGGTCATGCCCCGGGGCGGTTCCAGGACCGGCACCGGGATCTCGACCGCGTCGAGCAGACCGGGCACCCGTACGCGTACCCGCCAGCCGTCCGAGAGCTTTCCATTGTTGGTGGCTAGATGTGTGTCGACGCGCAGCGAGGCGCTCCCGGTCTCCGCGTCGAAGTCGGCGACGACGTGCACGTCCTCCAGATAGGTCGGCCCGGTGGTGTACAGGTGGACCGAGCGGGTGATCCCGCCGTGCCACCACTGGTCCTGGTCCTCCACATAACTGGCGTCGGAGTACTTCACCACGGTCAGCACCAGTTCGTTGCCGTGCTCGCGCAACAGCCCGGTGACCTCGAACTCGGCCGCCAGGTGCGAGTCCTTGCTGATGCCGACCTCGTGCCCGTTCAGCCGCGCCAGCAGTACGCTCTCCGCCGCGCCGACGTGCAGCACGGTCCGCCGGGCCAGCCACTCCCGCGGCACGTCGAACCGCCGCCGGTGCACCCCCGTCGGGTTGGCCGCCGGCGGGTACGGCGGCTCCGCTTCGAAGGGCATCGCGATGTTGGTGTAGTGCGGGAGGTCACCCTTGTCCTGCAGGGTCCAGGCTCCTGGGACGTCGACGGTGCCCCAGGACTCCCCCGGTGCCGCGTCGGGGTGCGGCAGCAGCTGGAACTCCCAGGTTCCGTCCAGGCTCACTCGGTCCGGGTGGTCCAGCGCGTGCGTCACCAGTCGACCGGTGGCCAGCAGGCCCGGGGAGGCCCAGGCGGCAGCGGGGTGGCGGGGGGCTGTGTTCACTTGGGGTTCCTCGGCTCTCGGCCGGGCCGCATCGTCCCGATGGTGCAGCCGCGGGCCGGTCAGTCGCGTGTCGCGGGGGTGCCACCCGATAGCGGCCCCTCATCTAAAACCAAGTTCTACTCGGCTTTCAAGGGTCCCCGTAGCAGACGCAAGCGGCACGGCACCAGGCCCTCCGCCGCCGACGGCCCCCGCTCCGCCGTCGGCGAGCCTCGCCGACCGCGCCGTTCAGGATGCCTTGAGGTCGGCCCCGTCCTCGGCACTCCCCGGGTCGTCCCCCAGGGAAGCGGCCGTTCTAAGGTGCTCGCGCAGCCACTCCTCGGTGTTGCTGACGTGCAGGAGCGCCGCCGCCTGGCTGAGGGCGAAGTCACGTGCCGAAAGCGCCGCGTAGATCGCCTCGTGCTCGGCGAGGGTCCGCCCCGCGGCCTGGTCGTCGACGAGGCCGCGCCAGATACGGGCACGGAGAGTGCGACCGGAGATGCCTTCGAGGAGGGTGAGCAGTGATTCGTTGCCCGTGGCGGAGACGACGGCCCGGTGGAAGGCCGCGTCGTGGGAGTTCAGCAGCTCGACGTCGTCACGGGCCTCCCGCATGGCGTCCAGATGGCGTTTGACCTCGGCCAGACCGTCGTCGGTGATCCGGGTGGCGGCGAGGGCGGTGGCGAGGGGTTCGAGCAGGCGCCGTACCTCCATCAGGTCCAGCAGCGCGCCCTTGTCGCTCTGCATCAGCTCGACCGCTCCCCCGAGCCCTTCGAGGAGCAGACTCGGCTGGAGACTGGTGACGTAGGTGCCGTCGCCCCGCCGGACCTCCAGCACACGGGCCACGGCGAGCGCCTTGACCGCCTCCCGGGCGAGGTTGCGGGACAGCCCGAGTTGTGCGGACAACTCCTGCTCGGGCGGCAGTTTGGAGCCCGGGGGCAGCGCTCCGGTCCGGATAAGTTCCCGGATCTGCTCGATTGCCCTGTCCGTCAGAGACATGGCGCACTCCTTCCCTGAGGCTGCTGCGCGGGCACATCCGGCCTGATGAGTCCCTGAGCCCGAAGATCGTCCCAGAGCCCCGTGGGGACGCGTCGCCGGTGGAGCCCGACGTTTCGCACGACCTGTTCCGGATTCCGCATTCCGAGGGTGACGTTGATGATAGTGGGGTGGGTGAACGGGAAGGTCAGCGCGGCGGCGGGGAGGCTCGTCCCGTGCTCCTCGCACACCTCCGCGATGCGCTGTGCCCGGGTGACCAGGTGCGTCGGGGCGTCCTGGTAGTCGTACTTCATGCCCTCGGCGGGGCGGTCCCTGGCGAGGAGTCCGGAGTTGAAAACGCCGACCGCGACCACGCTCCTGCCGTGTGCGTGTGCGGCGGGCAGGACGTCGTCGAGGGCGGACTGGTCGAGGAGGGTGTAGCGGCCGGCGAGCATGACGACGTCGGCGGCGGTCTCGCGCAGGAAGCGCGCGAGCATCGCCGACTGGTTCATGCCGGCCCCGATCGCGCCGATCACCCCCTGGTCGCGCAGGTCGGCCAGGGCGGGCATGGCCTGGTCCGCGGCCTGCCTCCAGTGGTCGTCGGGGTCGTGGAGATAGACCACGTCCAACCGGTCGAGGCCGGTCCGATCCAGGGTGGCCTCGATGGAGCGCAGGACGCCGTCGCGGCTGAAGTCCCACTGCCGGCGCAGGTCGTCGCGGACGACGAAGCCCTCGCTGTCGACGCCTCGCGGGGCCTCGTTGGGCACCAGCAGACGGCCGACCTTGGACGATACGACGTACTCGTCCCGCGGACGGTGGCGCAGGGCCTCGCCCAGTCGCGCCTCCGACAGTCCCAGGCCGTAGTGGGGCGCGGTGTCGAAGTAGCGGATACCGGCCTCCCAGGCAGTCTCGACCGCCGAGGCCGCGTCCCCGGCCGGGGTGACCCGGTACAGGTTGCCGATGACCGAGGCGCCGAAGCCGAGTTCGGTGAGCTCGACCTGGGTGTTCGTGATCTTCCTGCGCTGCAAGGGATACTCCAGGGTGCGGGTGATTCGGTGCCCGGCTCAGCGTCGGACGGCCGCGGAGCCTCCGGCCATCAGCGCCTCCACCTCGGCGAGTGAGGCCATGGAGACGTCGCCGGGCGTGGTCATGGTGAGGGCGCCGTGCGCGGTGCCGTAGGCGAGGGCGCGCTCCAGACTCTCGCCGGCGAGCAGACCGTGGATCAGTCCGGCGGCGAAACCGTCGCCGGAGCCGATGCGGTCCAGGACGTGCAGGCCCGGCATCAGGGGCCCGGTGAGGAAACCGGTCCCGGGCGACCATGCGGCGGAGGACCAGTCGTTCACCCCCGCCGAGGGCACCGCGCGCAGGGTCGTCGCCAATACCCCGGCCCTCGGCAGGAGTTCGGACACCTCCGCCAGGGCGTCCGGGAGTTCGTCCGCGCCGACGCGCACCGCCCCCGGGTGTCTCCCCGTAAGGCCCAGGGCGCCCACGACGACGTCGGCGTGCCGGGCGAGTTGTAGATCGACCTCACGGGCCCGGTCGGCGCCGCCCCGGCCCTCCCACAGGCTGGGGCGGTAGTTGGGGTCGTACGACACGGTCGCCCCGTGCCGTCGGGCCGCCGCCATGGCCTCCTCGGCGACGTCCACGGTGGTGTCGGACAGCCCGGCGAAGATTCCCCCGGTGTGGAACCAGCGCACCCCCGTGGAGAATACGGCGTCCCAGTCGACGTCCCCCTTCCGCAGCTGGGACACCGCCGTGTTCGACCGGTCGCTGACGCCCAGGGCGCCACGGATACCGAAGCCGCGTTCCACGAAGTTCAGGCCGTTGCGCGCGGTACGGCCGATGCCGTCCGCAGGAACCCAGCGGACCATGGACGTGTCGACGCCGCCCTGCAGGATCAGGTCCTCGACCAGCCGGCCCACCGCGTTGTCGGCCAGCGCGGTCACGACGGCCGTACTGCGCCCGAAGCAGCGGCGCAGTCCCCGTACGACGTTGTACTCGCCGCCGCCCTCCCACACCTGGAAGGAGCGGGCGGTGCGGATACGGCCCTCACCCGGGTCGAAGCGGAGCATCACCTCTCCGAGGGCCACCACGTCGGTCACGGCCTGCTCCTCTCGACCGCCTGCGCGGTCAGCCGCAGGATCTCCGCGTAGTCGCCGCACTCCAGGAGGGCGACGGGCGCCAGCCAGCTGCCGCCCACGGCGAGGACCGAGGGCTCGGCGAAATAGTCGGCCAGCCGGTCGATGCCGATGCCTCCGGTCGGCACGAACCGCGCCTGCGGGAACGGCGCGGCGAGGGCCCGAAGGGCGTCCGGACCGCCGAGCGGTTCGGCGGGGAACAGCTTCACCGTGTCGAGCCCGGCCCGCAGGGCCCGCATCAGCTCGGTCGCCGTGGCGACACCCGGGACGACGGGCACCTCCAACTCCCGGCATTTCGCGACGACTTCCTCGTCGAATCCAGGTGAGACGACGAAACGGGCACCGGCCGCGACCGCGCGTTCCGCCTGCTCGGCGGTGAGGACCGTACCGGCACCGACGGTCAGCCCGCCGTGCGCCGCCATCGCCTTCACCACCTGCTCGGCGGCATCGGTGCGGAACGTGACCTCGGCGCACCGGGCCCCGCCCTCCGCCAGCGCGGCGGCGAGTGGGATGGCTGTCGTGGGCGAGGGGACGGTCAGCACCGGCAGGATTCTGGTGCCGGCCAGGACCGATGTGAGGGGTGTGGTCATCGGCCGAGCCATCCGCCGTCGACGGGCAGGATGGTGCCGTGGATGTAGGCGGCGGCGTCGGAGGCGAGGAAGACGGTGGCGCCGGCGAGGTCGTCGGCGCTGCCCCAGCGGCCGGCCGGGATCCGGTCGAGGATCGCCCGGCTGCGGGCCGGGTCGGCGCGCAGGGCCTGGGTGTTGTCGGTGGCGATGTAGCCGGGGGCGATGGCGTTGACGTTGACGCCGTGCGGGGCCCACTCGTTGGCCAGTGCCTTGGTCAGCCCGGCGATGCCGTGCTTGGCGGCGGTGTAGCCGGGTACCGTGATCCCGCCCTGGTAGCTGAGCA
>NZ_JBLRVZ010000044.1:0-74193 GCF_048159505.1 Streptomyces sp. T028
GAGTACGAGGAAGCCTTCTGGCGAAGCCAGGAGCAAACCCCGCAGTCCGCCTGAAACAAGATCACCGGACTCTACGAAACTCGGGGCAGCTCAGTATGCGGTTGTGGGTGTCGCTGTTATCCAGCCCGCGATGCGGGAGGGCAGGGCCGTACTCGGCTGCCGGTCATTCCTTCGCGACGCTGGGCCGCATGGAGCGATACGACGTGGGGCAGGCGGGGCCAATCAAATCCACGGCCGCGCCGTTGAGGGGGCCGGACAATTGCCCGGCCACGCGCCTGCCGCCACCGAGCTGCTCACGCCGCCTGGCGGGCCAGGGCGCGGATGTGTCCGTCGCGCAGCCCGTAGTAGACCAACGTGAGCAGTTTGCGGGCCGCGGCGACCTTCGCGATGTTCCTGCCGCGGCGGGCCTCGATCCGTGCCCGGTCTTCGGCGATCTTGGGTGTGGTGGCGCGTTGGATGGCCTCCACGACGGCCCAGCGCACGAGCTTGCTGCCCTGCTTGGTGACGTGCCCGCGGCGCACGACGGTGTCGGATTCGTAGGGGCGCGGGGTCAGCCCGGCCCAGGAGCACAACCGGTCGGCGGAGGGGAACCGATGCACGTCGCCGATCTCGGCGACCAGCACGGCGGCCAGAACCGGTCCGATGCCGGGCAGCCGCCGGATGGCCTCACAGCCGGTGTGGCCGCGAAGCCGCTCGGCGATCCGGGTGTTGAAGACGGCTTCCTCGGCGTCGAGGATGTCGATCAGCTTCAGTAGAGAGTCCACGCGCTGGGCGTAGGCACCGGACAGCGTGGTCTGCCCCAACTGGCGGCGGCCGTCGGTCCCGAACAGGTCGGAGACGGCGATAAGGACCCCGGCCTTCGCGAGCACCGCGTGCACCTGGGCCTTCAGTCCGCTGCGCAGGGCCACCAGTTTGGCCCGGTAGCGGACCAGTTCGCGCAACTCCCGCTGGTCGGGCGGGGCGATCCAGGACTCCGGAAGACGCCCCATGCGCAGCAGGCCGGCGAGGTCCGAGGCGTCCTTGATGTCGTCCTTGACGCGCCGGTAGGCGAAGCCCTTCACGCCCAACGGGTGGGCCAGGTGGACCTCGGCCCGGCCGCCTGAAGCACGTCAACTGCCCAGTACCAGCCGTAGGTAGCCTCCACGACCACGTCCGGGCAGCTGCCGGCCTGCTCGATCTGCAGGCCCAGCGCGACCGGGTCGTTGGCGATACGCACCGCGCTCAGCTGCGTGCAGTCCGCGGTCTGACGCACGATCACGGAGCGCCTGCGATGCAGGTCGATGCCGACGTACTGATGTCCGTCGTACTCGCTCATCTGGGGGCCTCCTTCGCCATGACGAACGTGAACACCGGGTATGTACCCGGCCCCCGCGGGGGCGGAGGCCCCGCCCCTTCAGCGCATCAATTCCTGTGGATCGGTAATGCGCTTCAGCCTTCCTCGGGCTTTTGACCCTTGGCTTCGAGGAGGCGGCGGAGACGTCGGATCTCGGGCGATCAGGCGGGGAATGTCCTGGCGGGCGTTGGCGATGAAGTTGGCGTTCTCGTCCCAGCGTTCGTCCGCGACGTCGACGGCACAGATCTTGAGCATTGCTCGCATCGGCTCAGCCGTCACTCAATCAGTGCCACTCTGAAAGTGCTCATTGACTGACGTGCAAGATGCGTCCTGTCCCCGAAGCTGAACCGCTTTCCCCTGTGAGGTGCGGTTATCCGGCGAGCGCGAGGTTGTGCAGGCGGGCGATGCCGAGCATGGCGTGGTGAACACCGTCACCTTTCAGGCGGCAGTCGCGCAGGATCTTCCAGCCGTTCATCCGGGCCAAAGACGTGCTCGACACGGGCACGGACCTTGCGGGTGAGAGGCGTTGTGTTCCTCTTTCCAGGCCGGGAGTTCGGCCTGGCCGGGCTCGCGGCGGTGCGGGATGACCAGGCCCGTTCCCCGGTAGCCGCCGTCAGCGATGACGGTGGTCCTGCCGACAGCGTCCTTAGAACTCCTAACGAAATGATCTTCGAGGTGGTTGGATCACTCCGGGACTGATGATCCGGGGGTGCGGGGTGGCGCGGCCGAAGCCGTGGGAAGTCGATGACGAGCTGTGGGCGGTGATTGAGCCGCTGCTGCCGAAGGTGGAGCGTCGGGCCCGGCATCCCGGGCGCAAGCGGCATCCGGACCGGCTGGTGTTCCAGGGCATCCTGTTCGTGCTGCACACCGGGATCGCCTGGGAACACCTTCCGCAGGAACTCGGCTTCGGCTCGGGCATGACCTGCTGGCGCCGCCTGGCCGAGTGGACCGAAGCAGGTGTGTGGCCACGGCTGCACGAGGTCCTCCTCGCCAAGCTCCGCGGCGCGAACGCCCTGGACTTCTCCCGGGCGGCGGTCGACGGCTCCCACATCCGCGCGTTAAAGGGGGAGCCAAGACCGGACGAAGCCCTGTCGACCGGGGCAGAACCGGCAGCAAGCATCACCTGATCACCGACGTCACCGGCATCCCGCTCGCCGCCACCCTGACCGGCGGCAACCGCAACGACGTCACCCAGCTGATCCCGCTCCTCCAGGCCGTGCCACCAGTGCGGGGCAAGCGCGGCCGGCCCCGGCGCCGACCGGACGTAGTGCTGGGCGACCGTGGCTACGATCACGACAATTACCGCCGCCTGGTCCGGGACCTCGGCGTGAAGCCGCTGATCGCCCGGCGCGGTACCGAGCACGGCTCCGGGCTCGGCACCCAACGCTGGGTCGTGGAGCGCGCGTTCGCCCATCTGCAGCCAGCCACCGGCAAGCCCCATCGAACTTGGCCATCGCCTGGGCACGCCGAGTTCGTCGAGCCGGGTCAGTTTGGTGTGTCGGAAGCGGTGGGTGTTGCTCAGCCCGACGGGCTTGCCCTTGCTGTCGGTGATCTTCACGAGCTTGCTGAACTCGCGGAGCATCCAGTTGCAGGTGCCCAACGGGTAGGGCTTGTCGCCCTGGCGGTTGCCGGTCCGCTGCAGGAACAGGTGACGCGGGGTGACGCCGGGGAAGTGATCGCGGACCCACTGCCGTTGTTCTTCGATGACGGCGACGACCTCGGCGTCGACGAGGATGTTGTCCGGCGCGATATCGATCTTGCTCTGTGCGTAGTGGAAGCGGTCGATCTGTTCGCCCTCGGCGGCGTCGACGGCCCGGTCGGGGACCGGGGAGAGGCAGTCGAAGGGCAGGTGCGGATCTCGCTGGACCGCCGTCCGGTGAGGATCTGCAGCAGGATCATGCGCATGGCCTGCGGGTCGTCGAAGCCGCGGGCGGCGGCCTGCTGCCCGTCGCCGCAGGTGACCAGCATCTGTTCGTCGCGCCCAAGGCCGAGCAGGGGCAGGGCGGCGGGGATCTGGGCGAGCACGTGGTCGTCGGCGTAGTGCTCGTCGTTGAGCTCCCGCTGGTGTGGGATGCGGGAGACCTGGCGGAACCAGCCGGCCCCGTGTGTGTCGTGACGCGGGACCACGGATTGGGCCCGAGAACCTGGCGGGCCTCGGCGGGGTTGGCGGCGACGAATGCGAAGAGTTCGGCGACGGCCCGCAGGTCGTCGTTGATCTGACGAGCGGAGACAGGGCAGTTGGCGATCCGTTGTTCGTTCTGGCGAAGGAGCCGGTTGGCGGGGTCGGCGCCCCAGGGGCGGAAGGCGGCGGCCAGCTGGACCGCGTGGGCGGGATCGCCCAGGACGTCGAGCGGGTCGGTGAAAGTCTCAAGCCACCGGTCGAAGCGGACGAAGCACCGCATCCTCTCCTGGCTCACCGTCGACCA
This sequence comes from Streptomyces sp. T028, assembly GCF_048159505.1. Lineage (NCBI taxonomy): Bacteria > Bacillati > Actinomycetota > Actinomycetes > Kitasatosporales > Streptomycetaceae > Streptomyces > Streptomyces sp. T028. The sequence continues at coordinate 3,760 of NZ_JBLRVZ010000044.1, forward strand.
GCGCAGGGTCCCGGCCTCCAGCTGGGTTCCCAGGCACCACTTCACGGCCTCCCGCAGCCACGGCTGGCCGATCTTCGAGGGCGAACAGCCGTAGTGGGCCTGGGGCTCGTGCTCGGCCGGCGGGATCCGCGGGTCGCAACGGGGATGCCACTCGTCCAGGGACCACCAGGGGCCGCCTGTGCAGCGGGCCAGCAGGGCCAGACGGGAGAAGCGGAAGATCACCCGTAGCCGGCGACGCTGCCGTGCGGCGGAAGCCGGCCCCAGCGGGTGGCATGGAACCACCGCTGCAAGGCGGCCGCCGTCTCCCAGTCCATGCCCGGATCGAGGTCGGGAAGGGGTGGTTGTCGCGGATCGCGCGGCGCAGGATGTTCGAGAACTGGTTGGTGCCCAGCACCGACGGCCGGGTCCCGTCCAGGGCCTGCCAGTGCGCCATCCAGGACAGTTCGGCGGCGACCAGATCGGGCAGACCGGCAAGGTCGATGCGGCGGTCGCCGTTCTCGGTGATCCGGTCCCAGTCGTCGATGCCATCACCGGTCCCTTCCAGGGCTCGGGCAGCTCCGGCCAGAGCCGCCAGAACGGATCCTCGTCGCCGGCTGCGTTCAGATGACGCTGTTCACCGGCCATCGTCGACCTGTCAGGCGGAGATGTACGACTTCCAGTTCGCTGCGGCCCCAGGGCCTCGTCCTCGCGGACCCAGCCATAGAGGTCGAGCGTGGTCTGCACGTGTGCGTGACCGAGTCGGCGGGAGACCACCCAGTCCGGCGTCCCGGCCAGCAGCAGCGCGGTCGCGTGGCTGAGGCGGAACCAGTGCGGCGTCCAGCAGGCGGGGCCGATACTCTACCTGCGCAGGGTGGACACCTTGTCCCGCACCGTGCCCTCGCGTAGGGCGGCCAGCAGCGGCGGCGCTCCAGGTTCACCAGCAACGACGGCCGGTATCGATCCCGATGCCGACCTCGGTGGCCCGGCAGGCGAGTTGGGTGAGGTACTCGGCGAACAGTCGCTCCAGATCGCAGCCGACATAGACCCGCCGAGGGCGCATCATCTTCACCCTGGCCCCGTTCGTGTTGTCCTCTCGCGGCACGATCTCGACATAGGGAGTGCCGCCTCGGCCCATGACGAAGTCGCAGATCCGCAGGCCGAGGGCCTCACCCAGCCGCATCCCGGTCTCCGCGAGCAGCGCGAACAGCAGCCGGTCACGCAGGTTGCCCGCCCACTCGCCGACCGTGGCGTCCGGCATCGCGCAGCCGTCCAGGATCGCCTGGATCTCGGAGGGAAGAAGCAGTGGCGGGCGCCCCCGATGCCGCTGGCGCCGGACCCTGACCAGCGAGGACGGGGCGGGCGCGGTGCGGGCGTCCAGATGCGCGAGCAGGCCCCGCGCCGGGGCCCGGCGCGGTGTCCCGCGCATGAGCCGGCCCGCGACCGGCACCGAGAAGACCGCCTCCTGCCAACGGTAGAAGGAGATCAACGCGGCCAGTCTCGCCTCCAACGTCCCGGCCTCCGGGGCCTGCTCGAGCTCGACCAGGGCGTGCTCGACGGTGCGGCCGTTGCGCAGCCAGGTCAGGAACCCCGCGACCGCCGGGGCCCCGCGACCGCCCCACCTCCCGTCTCGTCACGCTGTTCGAGGAACGTCCACCACTGGGCCAGCGAGGTCGCATAGCCGCGGACCGTGTTCGGCGACCACAGCTGCCGATGGGCCTCCAACCAAATCTCGACCGGAGCGACGGTCCTGTACTTCTCGTCGATCACGGTCCACGTCCGCTGCCCGTTCGCGGGCCGGACCGCCAAGCTGTGTGCCACTGATGCCGTGCCGTCTCGTTGAAGAACTCCCGTTGACAGCAATGCATCAACGACACAGAACGCTCACGGTGACGCTCGTTGCAGACAGAGAAGATGCCAAGGACGCCACCGTCATCGCGGACCAGGCCCGCATGCGTCGCGACCTGGCCGTCCTGCAGCCGGACGACGAACGCGCCATCGAACTGCGGGTCCTCACCAGTCGGCGAGCCGATCTGAGCGCGGACCGCACGCGACGAATCAACCGCCTGCGCGGTCAACTCACCACGATCTTCCCGGCGTTGGAGCGGGCTCTGGACCTGGGCAACGTCGGCCCGCTGATCCTGCTGACCGGATACCAGACCCCGGCCGCCCTGCGCCGCACCGGCCGCAAACGGCTCGTGACGTGGCTGCGCAACCGTCAGGTGCGCGGGGCCGAAGACCTCGCCGCGGCCACTCTGGAGGCGGCCGAGCGCCAGCACACCGCCCTCCCCGGTGAGAAGATCATCGCTCAGATGATCCACGCCCAGGTGATGGACCTCAACGGGCAGATCGCAGAGATTGACAAGCTCATTGAGGCCCGGTTTCGCGAGCACGAACTCGCCGAGCTGATCTCCAGCATGCCGGGCATCGGCCCGCTGTTGGGCGCCGAGTTCCTGGCCGCCACGGCCGGTGACATGAGCCGGTACGGCAGCGCCGACCACCTGGCCAGCTTCGCCGGAGTCGCCCCCGTTCCGCGCGACTCCGGCAACATCAGCGGCAACCTGCACCGGCCCCGGCGCTACCACCGCGGCCTCCAACGCGTCTTCTACACCTCCGCGCTGATCAGCATCCGCAGCTGCGAGGCGTCCCGTCGCTTCTACGCACGCAAGCGCGCAGAAGGAAAGCGGCACACCCAGGCGGTGCTCGCGCCGGCCCGCCGACGAGTGCACGTCCTGTGGGTCCTCATCCGTGACGGACGGTGCTTCCAACGTGAACTCCCGGTCACAGCGGCGGCTTGACAACATCATTAGGAGGTGCTGAACGCCTGGTCGACGCTCAGCGTGTCCTCGTAGAGGTGCATGCGGACGATCTCGCCGTCTTCGACCACCAGGTGCATGGCCGACGGGGTGGTGAACTCCTTGCCGGTGACCGCGACGGTGTGCGTGAAGACCCCGAGCAGCATCACGTCACCGCCGTCGACGATGATCCGCTCCAGCACGACCTTGCTCTTGCCGGGTACGAAGTGCGGCCACATCGTGGTGAAGTACGGCGCGACGTCCTCCCGCTTCGTACGGCGGCCGGTCCAGGGCAGTTCGTCGTTTCCGGGGACGTACCAGTCGATGTCAGCCGCGAACAGTTCCTGGATGCCGTCCTGGTCCTGCCTGCCGAGGCGCTCCACGAACTGCTCGGCCACTGCCCGTGAGGTCTGGGTATCTGTTGTCATGGTGCTTGTCCTTGTCTCTCGTACGTGTGGGGTGGGTGTGTGCCGCATGCGCCTCACGTCACCTCTGGAGCCGGGTGGCGCCGCCGCCAACGAGCAGTTCCGCACCGGTGGTGAAGGAGCTGTGGTCTGCGGCCAGGCAGAGGGCGGTGGCAGCGACCTCGCCGGGACGACCGGCGCGGCCAAGCGGGGTCGGTGCGGCCGGTCAGGCAGACCGTCGCTCCTTCGATGGCGAACCTGCGCGCGATGGCCGGACCGATGCCGGCAGAGGCACCGGTCACCAGGGCGGTCCTGCCGTCCAACTGTTCCTTGGGGTTCTCCGAATCCTCGAGGTAACCATTTTGGTTACATTGACGCCCGCGGAAACGAGCCACCACCGGGGCCAGGGGTGGGCTAGGCCGTTTTGAGTATGTCCCGCAGGACGTCCTCCAGTGTGGTCCTCGCCAACTCCCGGCGGAGGACAGCCTCGATCTCGTCGTAAACGGAGGCCAACGCCGGTCCTATGCCGTGGCCCACGACGCATTCGGGGTCAGGCGTCGAGCGGTGCAGAGCGAAAACCGGCCCGGCGGCGACCGCCTCATGGACGTCGAGCAGGGTGATCGCCGCCAGGTCCCGGGAGAGCATCCAGCCTGCCCCTGTACCTCGCCGCGAGTCAGCGAGGCCGGCCTTGCGCAGCTCGGCCAGGAGGCGACGGATCACCACCGGATTGGTGTTGACGCTCGTCGCGATCTGCTCGGAGGTGGCGACCTCGTGACCGCGACGCTGATACAGCCCTATCCACGTGAGGACATGCGCTGCGATGGTCAGCCTGCTGTTGGCGCTCACCTCGGACCTCACCTCCCTCGACCCTTCAACCTCGTCGTAACTGTAGTCGTTACAACGGCGTGCAGCAAATCTCTGCAGGGCGAACCCGAGCCGAGCGCCTGGACGCGCACGCGAATCCGCTCACAGGGCGGAGCCGAGGAGGGCGGAGCCGCGTACTGCGAGCCGGCCGGGAACAGGTCGCGCAACCGCGGGCGGTCGCTGTGCAGGTCGCACAGCTCCACGACCCATTCCGCCCAGCCCGGCATTGAGCAGCGTTCCCGGCGTCCTGGCCGGCGGCGGTGAAGCGGCCGAGCACTGCCCCGCCGGGCCGGGCGATGGTCACCACCGCGGCAGCCGGCCCCGGCGCGACACGTGGGGGGAGAACTCGCTGAGGGCGCGCAGGGCGCACGCGAGAGCCCGACCGCGGCGGCTGCATCGCCTGTCTGCGCGGTGCCGACGCTGTCCGTGCTGGTCCAACGGCCGTACTGCTCAGCGGGCACGACAGGGTCCTCGGGCGAAGTGTCTCTGCGGCCGAGGACCCGATGACCACCGCCAGGGGAATACCGCAGCTTCCGAACAACGGCGCTTCGCCAGCGGCACGCGGACACGGCGACGCCACCGCGGTCGGCTTCACCGGCAGTTCCCGGCATCCCAAGGCGCTCGCCGTGCGGCTGCCCGGCAAGCACGCCGCGCTGTCCCAGCAGCTGACCACGGCGCTCGCCCCCACCATCGGTCCACGCCTGCTCCCTAGGCCGGTCGCGCGTTCACGAAGGCCGACGACTCCTCCACACCCGCCGCCGGTGATGTGGTGGTGGAGGCCGTGGCGGGCACGCCCCGGCACGCCGTCGTCACCGTGGTCCGGCTGCGCTGACCGGTGACCAAGTGGACCGGCAGCCGGGAAACTCCGAGCGGGTGGAAAGAGGCACTCGGCAGAATCCGGCGTGCGGGAACAGCACAGCAGACATCGCGGCAGCACCTCGTATCCCAGGTCCTGCTCAAAGAGCTCACGATGCCCGACCCGAAGGGCAGCAGCCGGCAGTTGCTCCCGTCCGACCCGCACAACCCCGCACGCGTGCACCAGCGGATGCCCACCAGCCGATGCGGCTGGGCCGAGAACTCCGTCGCCGTCTACTCCCCCTCCGCTGAAGCACTGTGGTGCGACGTGGACAGGTGCGTGCCTGCAGCCTTCGCCGCCGTGCACGCCGGCACTCCCGTTCGCCGACCCGCTTCACGTGGCAGCTGCGCCTCGAGGCACTGCGCGAGACGGGCCTGTATCTGTCCGGCCCGGCTTCCCCAGGCGCCTTCGCCGAACGCCTCATCGAACGTCCCCGGTCATGCGCGACCACGAGAGCGGCGAGATCTTCCGGACCAGCATCGAGGACACCTTCCACAAAATGCGGGCGCCATGGCGTCGACGCGGCGGCTGGAGGTGATCACGCCCGAGACAGGCCAGTTCCTGATCGGCGACAACCCGGCCCTGACCCTGTCCGTGGAGGGAAGCCGCACCCTGTACGGCACGGCGTTCGGTGACGCCCGGACCCTCGTACCTCCCACCGACCCACGGCACATGCTGTCCTCGGGCCCCGAGGCCGTCCTGCTCACCGTCCCCCAGTCCTTCGCCGACCGCCTCAACACCGTGCGGTCCACGCCGCCCACCGCTATGTCTACATGCACAACCGAGAGCGGCCTGGAGCCGTTCGTGGAACGGGCCGCGCAGCGACGACCGGCCGGGGGCCGTACCACCTGACAGGCGATCGTCGTTGCTGTACCTCTGCGAGAACCCGCGGCAACGCGTCGGCCGGCGCATCCGAGCCGACAGGCTGATTCAAGTCCAGGTAGCAGCGCAGTCGTACGCCAGGCTCGCCCCGCGTCCCGGGTCGTGTGGTCCGCTGTCGCCGTCGCCCACCCGTCGGCGAGCAACTGCCGGAAAGCCATGGCGGTGGCGTCGTCCGCGGCCGCGACGTCGACCAGGAGCTGTCCGGGCGATCATATGACTGCCCCGTGCCCAGGTGATCGACAAAATCTTGCACCGGGTGCGGACCGGCGTGCAGTGGCGGGGTCTTCCCGAGAAGTACGGCCCCTGGAAGACCGTCCGTGAACGCCACCGCCTGTGGTCGGCCGACGGCATGCGTCTGCTGCAGCAGGTCCAGGCCTCGGCCGACGCCGCGGGCGGGAGCGGCTGGGACGTCTCGGTCGACTCCACCATCGTGCGGACCCATCGGCACGCGGCCGGTGCCCGGACCGAACCGCCGCCGGCGCCCGCCTCAAAGGGGGGCCGGAACGCAGAACACCAGGGCGAAACACCGTGGCAGAGCCTGCTCACCCGGCTGGTGGAGGTGGTCCGGTGCCCGCGTCCGCTACGACGAGAGCTGTCTGCCCGATGCGCGGCCGGCTCCAACCCAGTTTGTCGGCGGCCACCATCCGCTCTGCACCGAGAAGCAGCTCCAGCACGGCGCCACTGGCTGACGAGGTGAGCCAGGGTTCGTGATCCACGCCGTACCGCCCATCCGCGGCAAACACGGACGATCCCGTCAGCGCCCCGACGTCCTCTACGCCGACCGCGGTCACGACCACACCGTCTACCGCCGCCAGGTCCGTGAGCTGGGCATCCGCACGCTCATCAACCGGCGCGGCACCGGGCACGGAAGCGGCCCGGGCAAGCACCGCCGGGTCGTCGAAGCGGCCTTCGCACTTCTGCGCCGGTTGCGCCGACTGCGTATCCGCCGGGAAATCCGCGCCGACATCCACCAGGCATTCCTCACCCCCGGCCGCGCAATCATCTGCTGGCGGCACCTCAGAAAACAGTGCTGATCCGAGCCCTCAGCCCGAACCGGCGACCAGCGCCTCGCCGAGCGGGGTGCGCCGGTAGAGCACCGACCGTCCGGACCGGGCGCGGACGAGCAGCCCCGCGCCCCGCAGGATGGCGAGGTGGTCTCCCACCGCGCCGGGTGCCATGGCGAGGCTTCGGGCGAGGTGGCTGGTACTGGCCGGGGCGTCCAACGCCAACAGCAGCCGGGCTCGGGCCCGGCCGACCAGAGGGGCCAGCGCGTCCGGTTGGGGGACGGTCGCCTGTTCGCCCTACAGGGCGGCGGTGCCGCGAGCACGATAGACCAAGGTCCTGGGCCAGGGGTCTTCCAGGTGGGCGGCGATATTCCCGACGAAGACCGAAGGAATCAGCAGGAGCCCGTCGCCGGCGAGCCGGACGCTTCCGACTGGGGGGAAGAAGCCGATCTCGATACCGCCGGCGCGCCAGTCGATGCTCGGGTGCAGGCTCTCGATGGTCCTGGCCCATCCGTGTTCGCCGATCACACCCACCCGGTGCACGACATCGCGCTCACAGATCGCGCGCAGTTGCGGCCAGTCCGCGGCGAGCAGCTCGTGCCACGCCTGGTCCATCGCCTCGGCGATCCTGGAGACGGCGTCCGGCGAGTCCAGCACCGCGCGTACGCGGGGATCACGGGCGGACGGGCCGGTCGCGGTGGCGGCGAATTCGTGGCGGGCCGCTTCCAACCTCGGTGTCGTGGCGCTGGTCGCCCTCACCACAGCGGTGTTCGGCGGCGCGTCGAGTCGGCTGGTCGCGCAGTGGCTCAAGGGCGACGCCTATGTACTGGGCCGTTCACTGAACAACATCGCCTCCTCTGGCGCGCAGTTGTTCGGTCTGGCGCTGGGAGGCGCGGTCGTCGCGGTACTCGGCCCGTACCGGGCGCTCGCGGTCAGCGCCGCCCTCTACCTCGGCTGCGCGCTCGCTGTCCGCATCCGGCTGCCCCGGCTGGAGCCGGGAGAGTTAGGCGGCACACCCGGCAGCGCTCGGGGCGATGGCGGGGCCGTCCGGGCAAGCCTGCACGGTGCCCGCCTGCTGCTGCGCGGACACACGGTACGACGACTGATGCTGGCCCAGTGGCTGCCGCCCGCGTTCGTAGCGGGCGCGGAAGGTCTGATCGTCGCCTACACGGGAGGACGCCACTTCGCGCCCGGCTGGTACGCGGTGCTGATGGGCTGTCTGCCCGTCGGCATGCTTGCCGGTGACCTGCTGGTGGGTCGACTGCTACGGCCACCCACCAGGGAGCGACTGGTCGTCCCGTTGACCGCGCTGACGGGACTGCCGCTGGTCGGCTTCGCCACCGAGCCCGCAGTGGGCGTCTCGTCCTGTCTGCTGCTGCTCTGCGGCTTCGGATTGGCCTACGGAACGTGACCAATTGCGCAGGACGCCCTCGAAGCGGGCGCCGGCGGCCTCGATCGCCACGCGGGACCTGCTGTTGCGGGCGTCGGACTTCAGGTCGACGCGGGCGACCTTCCAGGTCTCGAAGGCGTGCCGGAAGAGCATGAGCTTGGCTTCGGCGTTGATGCCCATCCCCTGGGCCGATGCCGCGAGCCAGGTGAACCCGACCTCCACGGCGGACAACTGGTCCTCCCCGACCCACATCCGGGGATCCCAGTAGGCGGTGGCTCCCACGACCCGCCCTGTCTTCACCGACACCTGCGCATAGGGAGCGAGGCGTCCCGCCGCCGCCCGCTGGAGCTGTGCGTCGATGTACGACTCGGCCTCCGACGCGGTGGGCACCCATGTGAAGTTGTACGAGTCCCGGTTCTCCTCCGCGGCCCCGGCGAGACCCTCCACATGATGTCGGCCGAGCGGCTCCAGTCGTACCAGAGAGCCTTCCAGCAAGGGTCCTTCGAGCTGAAACACCATCAACTGCTCCGTGATTGCGCTGTGTTACTCGCGCTGTCCTGATTTGATCACGGTGAGAAGGCCGACGGGAGTTCCCACCGGAGTTTCGATCAAGGCCATGCGCACCGGCCGTCCGCCGACGGAGGTGGTGATCGGCTCCGCGCGGAGTTTCGCCCCGGCGGTGACCGCCTTGGCGCAGTCTGTGTCGATGGCGGTGCTGAAGACACCCATGGACGGGAAACCGGCATCGTTCATGGCGTGGCCGGGGGCCGGCTCCCCATGGGCCGGCACGATCAGGAGCCGGCAGCGGGTCTCGGGAACGGGCGAGGGTACGGTCCCCCATGCGGCTTCCCGGGCACGGCTCTCCCACCGCAGCCCGGCGAACCGCGACCAGAACTCCGTCTCCGCCGGAAGGTCAGCCACCGAGCACAGGACGCCCGCGAGGCCGCCCTGCAGTGATCCCGCGTCGCCCCCCCTCGCCGTCGGCTGCGGGTACAGCGACACACACGGCGTCGCTCACCATGCCGGCAGCGGAGAGGAGTTCACCGATGCGCTGCCGGCCGGTCACCTTCCGTGCCTGTGCCGGCGGCGCGGAGCGAAACACGCCCGTGTAGGCGTTGCGCACTCCCGAGTGCCGTCGGTGGTGCACTATTTCGAGCCGTATCCCGGACGGGCCCGCCATCACGGCCAGGGGCAGCGCGTGGGGGGATTCCTCGATGTTCTCGAAGGACGCCGGAAGCGCCGCCTCGTCGTGGAAGAGTGGCTCGAACCCCCATTCCGCGCCTGCCGCCAGGCCGTCGTCCAACTCGGCCTGGACGGAGCAAGGTGCACCGGCCCTCCGGAGCCGCTCCGATCGCCCCGCTCGCCGCGCTGGTGAGGTGGGTCGAGGCGGGCGAGGCCCCCGAACGCCCTGCCGGCCGGGAAGGGGCGCATCACCCGGCCCCATGCCGCCGGCGCGCCGTTGCCCGTTACACCGGCCACGGCAGCACCGACGACGCCGCGAACCTTCGCTGCGCACCGACACAGGAAGGAGTAATTCTCAGGTAAAGAGTACTGACCTGTATCCGCATGTCGGCGTCCAGCGCGACGGCCGATAATGATCGTTAGCTGACTGTTCGTATTTCTTGGGGGGTCTTGTGAGTCTGAGTCCGCGCGAGGTGTTTCTCCGGCTTGTTCATGGGGTCGCCGACGGGAACTTGAGCGAGTTGCCTGACCTGTATGGCGAGGTCACCGATGTCCGGCATCCGATGGCGACGCCGGAGTCCGAGCCGTTGACGAGTCGGCGTGCGCTCCGGGAGCACTTCACGGTGCCCCCGGAAGTTCGGGAGTCCTTGCCGAAGAGGAGTGTCGTCGATGTCGTCGTTCACGAGACCGCCGATCCTGAAGTGATCGTCGCCGAGTTCGCCTACGAGTTCACGTTGCCGGACGACTCCATGGCCAAGGTGCCCTGTGTCTTCGTCATGCGTGTGCGGGACGGTCAGATCATCGAGTCGCGCGACTACATCGACCCGATCCGTACGTACACGGCACGCGGGGACCTTGACCGCCTCATCGCGTCGTTGCGCAAGGGCGTTTCCTAACCTCGCGCTTTCACGAGAAGAAGCGCATCAGATCCTATCCGCATGTCCGCGTCGAGGGCGGCGGTCGCGACACAGGCCCCGTCGCGCTTCTCCTTCGTTCTGAGCCTGTACTTCGGCTCGCACGGCAACTGGACACCCTCACCGCCGGCTACCGGCTGCTCATGGTCACCTCGATGTCCGTCCTGGTGGGCATCCCGGCCGGATGCCTGATGCACCGGGTCTCTGCACACTTGCTGATCAGGAGCGGCCTGCTCAGCGCGGATGGGCGCGGTGATCACGCCGATGACCGCCACCGCGGTCGCCTCGGTCCCACACCACCTCGCGGGCATGGCGTCCTCCGGCAACAACGCCTTGCGCCAGGTCGGCGGCGCACCGGGGCGTGTTTCGAAAGTCCCGCCTGCCCGGCCTACGGGCAGCGGACGACCCTCCTTTCGAAACTCGTTCTTTCGAAACCCGCGCCGGGCTTCGCGCCACCGGTACCAGGTCGTGACATGGCCAGGACAGTCGCGCCCACTCGCACGCTGGGTCCGCGTCATCTCCGCGATCATGCTGGGAGCCGACAGGTTCGTACTCCAGGCCGGCAGCGGCTCAGGCCGCACGGGCCAATCCACGTCGTCGGACTCGGACCAGGGCTGGACCGGGGCGTCTATCGAAGGTGGATCAAGGTGCTCGTGAGGGTCCTGACATACGGCATGTCATGCTCGCGGCATGACTGATCAACGTGAGGTTGTCATCGTCCGCCGGCCAGGTCAGGACCCTTCCGATCAGGGCGGACTGGCCGCGCTGCTGGCGGCCTACCATCTGCAGACGCAGGCGGAGAAGGGCGAGGCCGTCGAGGATGCGGCCCAGTTGCCGGACCGCTACCGGGCAGAGGTCCTGGACCCGCGAGCCGCGTTCGCCGACGACGTCGTGCTGGTGGCGTTGAGCGGGGACACCGTCGTCGGCTGCCTGGTGGTGACCGCTCCCGTCGGCGGGCGGTGCGAGGTCAAGAGGCTCTGGACGGCTCCGGCATTCCGGGGCCAGGGTATCGCGTCCGGCCTGGTCAGCGCCGCGCTTGCGCATGCTGTGGACGGCGGCGTCAGCACCGTGCGGCTGTCGGTGTGGCGGTGGCGGGCAGGCGCCATCGCCCTGTATGAGCGGCTCGGCTTCACCGTCACCGAGTCGTGGGACGAGCGGGATCAACTGGTCTGTATGGAGCGCGCCGTGTGAGTGGTCACAGTCAGGCGTTGGCGACCGCGAGAAGGACGGTCTCCTCGTAGCAGACTGCGAGTTGTTCGTCTCGTGGCCACAGCCCGGTTGGCAGACGTGCCGGACACACACCCGCCAGCTCTGACGTCGGGCCCGTCCCGGTCGACGCCCAGCCCAGCCCCGAGGTCTGGCCGACTCGTCCTTCTCGCAGGGAGGCTGTGGCCTCCGGGGCGAAGGGATCCGCACGGTTGCCGCCTCCTCCGCCGCCGTGTCACGGGTTCGGTACGCGTGTGGACGTCCCTTGTCGTCGGTACGACCCGTCGGCGTACGGCCTGGGCTCAAGGGGTATCCAGAGCAAGGCGCGGGGGCGCGGCATCAGAGCGAAGGGGGCGTGGGATGGCTGCTTCGTGTGGGTCGACCATGTGCGGGGGCACAGGCGGTTCGACCGAACAGGGCCGAGCGATGGCGGGGGTGGCGCGGACGCGCGGCCCGGAGCACCTCAGGATGCCGGCGGCCCGTGTCCGTGGCGCCGACGTGGTGGGCTGGGCGGGTGCGCCGCGGCAGGCGGTGGCGGGGCTGCGCGAGGACCTCGACATCGCGGGGCACACCTTCCCGCTGACCACCCGGGCCGTCAAGGCCCGCGCCGAACTGACGCGTTGGCGGGTCGCGGATCGCCGGCCCGGTCGGGTCCTGGTCACGACGGAGGAACTGGTCGGATTCCGGCTCGCCGCCCGGTGGCCCGACTCCGACGCGGTGCTCGACACCCGTTCGCCGACTGCGGACCAGCGCGGCTGGAACGGTGACGCGTTGGATGCGGTGACCGAACCGCGCACTGTCCTCGCCGTGCTCGCCGGCCCGGGTACGGCCCCCGGTTCCGTAGCCCCTTTCGTCGGTGCGACGAGGTGCGGTGGCCCCGCGGCGCGGCAGGTGTCCCCCATCTGCCGTCGGCTGGAACAGCTCCCGGAGGCAGGTGGAAGGGACCTGGCCAACGTCGACTGTCAGGGGGACCTGCCGGCCGACGGCTACGCCGCGGATCCGAGCCGCGCCCCGTCCGCCCGTCGGCAGACCGGACAGCTGTGTGTCCGCCTGGCCGACATCCGGATGTGCACGGGCGACTCGGCCGCCGCATCGATCGAGTACCGCGTCCTCATTCCGGCGACCACGCGACTGAAGGACGCCCCCTTATGTCTCCTTCCTGCTTATGTCTCCTTCCTGAAGCGGCCCCGCCGACCGGCCGCCGTCCTCCTCGCGGCCGGTCGGTCCGGCGAAGTGGCCGAGACACCGCGCACGGCGCCCGACGCGATGGCCGGAGGCGGCTCTGACAACGCCGACGCCGCCGCTGCCTGGCCCGGCCTCGCCTTCATTTTCCGGGTAGGTACGGACATATCGCCCCACCTCGCGCTCTGTTCGCCGGTGTACGCGGAGTGCCCCGTGGGCGAGTTCGGTGCGGCAGTAGCTCATCTGGCGGAGCCATACGCCCGTCGGCGCGCGAGTTCGGGCGAAAAGGCCCGCGACACCTGCGCCGTGGCCGGAGTGCCGGCCGAGTGGCGCGGCAGGCGTGCCGGTACGACCCGCCTCGAGCGACGTGCGGGACGCGACGGACAGGTGGGGCAGGGGGGCTGTCGATGAGCCCTCAGGACTGGACGACTGACCCCCGCGATGACGCCAACACCCCCGGTGGCGGCGGTCGTTGCCACTTCAGCGGCGGCCCTGACAGCGTTGACCTCCCCGGGCAGTCCGGGTCTTTGGCCGAGCCGGGCGTGGATGACGGCCTCCACACGCTGTTCGACGACCAGGTCGCGGCATCGCTGCGTGTCCACTGGGCCGAGCAGGGCGTCACCGTACGCGCCCAGGCCGAGCCGTGGCGACGCTCCGGCCACAGCGGTGCCCGGCTCGGCCTCGTCGTGTTGGGCCATCCGCACGGACCGGACGAGCGGGTCGTCGTCAAGCTGCTGCCCGCCGGGCAGGACACCCATGAGGCCGGGCGGCACGACCAAGCCGTCTCCGAGGCGCCGGAGTTCGCCGACGCGTACTTGGTCAGGCAGGCATATCCGCCGCACGATCTGCCCGACGGCCGCCGGGTGATGTACCAGAAGCTGCCGCCCGCCACCGACGAGGTGATGCCCCTGGGCGCCGCACTCAACGGCGAACTGGCCTCACCTTGCGGTCAGTTGGTCACGTCTCTCTTCGAGACCTGGAACGCCGGGCGGAGCCTGGTCTCCACCACCGTCGGGGAGTTCGTGGCGAGGGAGTTACGTGCGGCTCTGCAACCGGGGCGCTCGGCCCGCGCTTGGGCACAGGCGATCCTCATGGCCGACGCGGAGGTCGGCCGGTGGATCCGGGAGGAGGACGACCCGGGTGTGGTCCTGCCGAACCCGGTCCGGATCACCGAGCCGGGCCATCCGATCGGCGCGCTCAGGTTCGACAGTTTCGTCGGCCGCGCCCACGGCGACCTGCACCTGGAGAACGTCCTGGTCGAATGCCGCGACGGCCGGCCCGTGCCCGGTCGGCACTGGCTGATCGACCTGGCCCACTACGAGGAAGGCGTCCCGCTGAGCCGTGACGTCGCCGCGTTGGTGCTGGCCCTGGTGGGCCGACGCGTCGCCGACCTGCCGGATGTCGCGTCGGACGAGGCACATGCCCTCATGGGCGCCGTGATCGACCCCGGGAGCACAGCGGGCCCCGGGACCGGGGCCGGCGTGGTCGACGCGATAAGGGCCGTGGACGAGGCATGCCGGGCCGCCCTGCCGGGCGACCGGGAGGTGTGGCGCGCCCAATACTTGTGGTCCGTGGTGGCTGAGGCCCTGGTGCGCACCTCGTACGAGGAGAGTGGGGAGCAGGTCCGGTGGTGGTACTCCCGGCTCGCCGCGCACGCCGCGGGTACCGCCCTCGACGAGATTCGACGGCGCATCCCGGCGGACACGTTCCGGTCTGTTGACAAGGCGGGTGGGGCGATCCCCCTCGTGGGGCCCCGCACGGCGACGGCTCGCCGGGCGCCGCGCCGCGTGCTGCGCACCCTGGACGAGGTGGTGACGGCCGTACGCGGGCGGTTCCTGCTCCCGGAGGAGCTTCCGTTCTTCAGAAAGGCGCCGACCCGCACCCCGGACGTGCTGGTCCCACCGGCGCAGGGCAGCCAACTGCCGCGCGGGGTCGCCCTGTTGGGTGCGCCGGGTGCGGGCAGGTCCCGGTGGTGTCTGGAGGTGGCGGCGCGGTCGGAGGCGGCCGGTTCCCCGGTCCGCTTCCTGGGCGGGATCGACGGCGGCTCGGCCGAGCCGCTGCCGCTGTCCACCGAGGAAGTCGTCGCGGAGTTGACCGCCGTGCTCGACGACACGCCCGTTGCCCGTACGGCGCTGCTCGTCATCGACGGTCTCGATCGTTTCCCCGGGCTCGACCTGCCCGGGCTGCACGACGCCCTCCTTGAACTGGCCTACCGGGGCAAGCCAGTGGCCGTACTCGCCACCTCCCGGCACGGCGCGCACTGGAAGTCGCAGCTGGCCCGGGGAGCCGCCACGTTGCTGCCGGTCGAGGAGCACCTGCCGACCGATCCGTCGTACCGGCGTCCGCTGCTGCGCTCGGTGCTGCGTAAGGCGGCGCCGGAGACGTTGGCGGTTCACCGTGTGAGCGCTGTCCTGGCCGCCCTGGGCAATGACCCGGAGGCGCCCCTGGCGCCGGGTGTCGCCGTGATGTGGTCCGGAGTCCTGGAACACGCCACGGGGGCCGCCGGGGCGACGCCGACCGAGGACGCGTCCACCGCTCGGGCGGACTCCTGCGGAAGCGGAGCGGACGACGGCTCTGCGCTCTTGGCCGCATCGCTGCCCGAGGCCGTGCGCCGGTCGCTCCAGGGTGTGCGGAGCGATCCCGAGACGGCCGGCCGGCTCGTCCTGCTGCCCGTGGCGGCCGTGCTCGCCGCGGCCCCGCTGCCGTACGACCGTCTCGTCGCCGTCGCCGACGCCGCCCTGTCCGGGACGGCCAGGGCACTGAACCGGCCCGCGCCCTGCTCCGGCGTGGAAGTGGTCCGGTGTCTGCGCGAGACGCGCCTGCTGCATCTCGACCCCACCGCCGTCGGTCACTCCCGTACATGCGTGGTGTCCCACCCCCTCGCCTGCGACACTTTCCTGGAGTACGCCACCACCTGCGGCGCCGAGGGCCCCGGACTCGACCTCGTCCTGGGCGCGGCGGCGCGAGACGTGGGGGCGTTCGCCAACGCGGCCGCCTCGATCACCCGTTGGTATCCGGTCGCGTCCGGGGAGGACCGCCGGCGGTTCGACCAGCAGGCCGGGCTCTGGCTGCACGAGCATGCCGCGACACTGGGCCGGACCGTGGCCACGGCGGACCCCGGCGGGGCGAGCGTCCTGGAGTTCCTCCTTTTCACCCGCCCGTGGCACAAGCTCACGTACGCCTACTGGAGCCCCCTGGCGGACCCTTGGTTCCAGCGTCCCGTGGCCTCGCGCGTCGACCCGCTGCTGCTGGCCCGCGCACTCTACGAGGACCGCAACGACGACCGCAGGAAGATCATCGCTCTGGCTTTCGGATGGCTGGAACGCCATGCGCGTGAGCCGATCGCCGCCCAGGTCCTGCGGTGGTTGCTGCGCCGGCACGAGACCCGTGACACCGTCCGGGACCGCGCTCTCCGCCTGGCGGACGAGTTCCTGGACGCCAACCCGGGCGTGCGGCCCAACCACGTGCTCGCCGCCGCCCTGGTCCAGCAGGGCGCGGACCGAGAGCGTACCGGCCCGCTCGCCGAACGGGCCCTGGCGCAACTGCGCGAGACGCCCGGGGCCGAAGCCAACGCACCGCTGCTGGCCGCCTTGCTCTCCCGGCGCGACATCGAGGAGCGGGTCCGGGACGAGGCACTGGAGATGGCGCAGGCGCACGTGGCGCACAATCCTCTCGCCCTCACCTCGAGCGAGGTGCTGAAGTGGCTACTGCTGCGCACCGAGTTGTCGGCCGACGGCCATCGCGCGGCCGTGAGCGCGACGGACGCCTGGCTCGCGGTGAACGCCACGCACCTCTGCGCCTCCCACGTTCTGTCCGGTGTCCTCCTGGACCGGCGCGGTACCGAGTCCCGCCGCCGGACGGCCGCCGCGCTCACGGTGGACTGGCTGGAGCACAACTGGCAGCGGAGACCGGCCATCTGGGCACTGACCGACCTCATGGAGGCCCAGGAGCAGTTCAAGAAGGACCGCGGCGCCGGGCAGTCGCTGATCCCCGACGACCTGAGGCCCCGCCTTGCCACGGTGACGGTTCCATGGCTCCGGCGGTGGGCACGGGAGGCTGTCACTCCGAACACCGCGGCCCGGGTCCTGCGCCTGACCCACCGGACCGCCGTCGGCCCCGACCTGGCCCGTGCCCTGCTCGCCTGGGCGAAGGAGCACTCCCGGTGGTACAAGGCGTTCCCCGTTCTGATCGCCGTGCTCGACATCTCGGGCCCGGGACTCCCCCTGGGTGCGGAGGCCGTGCGGCCCGCCTTGGGATGGCTGCACACCCACCACGAAGGGGACGACGCCACCGGTGTGCTCCAGAAGCTGCTCCAGTTGGCGGACCTCAGGGGTGACGAGGCGTGCGAGGCCTACACCTACGCACTGACCTGGCTGGACAGTCATCGTGACCGGCACCCGACCGACACGCACGTCGCCCGTTGGCTGCTGTTGGCGTTCAAACGACAAACCCCGACCCCCGAGCAACTGGCGAGAGCGGTCGACCATGTCGTCGCCCTGCTGGACCGCCTGGAGAGGGCTCACCGCCCCCCGCGTGACTCCTTGAACGTCCACCTGCCGATGCTGCGGGCGGCCCTGGAACTGCAGCCGGACCCCGAGCGGACGGAGCGTCTGCTCACTCATGCGAGGCGGCTGCTGCGGCTTCAGGACCTGAGCGGTCAGCGGGGCATGCTCCTGCAGTCGCTGCTCGGCCCGCGGGATCTCCCGCCGGACTTCGTCACCGTGGTGGTCGACGACGCGCTCCGCTGGCTGGACGCTTTGGTGGGGACGGAGCAGGCCGGCTTCGCCCTCAAGGGACTTGTCCGACGCAGGGAGGTCGCCGCCGGATCCGCGGAACACACGCGCATGTGCGCTGCCGCGCGCGTCTGGCTCACCGGGCACCCCGAGCATCCCGAGGCGGGCAGTCTGGCCGGCATGCTGCTCGACCGGGACGACATCGATGACCCGACGAGACAGGCGGCCGTGGAGGCCGGCACGAAGTGGCTTCTGTCCAGCGAACCCACCATCACCAAGTCCGCTCCCCTCCTCGCCCGGCTCCTGCCGCTGACGCCTCCGGACGACGACCGGGCCGTCCGTTTCGCGCTGGACGTGCTGGAGAAGAACCCTCCGTGGCGGCGGGCGATGCTGATCCTGGGCGGTCTGCTCCGCTGCAAGGAGCTGAGCGAATGGAGCGACCCGGTCCGGCAGAAGGCCCTGTCGCTCGTCGCCGACCACCGGTTCGACTGGGAGTCGGGTCTTGTCCTGCAGCGCCTGTTCGAACGTGACGACCTCGGAGCGGAGCAGCAGCGGGAAGCGATGGAACACGCCCGCGACTGGTGGAGACACCACCATCAGTTGGCCTCCGCCCCGTACCTCGCCGAGGCGATGTTCGCGCATCTCGGGCATCCGCCATGGCAGGACGGAAAGCGCGACTGGACGAGCCGGATGGTGAACGACCTGGTGCACTGGCTCGGTGCGGAGCCCGGCGGAATCCCGAACGAGCGGCGTGGCTCCCTGCCCACCGCCGTCCGCCTGGTCAAGGACAACCCCAGACTGAGCGCCATGCAGAAGGCGGAGATCGCCAAACGGGTCGACCACTGGCTGACCGCCCGTCCCGGGGACGCCGATGCGCGGGAGTTGGCCGGGTGGGTCGTAGCCCTCGTCGACGAGGGCAACCGCGCCGACCCCTTCGGCGACGGGATCGCCGTCGACCCGGACGTCCTCGTCCGTCTCCGGGCGGTGGCAAACGGCTGACCGTTGCGGCCTTGTTGTGCCGGATACCGGCGGCCATCGCCAGGAATCGTCCAGCCCGGCTGCCGTCCGTGTACCCCCGTCGGGGGACAGCCGTCCTCGGCTCCCGCTCGCCCCGGACCGCAGGCGCCCTGCGTGATGTACGTGGTCGGTTACGTGCTTTCTCCGATGGCTCCCGGAAATACGGCTGGGAGACTGGCCCGGAACGGTGTCCGAGAAGGGCGCGCGGTGTCTCGGGAGCCTTCGACGCAGGTTGGGTATGCGGACGACTGGTGGCTGCTGCTGTTCGCCCCGGCGATTCTGTGGTTGCCGTTCGGCCCCTTCATCATGGGCACGCTCGGGATCTGGTGCGCCCGCAGACCTGGCCGGTGGCCGCGGCGGTGGTCGGTGCTGCTGCCGCTGGAGCCGGTGGGGGTTCCGCTCATCGCGTTGCTTTTGCGGGAACCCGACCTGAGCGATCCGGTCTGGAGGGACGACTTCCTGGGCACGTTCTACGTCCTCGTCCTGGGCGACACTGTGCTTCCCTGGGTGCTCGGCTACGGCATCACACGTGTGACGCGAGCCCTGCGCGCTCGCCGAAGCCAGGAATGAGGCGACGCGGGGAGAGGAACCGCTCGTCGGTCACGCGGTCGGTGGCTTTCCCGAGGACGCCGACCACCCCGACGACGAATCCTGGGCCGAGGAACTGCGGCACCACGGCCGAGCGGTCCTACACCCTCAACGTCCGCGGTGTCCCCCCTGCCGGTGCGTCGCGCGATCTTCATGAGCGGGCCGGCGACGGGTGAGCGGCCGGCCGGGTGGCGGCTGCGCACTGGCCCAGAGGGCGCCGATGCACCGTTGCCGGGTCGTGCTCATGGTCTCAGGTGGCTTGTGGCCAGGCGTGCAGGAGAGTGGAGATCCTGGCGGCGGTGCAGGTGGGGTCCCGGAGGAGATCGCGCAGGGCGACGGCGTCCTCCCGGGTGGGCTTGACGGGGATGCCCGACGCTTCCAGGTACATCACTCCGGTCGCGGCGGCCACCGCCATGTTGGAGCGCTCCAGCCAGCGGCAGCGGCCGAGGACGTGGATCAGCGCCGCCGCCCGGGCGTAGGGGCCGTCGTAGACGGGCTGGTCCAGAAGTTCGGCCCGGTGGCAGGCTACGGCGGCCACCGGGACGCCGTAGTCGTCCGGAGCGGGATCTCCCGCACCGGCGAGCTCGGCGACCTGCAGAATCCACGGGACATCGATGTACAGATCCATCAGGCGGCGTGCGTCCCCGGCGAGTGCCGCTCAGCGTCCTCGGCGTCGTCGAAGACGCTCTGGTGCTCGTCGAGGAACCGCCGCGCGGCATCCAGCCCCCGCTGCCGCAGCCTGCTGGTGTCCTCGCGCACCAGGGCCCCGATGTAATCGCCCAGGCTCATACCGCGGTCCTTCGCACGGGCCTTCGCCAGTTCCACGATCTCGTCGTCGACCCGCGCACCCAGTTGTGTCTTCGCCATTCCCTGACGGTAACACTTGTTACCACACTCCGTCCCCCCTCTGCGGCCATCGCGGCCTCTTCTCTCACGGGGGATCGCTTACGGAGGGCGCTTGCACGGGACCCTCGTCGGATACCGGGTGGGGTAGCGGGGTTGAGCAACCCGATCAGCCCCACTGTCCCTGCGGGCAGGTGCCGCGGCCCGGTGAACCAGGCGGCGAAGGCCAGCGCGGTGGCAGCAGGAGCCGGGTGAGCCGGCCGGCGGATCGGCGCGACAAGCCCTATCGGGGGACCGTCCAGAACCGGATCGTCCTGTCGGCGCCCCCGCTGGCGAGGATCCCGCCGTCGGTGGTGAAGGCGAGGGAGTGGATCGCGTCCGTGTGTCCGGTCAGGGCATCGCCGAGCGGTGTCGGCCTGGTGGGGTCGGTCATGTCCCAGAGGCGGATTTTCCTGTCGGCGCCCGCGCTGGCGAGGATCTTGCCGTCGGCGGTGAAACAGAGGCAGTGGATCGCGTCCGTGTGGCCGGTCAGGGGCGCGCCGATCCGTGCCGGGTGCGCGACGTCGGTCACGTTCCACAGGCGGATGGTCCGGTCACCTCCGGCGCTGGCGAGCCGTTTGCCGTCGGGGCTGAACGCCACGCTGTGCACACGGTTACCGTGCCCGCGGAGGGGTTCACCCACTGTGGCCGGCGGGGTGGCCACGTTCCACAGCAGAATCGAGTTGTCGGCGCTGCCGGTGGCCATGAGGCTCGGATCCTGGCTGAAGGCCACGGAGAGGACGGCGTCCGTGTGGCCGGTGCCAGGACGGCCCATCGGTGTCGGCTTCGCGGGGTCCGAGACGTTCCAGAGGCGGAGGGTCCGGTCCGCGCTGCCGCTGGCCAGAATGGTGCTGTCGGGGTTGAAGGCGACGGAGAAGACGGCGTCCGTGTGCCCCGTCAGGCGGGCCGTCAGCGTCGGTTCGGCGGGCTCGGCCGTGTTCCAGATCCGGACCTCGTTGTCGTTGCCTCCACCGGCCAGCAGACCGCCCTCGGGGCTGAACGCCACCGAGTCGACGTTGTCCGTGGGGGCGGTGAGGGACGCGAGCGGTGCCGGCTTCGCCAGGTCGGTCACCTTCCAGAGCCGGATGGTTCTGTCGCTGCTGCCACTGGCCAGGATGCGTCCGCCGGGACGGAACGCCACCGACTGGACGGAGCCCGTGTGACGCGCGACGGGCTGTCCCGAAGGAGGGGTGGCCGTCACCTTCATGGCGGGTGATCCACTGGAGGACGGCCCGGCGGCCCCCGACGCGTCATGGCCGAATCCGTCCTGGAGCGCCCATCCCGCGGCGGTTGCGGCGCCGAGGGACACGCCGGTGGCCGCCGCGATCAGGAACCGGCGACGTTTCCACAGGAGTGGGGGTACCACGGCGACGGGCGGTGCCGCGGTGGAAGGCGGGCCCTTCGTCAGGCTCATGCCGCCTGCCGTGTTCATCACCCGGCACTGGGGCAGGGGAAGCGATCGTCTGAGGAGGTTGCGGTGCACCTTGAGGAACACCTCGTCGAGGGTGAGGGGCTCCGGGTCGCCCAGCGCCACGAGCAGCGCGGCGGTGAAGGCCGTGTGGGTCTCACCCGATGGAGCCATCGAGGGCTTGTTCGACGGCGATGAGCTGAGGATGTAGGTGCCGGCGATGTCGATCTGCCCGCTGATCAACCCCGCTTCGTCCGCCATCGCGCCGGTCGCACGGCCGGAGAAGCAGCAGTCCAGTACCAGCACCCGGACCGTCGCCCGACTGTCGACCATCGCCTCGCGCACCACGTCGAAAGGGAGCGCGGTCACGCTCGGCCGGGCCGGGTCACTGCCGGACACGGCCAGATGGAACCTGCCCTGCGCGTCGACGAGCCCGTGGCCGGCGTAGTAGACGAGGAGCAAGTCCGTCGCCTCACTCGCCACTTCGGCTACGGGGATGCCGAAGTCGGTCGGTACTCGGGGTTCGCCCACCACCTTGCAGTGCTCGGCCCTCACCGTCCCACTGACCGGATCCGTCAGGATCGCCCTCAGATCCGCCAGGTTCGCCCGCACCGCCGGGATCCCGGGCAGCTCGCGGTGGTCGTACCGGCTCACACCGATCAGGACGGCCCGCGAACGAGCCGGATCCGGGAACCGGGTCACTCCGGTGTTCCCTCTCCGTCCCCGCCCGTCCGGCCGTCCTCCAGGAGTCGCTCGACGACCTCCAGCAGTACGGGAACGTCGACGCGCTTGCCGTCCACCTCGACGGTGCGGCCGCTGTCGTTGGTGACGGTGATCCGCACGTCGGAACGGCGATTCGGGAACCAGGTGGCCAAAGCTCCGATCAGCGCGCCGACCACCGCGCCCGCGCCGCCGGGGCCGATGGCCACCACCAGGGCGTCCAGTGCCCCGCCCATCTCTCCCTGGGCGATCGGGGCGTGTTCGGGGCGCACCCGACCGCGCAGCGCGTCCTCGTGGCGCAGCCAGTCGAAGAGGGATCTCAGCTCGTCGGCCCCATGGTCGGTACGGATGCGCAACTGTTGGGATGTCACCGATGTCACCAGCTCATCATCCTCGCCCGGAACGGGAAATGGGGGAAATCTCAGTGTTCTGCCCGCACCGCTGCGGACCATGGAGGAACAGCCGGAGCAGAAGGCCTCCGTACGAGGGGGCATTTCCACCTCTGGCGCGACGAAGGCACCGACCAGGACTTCAGGCAGAGCGGCACGGTGAAGAAGGCCCTGGGCGACCAGGGCTTCAGGAAGAAGGTCGTCGAGCACCCGTGGGCCGGCGACCGGATCGGGCCGGGCCGTCGGTGCGAGCGAGCCAAACTCCTGTTCCCCACCGCTGGTTGACCTGCCTGTTCGTTTCGCTGTCCGGCCGTACGGGCAGGTGTCGTGCAACGTGGTCCCGGGCATGGGCGCGGGAGGGGGACACGGCGGTGCCTGACCTGGTGCGGACGGCTGGTGGGCGGCGGTTGCGCGTGGAGATCTCGGGGGATCCGTCCGGGCGGCCGGTGTTCCTGCTGCACGGCATGCCGGGCAGCCGGGTCGGGCCGCGGCCCCGGGCCATGTTCCTCTACCAGCGCGGGGCCCGGCTCATCAGCTTCGACCGGCCGGGATACGGCGGTTCGGACCGCAGGCCCGGGCGGCGGGTCGTGGACGTGGTCGAGGACGTCGCCGCCGTGGCGGATGCCCTCGGACTGGGACGCTTCGCGGTGGCCGGGCGCTCCGGCGGGGCACCGCACGCCCTCGCCTGTGCCGCGATCCTGCCGGGACGGGTGACACGGGCCGCCGCGCTGGTGGGGCTCGCACCGAGGGACGCCGAGGGGCTCGACTGGTTCGCGGGGATGACACCGTTCAACGTCCGCGACTTCCGTACGGCGTTCACGGATCCAGAGCGGTACGCCGCCGGCATCATCCCGCGCTCGGCCGCCATCCGCAGCAACCCGGCGCGGCTGCTGGAGGAGTTGCGCTCCGACCTGACCGACGAGGACCGGCTGATCGTCTCCGAGAACAGCATCCGTTCGATGCTGCTGCGCAACTATCACGAGGCGCTGCGTACGTCACCGTACGGCTGGATCGACGATGCGCTCGCGCTGACCAGCCCGTGGGGCTTCGATCCGGCGCACATCGGGGTGCCGGTGCTGCTGTGGCACGGCGCGAGGGACGTGTTCTCGCCCGCCTCCCACTTTTCGTGGCTGGCCCAGCGCATTCCACGGGCCGAGGCCGTCCTGGAACCGAAGGCGGCGCATTTCGCGTCCCTGCGCGCCCTCCCGGACGTACTGGACTGGCTGCTGCAGGACACGCCGAGAGACTGAGCAGGCCGAAGGACGGACGCCGCCTGCGTGCCTCACACCGCCAGTGGCTCCAGGTCCCGGTACACCCGCCGTTCGAGTGTCACGAAGTTGGTGATGCCGTTGTTCTCGCCGAGTTGGCGCAGTTGGCGCTCCAGTTCGGTGACGGCCTCTCCGCGGTGGACACGGGCCTCGTCGGAGCGGCCGAGGCCGGCGAGGGTGAGGGCGCTGTTGCTGACCACGGCCAGGGTCTCCGGGTGCTGGGAGCCCAGGATGCCGCGCAGGGCGTCCACGGCGTGCTTCTCCAGCTCCCAGGCCTCGTCCAGCCGGTCGGTCTCGGCCAGCACGATGGCGTAGTTGGCGGAACAGAACTGGGTGTGCGGGTGGTGGTCGCCGAGCACCTCCGTCATCCGTTCGATCGTCCTGCGGAACACGGCCTCGGCCTGCGCCATATCGCCGCAGCCCCAGTGGAAGATGGCCAGGTTGTTCATCGCGGCCTGGGTGTAGGGGTGCGCCTCGCCGGGGACCTTCACGTACTCGGCGAGCACCCGCTGGGCCACCTTGCGCGCCTCCTGCCGGTCACCGGCCGCGAACAGGTCGGCGGCGAGATTGAGTTCGCAGGCCAGCGAGTCCGGGGTGGGTGCCGTGTACTGCAGGTGGTACTGCTCCAGGGTCGCCGACGTCAGCCGCAGTGCGTCCTCGAAGAGACCGGCCCGGCGCAGGGAGACCGCGAGTGACTTGGCGCACCGCAGCGTGCCCGGGAACTCCTTGCCGAGGATCCGCTTGTGCTGCTGGTACGCCCTCGAGAGCACGGTCACCGACTCGGAGTACCGGCCCACCTCGCGCAGGTCGCGCCCGAGGCTGTCGGCCGACGCCAGAGTGTAGGGGTGCTCGGGGCCGAGGACCTCGGTACGGCGGTCGTAGGTCTGCTGGTCGAGCCGTCGGGCCTCGCCGTAGTTGCCGACCATGCGCTGGGCCAGCGCGAGGTTGTTGGCGGCGTTCAGGGTACGGGGGTGGGACTCGTGGAAGATCTGGCTGAAGCCGTCGTGCGCCTCCTTCGCCAGTTCCACGGCCCTCGTGTACTCGCCGAGGGCGGCGAGGTCGCTGGCGAGGCTGGATGTGGTGACGTACGTGTGCGGGTGCGTGGTGCCCAGTACCCGTCGCTGCCGGTCGCGCAGTTCCTCGTCTATCGCCTGTGCCTCCACGTAACGCCCTTGCGAGCGAAGGACGTTGGCGAGCTGGCACTGAAGGTAGAGGTACTGCACGTCGTCCTCGCCCAGGATCGGCTTCCAGTGGGCCAGGAGGTCCTCGGCGAGGTTCTGGGCGCGCGGGAACTCACCGCGCTTCCACAGGTACCGGACGCGGTCGATGAGCAGCCGGCGCGGGTCCGCCTCTCTGCAGTTGCGGATGTCGGAGGCGGCCAGGTGCGGCCAGATGACGCCGAAGCGCGGCCAGGACTCCGGGTCGTCGATGGGTTCGTCGCCGTCGGGCCGGGTGCCCGCGAGGACCGTGTGGACCATGTGACGGGCGGTGCGCCGGTCCTCCTCCGTCATCTGCGAGCGGATCACGGCCTGCACCAGCCGGTGCACCTGGATGGAGCTGGAGACCTGGTCGACCTTGGCGAGCGCGAGCTGGCCGATCTCCCGGATGACCCGGCCGAGCAGCAGACTCTCCTGCAGGGCGGGGTCGTACGGCTTGAGGGCGTCGATCATCTCCTTGCTGTAGAGCAGTTGCGAGGAGATCGGCTCGGGTGCGAGGAAGGCGCACAGCTGGAGCAGCCGCACGGAGGCGGGGGATCGTTCCTTCAGCCGTTCTATGGAGATGTTCCAGGTGGCGGCGACCGTCTCCGGGTAGTCGGGGGCCTGGTTGAGTGCGAGGACCGCGGCCGTCTGCTCGGTGAGCCTGCGCAGGTACTCGGCGATCGGGGTGGCGGTCTCGGCGAGCCAGGCCGCCGCCTGTTCCACGGCCAGTGGCAGGTCGCCCAGCGCGGTGGCCACCTGGTCGGCCTCGTCGGCGGTCAGGCCGGGTGCGCGCCGGGAGAGGTGCTCCACGCTCTCGCGGCGCAGGAAGACGTCGACGGCGAGTGTCGCCCCCTGATGCGACCACGACTGGTTGCGGGAGGTGACGAGGATGTGCCCGCTGCTGCCGGTGGGGAAGTAGCCGGTGAGGTCTTCGGGCGAGTCGGCGTTGTCGAACACCAGGATCCAGCGTTCGGTGGGGATTCCGCGTGAGAGCATGTGCACGGTCTCCTGGCTGGCCAGTGCCATGTCCTCGCCGCCGGGCGCGCCGATGAGGGCGCCGAGTTCGGCGAGTGAGGCGACCACGTCGTCGACGTGCTCCGCCGAGACCCACCACACCAGGTCGTAGTCCGCCATGAACCGGTGGACGTACTCCAGTGCGATCTGCGTCTTGCCGACGCCGCCGAGCCCGAACAGCGCCTGTGGCTGCGGCAGGACGACGGACATGCCGCCCCGCAGCTGGTCGCGCACCTGTTCGAGGATCTGCCCGCGTCCGGTGAAGGTGGTGTTGCGCTGCGGCACGTTCCAGAACTTGGGTGTCTGCGCGGGGAACCGGGGGGCGGCCGCCCCGCCGTCCGACAGTTGCCCGGGCAGCTCCAGCGCGTCGAGGAGGACGGCGGCGCATCCCGTCTCGTCGAGTCCCTGCAGATCGACCAGGCCGCCCCGGTCCAGGTACGCCTCCGGCAGCCGGACCTCGTCGACCCGCACGGGCACCGGTGCGCCCGGGGTCGGCTCGGCGGACATGAGGGCGGCCAGGACGGTCTCCGCGTGGCGGGAGCGCTGGAGGGCGTTGGACAGCAGGACGAGGGTGCGGGTGGCGGGCTCGACGCGGTCGAGGGGGCCGCCGGACAGGTTGTGCAGGGTGACGTTGCACCCGGCCCGCCTGAGCAGTGCCTCGACCCAGTCCGCCCACATGCGGTTCTCCGCCGCGTAGGCCACGACCATCTCGGCCGCCACGGTCGGTGGCCGGCGCCGGATGAAGGTGTCCCGGCAGCGCAGCCGTACCGACTCCGGTATCGGTGGCAGTCCGGTGACCTCGCCGTCGGAGATCACCGAGGTCAGTCGTTCGAAGGCGGACAGCAGCGACTTGGGGTCGCCGGTCTCGTCGCCGAAGGTGGCGAGCGTCTCCTCGTAGGCGTAGTAGGGCCGGTAGGGAATCTCCACGCTGCCCCAGTAGGCGGTGGCCTCCTCGGCGCTCAGCTGCTCGCCGTTCGGCCCCTTGGGCAGCCCCATGAACTTCAGCCGGGCCAGGGCGCGGCCGGCGTCGACCTTGTCCTTCTCGCCCTCGTCGATGCGCATCGGCACGGGTAGTACACGGATCCGCCGTTTGCGGTGCTCGTCCCCGACGCTGTGCGCGACCTCGGCTGCGCCGTCCAGGGACTGATCGCTGAGCGTGAAGCAGTCCACGAGCATGTCCGGCATCTGCAGGGTGCAGATGTCCGCGGTGTCCGACAGTCCGGTGCGCGAGTCGATCAGGACGTAGTCGTAGGACTGTTTCATGCTGTCGCGCAGGGCTTCGAGGAAGGCGCCGCCGCCGAGGCGGTCGTAGAAGTTGTCCCACTCCAGGGAGGAGGCCGTCGCCGAGTACGCGCGGAACTGACGGCCCGCCGAGAGGAAGTCCAGTGAGCCCCCGTCCAGGAAGTTCAGGCCCAGTCGCTCGGGGGTGAGCGAGACGGCGTGCTGCTCGACGTCCGCGTACTCCAGGTGCCAGGCCCCGGTGCGGCGGGCGCCGTCCGTGGCCGCCCAGGCGTAGTCCTGGAGGATGTTGATGACGCCCGTGGTCGCCGTGAGCGCGTTGGGGTCGAGGAACGGGTGGAAGAAGCGGTGCAGGCCGGGCGCCTCGAGGTCCCAGTCGACGGCGAGGACGCGTTTGCCGTTCGCGGCGAGGATCCACGCCGTGTTGGCCAGCGCCATGGTGCGCCCGGTGCCGCCCTTGTACGAGTAGAAGGTGATGATGCGTCCGTCCCTGGCGGCCGTCATGCCTCTCCTTGGTGGTCGTCTCCCGTTTCGGGGCCGGGCGGGTCCGTCAGTCGGAGCCTGGGCACGTGCGGGGCCTGCGGCAGCCGGGCCTCGGCGTGCTTGAGGTACTGCCGGGTGGTGTGTGCCACGACGGCGGGCAGTACGTTGGTGAAGGCGTTAAGGGTGGGTACGCCGTTGACGGCGATACGGCTGTCGCTGCGTCGCGCCCGCTCCAGGATCGTCGGCATCGACCGCTCCAGCTCCTCGGCCAGACGCTGCCCCTCCTCGTTGCGGCACTGCAGATCGGCCCGGTTGCGGGGCACGATCGCGCTCACCCAGGGACGGGCGGCCGCGTCGAAGGTCTTGAGCCTGCGCCGGCGCTCCTCGTCGGTCAGGGCCCACTGGTCGACGATCAGGATCCCGGGCCGTGCGGCCTGCGCCTCCGGCGCGGCGGACTCGGCCGGGGCCGACTCTCCGGTGTCCTCGTCGTCGAAGTCGGCGACGGTCACCCGGTAGTCCAGGGAGCGGATGAGGTCCTCGGCGAGCGCGGACAGCGGCCGTGTGGACTCCGAGTGGTACGGGTTCCAGCTCAGCGCGTCGTCGCCGTAGGGGTGGCGGTCGCGGTAGTCGGGCACGGTGTCGCGGGTGGGGGCGGCGACGGTCAGATGGATGTGCCGGGGACCGGAGCCGCGCGGTTTGAAGGCGCTGGGGGTGGCCTCGTAGTCGCGGGGCCGGGCGACGGGCAGCGGCGACTCGCGGGCGACGCGCACGATGCGCTCGGCGAGGCCCAGCACGGTCTCCTCGTACTCGTCGCGGAACCGGTTGAGCTTGATCAGCCCGTAGATCCCGTTGGCGGCGTAGCGGCTGCCGAAGCCCGAGTTGTCCAGGTGGATGTGGCGTACGGAGTCGGGGAGTTCGGAGAACTCGACCCGTGTCCACAGGGCGGGCACGATGGCCGACACACTGCCCGCGCCGGTGCTCTTGGCGTGCAGCATCCGCTCGGTGAAGGCGAACCACTCCCGCCCGCACATCTCGCTGGAGAAGTAGCGCGGGGAGAAGAGCGGCACGAAGACCCGGCAGGTCGCGAGGTTCTCGCTCAGTCTCTCGGGCCAGCCCTCTCCCGAGCGCATCTCCCGGTCCATGAAGCCGACGGCGGAGCCGGCCGGCAGATCGGTGAGCGCCATGATGTGGCTGCACAGGTCCTTGTACAGAACGCGCACCCAGTGATCCGGGTCTCCGCTGTCCGGGCCCCACGGCGGGGTGTGGGCGTAGGAGAGGAAGAAATGGGGCCGGTTGTCCGGCACCCGACCGTGCACCCGTTCAGGTATGTCCACACGTCCCCCTGCCCGCCGACAAGCCGCTGGACTGCCCCCGCCGACGGCGCCTTGAACCGGAACCAACAATGTGCCTGAACGGCGCCCGGACGGTTCGCTGTTTTCAGGCCAAAGCCTTGCGATATCCGGTCATCTGCCCCTTCGCGTGGCCGACGACGTCCCGCATTCCGCAGAGTACGACGCCTTTGGACGCCCACTCGCCCTGACGGAGGAATTCACGCGGGAGCCGGGAGCCGATCTCGCCGAAGTCGCTGTCGTCCAGGGAGACATCACGGTACGAAACCCAGTTCCCCTTGTCCCGGACCACGCACCGATAGGTGCGTTTCGGCGGTCTCGGCCGCATCAGGTACTCGGCGTAGTGGAAGGCGCTGCACACCTCGAATCCGACCCGGAGCAGCAGGATCTGGGCGTCGGCGGCGTACAGCTTCGCCATCGGCGAGAGTCTGCCGAGGTGGCTGCGCAGCGGGTGGCGCCGCAGCAGCGTCCGCGCCCGCGGCCCGAGTCCGGCGAGCGAGGTCTGGGGATGCGCGCTACGCACGGCGCCCAGTGTGGAGCGCACGCAGTCGGCGAGCGCCCCCATCGTCGGGCACTCGGTGCTGTCCGGGTCGAACGGCGGCATCGACCTGCGGAACTCCGCCGCTTCCGTCTCGCTGCGCCCCTCGATGTTCTTCCGGTACGCCCGTGAACTGTCGGAGTTCTCCGGGGTGAAGGCCGGCACGATCAGCGTTCCCGCGGGGCCGAGCGTGTCCAGCAGGGCGTCCCGCACCGTTTCCGGGGCGGTCGCGGTGCCGCTCAGCGAGGCGTGCACCATCAGCACACCGCCGCGTCGCACGCCCAACGAGGTGAGCAGGGCGGTCAGTTGTTCCTTCCTGGCCGCATCCGTCACAGGGGCGCAGGTATGGTCAGCCACGGTGCCCCGCCCACTGTGACCACATCCGGGCCACCAACGCCGCCCCGGTGGCGGTCAGTTCGCGCTCCGGCAGGAGAGTGAGAGCGGTGAGGGCCCGCGAGGCCTCGTCGTACGCCTGCCGGCCCAGCCTGTCGTCCGCCTGGTCCAGCAGGTCGCCCGCCGGGCTGCCCAGCCGGTGCAGATCGGCCGTCGCACGCAGGGCGGCGAGCCTGGCCCGGCGTCCGATACGCGGCAACTCGCGGGCGAACTCCTTGGGTTCCACGTCCACGGCCACGCCGAGCGCTCCGAACCCGTGCTCGCCGAGCTGCACGCCGCTGCCGGCCTCCAGCGGGGTGAGGACGGTGGGATGGAACGCGTCGGGGTCCCTGTCGTGGTCCGGTGCGTCCTTCTCCAGGATCTCGTAGGCCTCCCTCAGCCGCTCGACGAACTCCTCGCCCGCCGGCGGCGGCGCGACGGCGGCCGGATAGCAGTCGCGGTAGAGGTCGGCGTCGTCGATGAGCGGGCCGTCGGGTGCCCACAGCCGGGCCAGAGGGCGCCAGCGAGGCGAGGCGCAGGGCCCGTCGAGCCGCACCGTCGTCCCCTCCGGATCCCCGTCGCCGCGCACCCGGAAGGCGTTCGCCGTGACGCCGACCTCGATCCGGCCGGGCGCGTCCAGCCGGTAGGTGCCCAGGGTGGGCAGATGCACTCGGCTGCCGGGCTGGTCCCAAGTCAGCGTGCAGGTCACCCCCGCCCGCAGCGCGGCGGTGACGGCCAGTGACATGAAACGCGCCGGATCGGCACGCCCTTGCAGGGACCGCTGGAGGCTGGTCCGCACATAGGGGTGCCCGAGGACCTGGTCCAGGTACGGGGCGGTGTCCGGGTCGCTGTCCAGGGCCACCATGAGGCGCCAGGCGTCCGGCCAACCGGGTTCGGGCGTCAGGTGCTCCTGTACGCGGCGCAGCAGGACCGCGTCCAACTCCAGGTTGGCGGAGCGCAGTTCGGGGGTGCTCAGGACGGCCGGGGAGAACGACGGGTCGGTCACCCGGTCGGCGATGCCCTCCACCAGGGAGCGGAGATCACCGCAGAAGACGCTGGGGCCGTCGAAACCGCGCCCCGAGCGGTAGCGGTGCCCGTACAACCCGCCGCCGCAGCTGCGCACGACCGGACAGCTGCGGCACGTGTCACTGAGCCCGTCCAGCCCCGACTGGCGTGCCTGGAGCCCGGGATGCTCGGCGAACTCCGCGAAACCGTGCGCGAAGACGTCGTACCCCGTCTCGGGGGCCCCCGCGTAGGCCGTCTTCAGCCAGTCGGCCTGTTCGAAGGTGCCGTCCGTCTCGATCACGGCGAGATCACTGGGCGCCAGCCCGAGCGCCTCGGTCAGGCTGGGGCCGCCACGCAGGGTGCTGAGCACCGAGTCGAACGTGCGCACCGGCATGGGACGGCCCTGCTGCTCCCAGCGGTCGAAGACCGCGAGCAGCCAGTCGGCGTAAGGGGTTTCGGCTCCCGCGGGGTTGGGCGGCGGGCTGTCCCACGTGGAGTGGGGCAGGAGGTAGTCGATCCGGGGCGCTTCCAGTGCGGTGAGCGTGTCGTGCACGGCGACGGGGTCGTTGGCCACGTCGACGGTGCAGAGCACCCCGCTGAACAGATGACGGTACTCGGGCTCCTGGAGCAGCCGGATGCCGCGGACGACGCGGTCGTAGCTGCTGCGCCCCCGGCGGTCGAGTCTGTGGCGGTCGTTCGAGGTCCGGTCCCCGTCGAGGGACACGCTGACCCGGACGCCGAACTCCCTGCAGACGTCTAGGTGATGGCGGTTGAGCGTGACGGCGTTGGTGTGCATGCGCAGGTCGAGCACGGTGTGGGGGGAGAGAACGCGGGTGAGTTCCGCGCAGATGTCCCGTAACCGGGCCGGGCCGACCAGCAGGGGTTCGCCGCCGTGGAGGATCACCGACACGGACTCCAGGGACCGTGCTCCAGCGTACTCGGCGAGTCGTCCGGCGACGGCGCGCACCGTCTCCGGGCGGATGAACGTCGGGCGGGACCGCCAGCTCTGGTCGGCGTGCTGGTACACGTAGCAGTGGTCACAGAACAGATCACATCTGCTGTGGATCTTGAGGACCAGCTGTCTCAGAGGTGGATGGTCCGGGGCCTGACTCTTCACTGGAGGGAGTGTGCCATGCAACCCACCCCATGACACGTCAAACCATGGAAGAACAGGGGGCATTGACGCCCTGTCGAGTCACTGACGTGGGTACGCGCGGCAGGAGACTCCGCCGGGCGCACCCCATCGTGTGATGTTCCGGCGTCCGGGTCAGGAGGCCGAGTTGAAGGTGATCGGCCGGCCCGAGCGGCGGTCGGGGACGTCCGTCACGCGGCCCGCGGTGCGTGCGGCGGCGGCCGCGTACGGGTCGATGTCCGTCAGACGAGTGCGGCGGGCGGCCGAGACGAGGGGCTGGGAGGGGCGCCTCATGGGCGTCACGTCGAGGATCATGGCGGTTCGTCGCTCCGGTTCGGGTCGTTGGGAACAGCGGTGGGTGTCGGGGCGCGTCGTCTTGGGTGTCCCCGGGTGTCCCCGGGCTTCCCCGAGGAGGCGAACCGTCGAGCGAGTCGGGTCCCGATAGTGCGGACACTACAACAGGAACGTCAGGACCTCCTCTCGTGCGGGGGCTGGTTCCAGCGGTCCATCCATTCGTACGCTGGTTTTCGGGGGCGCGCGACAGAAGTCGGGGGCGCGCAGGGATTTCGGGGGGCGCCATGGCGGCCGGTACAACTCCTGCACCGAGCACCATCCTGAACGACTGGGACCTGCCACCGCTGTTCCGGCGGAGTGATCAATGGGCGTTACGTCATCAGAGTGAGTCGTTCAAAGGGGTCCGTACGCATCTGGTCGTCCTGCTCCTGGCCACCGCGGCCGCCATGCTGACCGAGCAGGCCACCGGCCGCATCATGGCCGCGTGTGCCGCCGTCCTGTACGGCGCGACGATCCTGCTCGGACTGACCACCTCGCGCCGCCGCTCCCGTACCCACTGGCAGGCGCACCGGGCGGTCGCCGAGCTGGTGAAGACACTGGCCTGGCAGTACATGGTGCATGGCGGCCCCTTCCACTCCGGCGTCAAGGACCCGGACGCGCTGTTCGCCGAGCGGCTCGAGGAGCGGCTGCGAGAGCTGCGCAAGTGCGGCTGGGAGGATTCCCGGGAGAAGGCCCAGGAGTTCGGCAAGGGGCAGATCACCGCGCAGATGCGTGCGGTGCGGGCCAAGTCGTACGCCGCACGCCATGACATCTACCTGCGCGACCGGCTGCTGGAGCAGGCGGTCTGGTACAAGAACCGGGCATCGCGCGCCCATCGTGCCGCCGCCCGCTGGTCGGCCTTCACCGCCGCCCTGACCCTGCTCGCCCTGACAGCCGCCCTGGTGGGCACCACCGGGCTGATCGGCGGCGTGGACCTGGCGGGGCTGCTCAGCGCGGCCGCGGCGGCGGGCGTCGCCTGGCAGGAGGTGCGGCGGCACGGGCCGCTGACGCACGCCCACTCCATCATCGAACAGGACCTGGAGGCGGCCCGGGTCGCCATGTCCACCACGGTGACCGAGGCGGGCTGGGCCGAGGCCGTGGAGGAGACGGAACGGCTGATGTCACCGGCGCACACGGAGTGGCTGGTGCGCTTCGGTGGCTGAACATCAGCCGCCGTGGCGGCGAACATTTCCGTCGGGCGTGGGCAGGTCGGTCCCGTTCAGTCCCTGAGCACTCCCGCCTGCCACAGCACCGTCACCGGCACCCCGAGGCGCCGTGCGTAGGCGACCACGTCACCGGTGCCGCCCGGGCCACGGGCCGGGCGCCCGTCCCAGACGGCGATCAGGTGGTCGACGTGCTCCACGATCCACTGGCCGGCCGCGACGTAGGCCATCTCGTGCGTCGGCTGCAGGGGCAGATCGACCCTGGTCGTACAGGAGTTGAGGATTCTGCGGTACGTGCGCCGCGCCTCCGTGCCGCCCAGGTGCGTCTCGTAGTCCATGCCCGGAATCACAGCTGTCACCGGGACGCCGTATTCCAGGGCGGTGTCGGCGAACAACTGGTCGGCGCCGGCGGCAAGGCTGCTGACCGCCTCCAACTCGACGTCCGTACGGCTGAACTGGCGCCGCAGGGCCGAGCGGACGTACGGGAGGACGGAGGCGGGGATCGAGCGGTGTCCGGTCACGCCGACGCGCAGCACCGCGAGACGGGGGACCGCGGGCGCCCGGTCGAGGAACTCGGTCGTATCGATCGTCACGGAAGACCCCCTCCGGTCACCGACGGCAAGTACACACTAACGCAGAGCTATGGAGGGGCACAGGGGGCGCATCGGTTCACGGCGGGGCGGGCCGAGCAGGTCGGTGTCCGTCCGCGGGCTCACGCCGGGCGGCGAGGCGGTGCTGCAGTTCGAGGTGCCGGAACTGGTGGACGGCCCCGACGCGCCGTAGGACACCCCGGTCGTGGGCGTCCGTGAGGAAGGCCATGAGGTCGTACGGCAGTCCCCGGCGCAGAGTCAGATAGCAGCGGGCGACGGCGTAGTGACCCCAGGCGGCCTGGCGGATCCCGATGGCCAGCCCGGTCAGGACGGCCGGGACGAGTCCCACCACGAACGCCCACAGGGAGCCGCCGCCCGCCTCTGCGCCCCACACCCGCGTCGAGCCCGTGAGCACCGCGCACCAGCCCTGGAACCCGATGATCATGGCGCCGACGACAGCCGCGACCGGTACGCAGGTGAGGAAGGTGCGCCGGTCGTTGGCGAGCAGGGCCCGGCCGTCGACCGAGGTGCCCAGATCGACCGGGACGGCGCGCAGACCGTGCACGAGCACGCAGGACACGGCGAACACCGCGCCCGTCTGCTCGGCCGACCAGAACGCCGCGAGCGGATCCGGCGGCGCGATGTACTCGACGCCGTCACCGCCCGACAGGACGTCCGCGAGCAGCCCCTCCAGCAGGATGCTGCCGCCGAGCAGCATGCCGACCAGGAGCCCGCGGCCCACGCCCCGCGGACTCCAGTGCCAGCGCAACCGGGCGGCGGGACAGCCGGGTTCCGCGGGCACGCCGTCCGCGCCCACGACGGCTGCGGCCGCACCGTAGAGGAGGGCGCTGACCGTGCCACAGCCGTTGCCGAACGCCGCCGCGTAGCAGACGGCGGCCACGGCTCCGGTGGCCAGGGCCCGGCGGTCCCAGTCGGCCGGGCGTCGCAGACTCGGCCGGCCGCCGAAGGCGAAGCCGGAGATGATCGCCCCGACCAGGGCCAGTGAGGTGCCGTCCGCCAGACGGTTGAGCACGAGCTCGACGGGGACGTCGGGCGCGACGACGAGGACGCACAGCACCGTCGCCGCCAGGCCCGCGGACAGACCGCACACCAGGCCCCCGCAGATCCCGGCCGCCACGACACCGAGACCGCCCCGCTCGTCCCAGCGCACGGGCACCAGGTCCGGGGTGAAGTGGTGGGTCAGTTCCATGATCAGGCCTTCGGACAGCCAGGCCACGACGCCCAGCAGCACTCCGGCCAGCACCTGGGGCAGCGCCGCGGGAACCGCGTGTCGCAGCTTCCACCAGGCGAGTTCCGCCGCGCCGTCGCGTCCGCGTTCCATGGACCGGGCGAGGAAGCGCAGCGCCGGACGGGCCCGGTCCGCGCTCCACCGGGAGGGGCGGTTGGTGTGTGGCCGGTACGCGGCGCCGAGGAACGCGTCGAGGAGGTGATGCTCCACGGCCGTACGCGTGCGCAGCCGCAGCAGCTCACCCGGGTCCGGCAGCCGCTCGTAGCCGTCTCCCGGGCGGGGGTTGTAGACGGACCGCGCCAGGGACACCATCAGCGGGCTGGTCAGGACCCGCGCCACCGGCTCGGCCGTCCCCAGCACATCGGTCACCGCGCTCCAGCGCCCGGCTGCCCGGGCACCGGGGCCGCCCGCGTCCCGGCGCAGGTAGTCCGCGACCTCCCGGGCGCCGAGGGGCAGGAGATGGATGCCGGCCAGTTCCGCGAGCCGGGCGGGTACCGCGCCGCGCGGCCGCAGTGCCGCCCGGTACTCGGCGGGACGGCTCGACAGGACCATGCCGCAGCCGTACGGCAGGGCCTCGTTGACCCGGTGAAGGGCCAACGCCCCCACGGCTGGCGCGAGTTCGTCGAATCCGTCGAGCACCGGCAGGACCAGCCGCCGATCCAGCAACAGGCCGGCCAGGGTGACCTGACCGTAGGCGTCCGACGCCTGGGCACCCAGTTCCGGGTGGTCCTGCACAAGCCGGCGTTCCATCCAGGTGCGCAGGTCCAGCGCGGTCGGATCCCAGGATGCCAGCGGGAACAGCACGGGCACCGGCTCGTCGGCCTCCCGCCGCTCGATCATCGCCAGCACGAGCCGCACCAGCAGCAGGGTCTTGCCCGATCCGGGCTCGCCGAGGACGAGCAGCCGCCGGGCCGGGGCGCGCCGTGCGAAGACGTCGACGATCTCCGTGTCCCGGCCGGCGAGCAGCCCCGGGTCCGAAGCCTCGGCCAGGTCGGGGTGGGCGGCCCGCCAGGCGACGGGCAGCGGGTGCGGGTCGGCCAGGCGCCGCATCGCCGCCTCGGCCTCCCACTGCCGCCGTACGGCGTCGGCGAGCCGGTCGGCCGCCTCGGCGGGGCCGAGCGCCACGGCTGCCTCGGCCCGGTCGGCCCGGTAGGCGCTCCAGGCCAGAAAGGCACCCGCCCAGGTCGGCAGCAGAGCCGCGAGCACCGACGCGGGGTCCTCCAGGTGCGGGGCCACCAGGAGCGCTCCCGCGGTGCCCACGGCCAGCAGGGTCAGGTACACGATCCCGGCGCGCCGCACGCGTGCTCCGGGGACAACATCACTCACCCGACGAAGAGTTGCCCACGCGAGCGGCGGCGGGCATCCGTTCGGTGCCGCGCCACACTCGTGGGTGAACCGGCGCGGCAGGGCTGGTCACCGCGACGGGCCCCATGCTCTGCTTCGGGCGAGGAGCGCGGGGAAACCTGCGTCGCGTGCCCGGTGACCTGTCACAATGACGGGGCCGTCACCGCAGGGGAACAGGCGGCGGAGGGGGCGGGTGTGCCTGCAGTGGAACGGAACATGCGATGAAGCCGCTGCGGGACAGTGATCCGCGCGCGCTGGGGCCCTACCGGCTCCTGAGCCGGCTGGGGCTCGGGGGAATGGGGCAGGTGTTCCTGGCCCGGGCGCAGGACGGCCGATTCGTCGCCGTCAAGCTGATTCACCCTCATCTCGCCGAGGAGCCGGAGTTCCGGCGCCGGTTCCGGCGCGAGGTCGCCGCCGCACGCCGTGTCTCCGGAGCCGGTACGGCATCCGTGGTCGCCTCCGACACCGAGGCCGACATCCCTTGGTTCGCCTCCGAGTTCGTGCCCGGCCCGTCGCTCCAGCGGGTGGTCGACGAATGGCGGTGCCCCCTGCCGCGCACGTCGGTGTGGCACCTGGCGCGGGGGCTCGCGGCGACCCTGGGCGCCATCCACGGCGTCGGCGTCCTGCACCGGGACCTCAAACCGTCCAATGTGCTCATCACTCTGGACGGGCCCCGCGTCATCGATTTCGGCATCGCACGGGCCGTCGACTCCAGCGTGGCCACCCGTACGGGTGCCGTCATCGGATCGCCCGGATTCATGTCTCCCGAACAGGCTCGCGGCGAGCGACTCGACGAGGCGAGTGACGTCTTCGGCCTGGGCGCGCTGCTGGCCTACGCCGCGACCGGCCACGGCCCCTTCGACGGTGAGGACGACGCACCGCACGCGGTCCTCCTCCGGGTGGTCTCCCAGCCACCTCGGCTCGACGGCATGGACGGCATCGACGGCACACTGCGCACCCTCGTGGAGCGCTGCATGGCCCCGGACCCCGCGGACCGGCCCTCCGCTGCGGACGTCGAGGCCGAGGCGGTCCGCGCTGTCGGGACCGAACTCCCCGACAGTGGCTGGCTCCCGCCGGAACTCACCACCCGGCTGGGCCGGGAGGCGGTGCGGCTGCTCGCGCTGGAAGGCCCGGTGCCGACCCAGGTCGACGCGACCGCGCGCTCCCTGCACCACGCTCCCACCGCGTCCTCCGCCCGCGCGCCCGGACCCGTTGCCGGGACGCCCCCGGCAGGCGCCCCCACTCCACCGCCACCGGCCTTCTCCCCCATGACGCCTCCCTTCCCGCCCACGCGATCGCGCCGCCGTATGGCACCCGTGCCGGCCGCCCTGGGTGTCGTCCTCGTCGGGGGGATCGTGGTGTCGCTCGTGCCGGCGCTGCGGGACGGCGGCACGAGCGGGGCGGGCAGTCCCGGCGTGACGGCGGCACCCGTACGGTCCAGCGCCGCGACCGGCCCGACGTCCCAGCCGACCGCGTCGCCCTCGCCCTCCTCCTCTTCCTCCTCCGCCGAGACCGGACAGAGCACGTCGCCCCCGCCTTCGCCCCGGCAGTTCGACTTCAACGGGACATGGCGGGGGATCGTGAACCAGGGGGACGGGGCCAGCATCTACGACGTCGAGATCGAGTACACCGGAGGGGCCCGGGGCGAGCGCGTCGCCAAGGTCGACTACCCCACGCTGGGTTGCGGAGGGTACTGGACACTGCAAGGTCGTACGTCCGACCGTGCGAACGTCGTGGAGCACCTCACCTACGGCGCCGGGAAATGCGTGGACGACGTGGAGATTTCCCTGACCGCGCTGGACGCCGACACCGCGCGGTACCACTTCGACGACCTCGGCGCGGGCGAGGGGCGACTGGCGCGCGACTGATCCTCAGGGGGTGATGTCCACCAGGACCTTGCCGATGGTGTGGCTCTCCACCGCCCGGTGTGCGTCTGCGGTGCGGTCGAGCGGGAAGCGGACCACTGGCAGACCGTGCTCCTCGCCGACCGGCATTGCACCGTCCCGGACCGCGGCGGCGACGTCCTCGGCGGCCGCGGTGAGCGCCTGTGGTCCGGCCGTGTAAAGGACCAGGAACTGCAGGCGGGTGTTCAGCAC
Organism: Streptomyces sp. T028; assembly: GCF_048159505.1. Lineage (NCBI taxonomy): Bacteria > Bacillati > Actinomycetota > Actinomycetes > Kitasatosporales > Streptomycetaceae > Streptomyces > Streptomyces sp. T028. The sequence goes on from NZ_JBLRVZ010000044.1 coordinate 42,526, forward strand.
CATGTTCTGCAGCACGTTCAGTTCGACCGGCTTGCCGCCTTCGTTGGCGTAGGTCGAGATCGTGCCGCGTGTCCGGAGCACGGCCAGGTCCAGTGCGAGGTTCGTGCCCAGCGCGACCTCGGCGACGATGTCTACGCCGTCCGGGGCGATCCCGCGGATCGCGGCGGCGGGGTCGCCCTCGCGGTAGTCGACGACGTGGTGGGCCCCGGCGGCGGTGGCCAGCCGGGCCTTCTGCGGGCTGCTGACCGTGCTGATCACGGTGGCGCCTGCCCATCGGGCGAGCTGGATCACCGCGTGCCCGACCGCCCCGGCTCCGCCCGCGGCGAGGACCATCGCGCCGTCCAGCGCCCCGGGTCGCAGTCGGCGAGGCCCGTCCTCGGCGACGGTGAGCGCGCGGTGCGCGGTGAGCGCCGGGACGCCGATGGACGCGCCGACGTCGAATGCGGTGTCGTCGGGCAGCGGCACGGCGCGTTCGGCGGGTACGACGGTGAACTCGGCGGCCGTACCGGTGGGTCGCCCGGCGGCGGCCATGAACAGCCAGACCCGCTGACCGACCCGGTTCTGGTCGATCCCCTCCCCCACGGCGTCGATCGTGCCGGCGCCGTCGAGGTGCGGGGTGACCTCGGGGAAGCGCTTGGGGTGGCCTGCGCCGGACCGGGCCTGCCAGTCGGTCGGGTTGACGCCGGACACGGCAACCCGGACGCGTACCTCGCCGGGACCGGGCGCGGGCAGGTCACGGTCGACGAGCCGAAGCACTTCGGGGCCGCCGTTGTCGCGGTAGATGATCGCCTTCATGATCCGCCCTTGTTCAACTTTCCTCATCTTTATCCATCCCTGTTCGTCCTTGGAAACTTGTCGTCTTGGCGAAGTGCCGGTCAGCCGACGGGGACCTCGTTGGCCTCGAGGTGGGTGGCGTCGGTCGGAGTGGTCGGAGTGGTCACGACGCTGTCTCCTCGGTCGGCGGGTGCAAGGCGGTGTACAGCAGTTCGGCCTGGTAGAGCGCCATGACCCGGTGGGCGATCGGGGCGGCACGCTCGCGGGCCTCGGCCGGCTCGCGGTGCTCGGCCTTGACCAGCCATGCCGTGACGCAGTCGTGCAGCATCGCGCGCATCCGGTCGGTCATGTCGACGACGATGTCGCGCACGGCGGGGTTGGTGGTCGCCTCGCCCCAGGTCTGCACGCCGACCCGGGCTCCGGCGGGGTCGATCGCGGCGGTCAGGCGGGCGAGCAGTTCGTCGGGGTCGGGCGGCGTGTCGCTCGCGGCGTACGCGCCGAGGACCTCGGCCCGCTCGGCGAGCACCTCGCGGGCTGCGGCCTGGACCAGGTCGGCCTTGCCGCGGTAGTGGGCGTAGATCGAGCCGGCCGAGAGCCCGGACTCGGCGGTGATGTCGGCGATCGAGGTCCGCTCCAGACCGTTGCGCCCGAAGCAGCGCACGGCGGCCTCCGTGATCTGGGCGCGCCGGAGCTCCTTGCGCGCATCGGTGAGCCGGGGCATGACGAACTCCCTCAAAAAGAGCGGCGGTTCTGCTTGTGGAGCACACCCTACAAGCAAAACCACCATTCTGTTTACGGTGCCTGCGACATGTTCAGGTGTGTGGTTGTACAGTGCAATCGGCGAGGGCGCTCGGTCCTGGCGGTGGGCAGCGGCTTTCTGTTCCACCGAACCCCTTCCCAGGGCCGCCGGGTCGGGGCGCTCCCACTACTCGGGGTGAACTCGTGGAGTCCGATGGTCGATCGAGTGAGGCCGACACTGTCGGTTTCCTCAACTTCCGCTTGACTACAGGGCCTGGGCCGGCTCGTACTGCCGCCACGCCCGGCCGCCGTCGCGGGAGATCCACAGCCCCTCGCCCTTCACGAGGTCGTACGTCGCCGTCGTCGCGTCCGCGATGCCGTAGAGCGTCGTACCGTCGACGGTGAGCGACGTGAAGGCCGCCGGGGTCTCCAGTTCGTGGAAGGCGCTGTTGGTGCGGTCGTCGGCGAGCCAGTGGCGGCCGCCCTCCTCGCCCACCAGCAGTCGCCCGTCCGTGAGCGGCTTCAGGACCAGCCAGTCCGGGCCGCCGGTGAGGTCCCGCCACGGAATGCCGCCGTCCAGGACCGTCTTCCAGTGCCCGCCGCCGTCCAGCGTCACCAGCAGGCCGCGCACGCCCTCGCCCCGGGAGAGGGCCAGCGCCGCGGTGCCGCCCCGGGCGGCGAGGACGCCGCCCGTGTACGGCTCGGGGACGGCCTTGGAGCCAAGGGTCCGGCCGTCACGCTGCCACACGACACGGCCGCCGCTTTCGGTGAGGGGCTGGTCCAGGCTCCAGACCGTGCCCTGTTCGTCGACGGCGAGGCGCACGGCGTCGTCCGGCAGTCCGGCCGGGGGCGCCGCGGGGCCCGTGGCGGGGCGGTAGACGAGGGCCGGTTCCCGTTCGGTGAGCAGGATGTCGCCGGAGCGTGTGCGCAACGGGGTCGCGGTGACGACGACCTGGTGCCGCTTGCCGCGTACGTCGAGGACGTACGCGTTCTCCGTCCCCTCCCCCGGCACCCGCACGAAGCCCTCACGCACCCCCGCGAACGCGGCCGGCGGCGCCTCCGCGTCCGTGTGTTCGGCGTGCTCGGCGACCGTACGCCCGTCCGGGCCCACGATCCGCCAGGCGGAGGCGGCCGGCCCCTCGTCGTCCTCGACGTTGTCGGCCTCGTAGGTCAGGAGCAGCGAGCCGTCGCCCGAGCGGGCCACGCCGTCGGGCGCGCCGACCGCCTCGATGACATCGGCGGGACGCGGGTGGGCGTCTTCGATGACCCGCTTGTACTTGGCCTCCCGGTCCCCTGACTGCCCGTCGTCGAAGCCGCCCGGGCCGCAGGCGGGCAACGCCAGCGCCGCACTCGCCGCAACCAGGAACCCGACCGTCCGCCACCCGCGTTTCCCGAGCCACCCCATTCACACATCCTCACATGACGCGGCGAGCGCCTTCGCGCGGGAACCACGCGACTCGTGGGCTCCGGCCGAGCGTTTATCGTTCGTCGTCGTGCCGGTGTGCGCAGGGGCGGCGAGGGCGTACGGGAGGAGCAATCGGTGTTGTTCGTGGTGGGTTCCGGACGACGGTCGCTGCGGATACGGTCCGCCCGGTCCGACGAGGCGGAGGCTCTGTCCGCGCTCGTGCTGCGTTCGAAGGCGTACTGGGGGTACGACGAGGCGTTCCTGGCGGCGTGTGCGGACGACCTGCGGATCGCGGCCGGGGACGTCGCGGCACGCCGGGTCGTCGTCGCCGAGGAAGCGGGCTGTGTGCTGGGCGTGGCGTCCCTGGAAGGGGCGGCGCCGGACGGTGAGTTGGGGCTGCTGTTCGTCGAGCCGGACGCCATCGGCGGGGGTGTGGGCCGCGCGCTGTACACCCATGTGCTGGCCACGGCCCGCGCGTTGGGGTTCACGCGGCTGGCGATCGAGGCCGACCCGCACGCGGAGCCCTTCTACCGCGCGATGGGTGCCCGCCCGGCCGGCGGCGGGCCCTCGGGCTCGATACCGGGGCGTGAACTGCCACTGCTCCACGTGTCGATCGCCGCGGCGGCGTCGGGCTGGGCGCAGGCCTGGACGGGCGGCCGGCGTGCGATCCATCTGGGCAATGTCAACGGTTTCCAGGCCCAGTTCGCCGGTATCGGCGAGCAGTCCCGGTACGGCGGTGCCCACTACGCCTGCCTGGCGGCCTTCGCCGGCCCGCATCCGGCGGCGCTGGTCCTGCCGAAGGCCGTGCCGGAGGGCTGGACGGATCTGGTCGGGCGGCAGCTGGCCTGGGAGCCGGTCGAGGTGTTCGACGGACTTGAGTCCGAGGAGACTTCTCAGGGCGGGGGCCTGCCCGTCGGCGCGGACGGCCTGACCGCCGCCGTGCTGGCCCGCCCCGCGCTCGCCGCGCATCTGCGTGCCTCGGGCCTGCCGTTGGTGCCGTGGGGGCGCACCCCGGCGTTCGCCGAGCTGGCCGGAGAGGAGCCCCTGGCCACGGAGGCACTGCGGTACGAGTCCAAGCGGGCGGCCAACGAGTTGTTCGCCCGGCTCGCGCCCGGTCATCCGGGGGTCCGGGTGCCGCGGCAGTGGCCGGTCGCGACCCGGCGCGAGGCGGGCCGGGTCCTCAGGGCACGGGCCCGTGCCGGACAGGCGACCGTCGTGAAGACCGAGCACGGCGCCGGAGGCTCCGGCACCTGGCTGGTGACCGGCCGCCGGGACCGTCCGCCGCTGCCACGCGGCCCGCTGCTGCTGGAGGAGTACGTCGAGCAGGGCGCCGGGGTCGGGGCCGTGCTCGACGGCGAGCGCACGCCGCGGGACCTGACGTACGACGGTCTTGTCGCGGCGGACGGCGAGGTGCACGACGTGGGCGTCGCCGTGATGGACGTACGGGGCACCGCCTACCAGGGGGCGACCGTCGGCCCCGGCCTGGTGCCGGGGCCGGTGGCCGACACGGCGGCGCGGTTCGGGCACGCCGTCGGCCGGGAACTGGCGGCGGACGGCTACCGGGGCTGGTTCGACGTCGACTTCGTGACCGGCTCCGACGGACGGCCGGCGCCCACCGAGATCAATCTGCGGTTCACCGGACCGGCCGTCGCCTTCATGGTCAAGGCCCGTCTCGACGAGACCAGGGGTGCCGGGCATCTCGTCCGTACCGTCGACCGGGTCCCGCTGGGCGCCCGTCTTCCCGCCAGGGAACTCAACGCCCTGCTGCGCGAGCTGACGGAACGTTGCACCGCGATCGACACCGTGCTGGTGCCGTCCATCCCGACCGCCGCCTTCGACCCGTCGCCCTACGTCGGGGTGGTGCTCGCGGCGCACGGTGTCGAGCGGCTCGACGCCGCCGAGGCGCTGGTGCGCGCCGCGGCCCGGGACGTGGGGCGGATGTTCGGTCCTTAGCGTCGCCGTTCCCGTCCTCGGCGTCCGTCGTCTCCGTGTCTCGGCGCGTCAGCCGTCGGTGTCGTCGTTGGCCGTGGCGGGCCGACGCGTCGCCCAGACCGCGACGACGGCCGCCGCGATCATCAGCGGGACGTTGAAGACATAGACGAGTGCCGCCTGCCGTGGCCAGTCGGTCTTCGCGGCGAGCCGATAGAGGTTGTCCTGCGGCCACCAGGCGGCCAGCAGCCAGACGATCGCGAGATGCGCCGCGACGGTCAGGCGGCGCGTTCTGCCCTGCCGCAGCATCGCCGCCCGTCCGCCGACCAGGAACGTCACTCCGGCCGCGAAGGCAAGGCACTCGGCGAAGTAGAGCACGCGGAACAGCACCGACCATGGTCCGGGCACACCGGTGAGATCGGTGGAACCGGGCCAGAGAACGTCGGTGAGCGCGGCGGCCACGATGGCGATCACCGGCAGTGCGCACGCGACGAAGCAGGACCTGGCCTCCCGCTTCGTCATCGGCTGCCCGCCGCCCTTGCCGCCCCTGCCGCCCGGCGCGCTCGGCGGCTGGGGCAGCGCCCGGCGGTCGATCTTCCCGGCCCGGTCGCGCGGCAGGGACGGCAGGGCCACCACCGTCCCGGGTATCTCCGCCTCGGGTACCTCGCCGGTCAGGTGGGCGCGTATCACCTCGGCGCCGGGCGCGGTCTCCCCCCGGGGCGCGACGACATGGGCGACGAGCCGCTCCCGCTGCTGTGCGCCCCCGTCCGCCGGGACGGCGGTGATGACGGCTTCGCGGACCCCGGGGTGCGAGGCCAGCGCGGCCTCCGCCCGATGCGGGTCGACGGTACGGCCCCGCACGGTGAACCGGTGCGCGAGACGCCCGCGGAACTCCAGCAGGCCGTCCTCCCGCAGCAGCCCGAGATCGCCGGTGGGCAGCGCGTCGCCGCCGTCCGGCGGTGTCAGCCGTATCTCACCCTTGTGGATCTCCACGTGGCACCCGGGGAACGGGCGGCCCAGCAGCGAGACCCGCTCCGGCCGGGGCACCGGCCCGGTCAGCTGGTCCGGCTCGAACCAGGTGCCGCAGCCCGCGGTCTCCGCGGGACCGTACACGTTCAGCAGCCGCGCCCCGGGCACGAGCCGTCGGTGCAGTCGCACCTGCTCGGCCACGGTCAGCCGTTCCCCGCTCACCACCACCAGGCGCAGCGAGTCGGCCGGCCGGCTCCTGAGCAGCTCGGCCGCGGTGGCGGGGTCCGTGTCCAGCACGGTGGCCTCGGGGTCCCAGCTGTCGGCTTCGACGGGCAGGCCGGGCAGGAGCAGGGTGGCTCCGGAGCACAGCGCGCGGACCCAGCCGCCGGTGAACGCGGCGGTGTCGGGCGGTGCGGTGACCAGGTGGCGGTCACCGGGGACGAGCTGGTACACCTCGGCCCAGCCCTCGTACGCGGCTCGCAGCCGTGCGTGCCCCACGGCGACGGCCCGCCGCTCGCCCGAGGCACCGGCGGTGAGGAGTACGGCGGCCGCTGGGCCGCTCGGCATGTTGAGCCGCTTGCCGGAGCGGGCGTCGATGGCGGTGGCCTCGCTGTCCAGACAGACGACGCGCCGGCCGCTGCCGTCGTCGACGTGCGGGCGGAACGCCTCGTACGTCACGACGGCCGTGGCACCGGCCCGTTGCAGCAGCTGCCCGGTCCGCCCCGTCGGCCCGTGCGGGTCGACGAGTACGTAGGCGCCCCCGGCCTTCAGTACGGCGAGCACCGCGACCAGCGTCTGCTCCGGCCGGCCCGTGCTCACCGCGACGATCCCACCGGGCCGCAGCCCGCCCTCCAGCAGCTGCCGCCCCAGCCGATCGGCCCGGCCGTCCAGCTCGCCGTACGAGACCGTGTGCTCTTCCGTGACGACGGCGGGCCGGTCCGGTGCCGCCTGGGCCTGCTTCTCGACCAGATGATGAATCCCGGCTCCCCCGCCCGGTCCCGTCCCCGAACCGCGCGCGCTCACGACACCACTCATGATCGAACCGTAGACGCCCACCCCTCGTTCCCACGCCCGTTGCGGGCGCTGTTTCTCAATTTCCGTACTCCGTTACGTACTTCTACGGATACCCACCGGTGTCTTCAGGTGCGGTCGCCCGACGGTGGTGGATGCGGCGGGCGGCGGTGTCGGCGGCCCAGACGAGGGCGACGGCGGCCAGGGCGAAGAGGGCGGTACCGAGGACGCCGGCAGCCGCGAGTAAAGAGAGCCACGGGGCGTTGGGGTGGTCGGGGCAGAATCGGGCGGGCTCGCAGCTGGGCATCGGTCCTCGTTTTCAGGCTGGTGTGCGTGGATGGCGCTGAAAACGTCGATGTCGCGTGGGGCCGGTTGCTTACGCCACTCTTCCTGACTTTTCCTGTTACCTACGTCACTTCACAGCGTGATGGGGCCGAGGTCGGCTGCGGTCTGGGGCCGGGGACACCGCCCCGTGAAGCGGGAGGGTTGCCGGTACCACTCCGTCGTTGGCGCCGGCGGCCGTTGCCCATCAGTCCGGTCAGCCGCGTGCCGCCACGTACAGGCTCTGGGTGCTGCGGCCGATCGGCCCCTTCTCGTCGTGCAGGGCTGACTCGGCGAGGCCGATTCCGGCGCCGTCGACCATCGTCCGGGCGTCCAGGCAGACCCACTCGCCCTCGGGATGGCGATGCGTGCTGACGGTGAGGTCGGTGTTGATGAAGACGTACCGGTGGAAGTCCAGCGCGGCGCTGACGCCGTTGCCCGAGTCGGCGGCGATCAGCACCCTGCTGAGCGGCGCGGTCTCCTCGCCCGCGACCAGGGGAACCCTCATGCGCATCCACGCCGTCGCCGGGCCGGGCTCCAGGAAGGAACCGGCCGCGAAGCGCACTTCCATGCCCGTGTGATAGCCGCGGTCCCACGGGACGGGAAAGAACGCCTTCTCGGGTGCGCCCGTCGGACCGGGCACCTGGGGGCCCGGCGACACCTCGGGTACCGAGTGCGGCGCGGTCTTCAGGAGCAGGGCCGTCACCCGCATCACCTCCCCGCCGCCGTCGGGCGTCAGGGCCGCCTCCACGAGCTCGGTGCTGCGCCCGGTGCGCAGCACGCGCACGGCCACGGTCAGCGGTCGAATCGGAACCGGGCGCATGATCTCGTACGTGAGCCGGGCGACCCGCAGGTCCGGGCGGGCCTCGGGCCGTTGCTCGACGGCCAGCCCGAGCAGCGCGGCCGGCGGGCCGGCGTGCTGGGAGTCGGCGTCCCACGGTCCACGGGTGTACGGGGTGGGGAGGAACCGGTCCTGGGCCTCCCGCTCGTAGAAAGCCTCTGCTTCCGACACCGGCATGACCTTCCGTCCGTGCTCCGCGGGCCCCGCGGCCCCTGTTCACCCCCATGCTACTAAGCGCTTGCTCATTCCGCTGGGTGATGGTGTGGCGTCACTTCAGGTACGGGCCGTCGGTGCCGATCTTGCCGGGGCCGTTCAGCACGTACACGCGGAGGTTGCCCTTGCCGGGTGCGGCGACGGACAGGGATCCGCCTGAGACGGTCTTCGTGTCGCCGGTGACGGCGTCGGTGTAGGTGCCGTTCGGGATGGCGGTGAAGGTGGCGTCCCCCGTCACGGTGACCAGGGCGAAGCTGTCCGTCGTGCCGCTGGTGTAGCGGCGCTTGAACGCCATCTGGCCGCTGATGCCGGTGGTGGAGTACTGCCCCGTCTGCAGAGCGGGGACGGCGCGGCGGATCTGGTTGAGCCGCTGGAGGTGCTTGACGAGGGGCTGTGCGAGGGTGGTGGCGACCTCGCCGCTCGCGGAGTCGGCCCTGCCGAAGTCGGATGCGGTGACGGAGCCGGCGAGGTGGTCGCCGTAGTAGGCGCGTCCTGTGCCCGCCAGCGGGCAGGTCGGGCCGCAGTCGATCTGCTTGCCCTTCTGGAACTCGATCTCCGACCCGTAGTAGAGGGTGGGGATGCCGCGGAAGGTCCACATCAGGGACAGGTTCTCGGCCCAGGCGTCGGTGCCGCCGCTGTAGCGGGTGCTCGACTTGTTCGGGCCGTAGTCGTGGCTGTCGACGTAGACGACGTTGTAGGTGGCGTCGTTGACGCTGTCGTCGGAGTCCTTGCCGTTGTTGTAGGCGTTCTGCGCGTCGCTGAAGTTCATGTGCATGCGCATGTCGATGATGTTCATGCCGGAGAACCGGCTGCGGTCCGGCGTGTGGTACGTGTTGCCGTCGAGGAAGGCGTTGGTGGAGGTCGGCTGGTTGCCGGTGCCGAGCTGTTCCTCGTAGGTGTACTGCTCGATGGCCGCCGTCTCGTCGTCGGCGCTGTACTCCTTGCGTTCCTTCCATGTGTAGAACTGGGCCGAGTGGTTGACCGAGCCGCGGTTCCACTTGTCGTTGACGAAGGCGCCGACCTCGCCGAACACGAAGAAGTTCTGCGCGGCCGTGGTGCCGAACCGCTGGGTGACCCGGTCGTAAATGGCGGGCAGGAAGCGGCGGTTCCAGGTGATGCGCGGAATGTGGACGGCCGTGTCGACACGGAAGCCGTCGACGCCCATGTCGATGTACTTGTCGTAGGCGCCGATGAGGTAGTTCTGCACGGGCGTCGACTCGGTGTTGAAGTCGGCGAGGTCCTCGTGCAGCCAGCAGGAACGGGAGTCCTCGCCCTCCCAGTTGCCGATCCAGCACTGGTGGTAGTACGTCTTCGGGAACATGCCCGAAGTGGGGCTGGGCCACTGGCAGTTGTAGAGGGTGTAGCCCTCGGCGCTCTTGCCGCCGGTGGTCTTGCCCCAGTTGAGGCAGGTGTTGCCGGAGGGCTCGGCGGTGGACCAGAGGTCGCCGTTGTAGTACGACTTGCCGGACTTGGGCTCGACGGTCAGGCCGTCGTATTCGAACCCGTCGCTCTTCTCGTCGTAGTACCAGCTCCACTGGGAGTCGCGGACGCCGTACACGGTCGGGGTGAACAGGCCCTTGGCGCCCCAGCGGGAGCTGTGGTTGTAGACGACGTCCTGGTAGATCTTCATACCCTTGGCGTGGGCCGCGTTGATCAGGTCCTGGTAGGAGGCGCCCGCCGACTCCAGGCGGGGGTCGACCTTGTAGAAGTCGTAGCCGTGGTAGCCGTGGTAGTCGTAGTCCGAGCGGTTGAGGACGACCGGGGTGATCCAGACCGCGGAGAAGCCGAGGGCCTTGATGTAGTCGAGTTTCTCGACCAGGCCCTTGAAGTCGCCGCGGAACATGGGGTCGTCGTTGGCCGCGTTGCCGGACCTGACGTGCTGGCTGCCGCCGCGGTCGTTGGTGGTGTCGCCGTCGAAGAAGCGGGCGGTGAGGACGAAGTAGACGGGGTCCTTGCGCGGGTCGGTGCCGAGCGGGGTGCCGGCGGCCGGTTCGGGGGCCTTCTCGCCGGTGGTGGCCGTGACGGCGGCCGAGGCGGGTGAGGTGTTCCCGGCCGCGTCGACGGCCTTCACCGTGTAGGTGTAGGTGGTCTTCTCCTCGAGCCCGGTGTCGGACAGGACGGTCGAGCCCACGTCGGTGACGACCGTGCCGTTGGTGCCGCCGGTGCGGGTGACCTGGTACTTCGTCACGCCCTTGTTGTCGGTGGCCGCGTCCCAGCTCACCACCACGGAGGTGTTGGCGGCGCTCGCGGCGACTCCGGTGGGTGTGGTCGGCGCCTCGGTGTCCGGTGTCTCCGCCGCACAGGGGTTTGTGGCTCCGGCGGTGACGGCGCGGTCCTTCACCGTGGTGGTGCCGGTGGTGATCGTGTAGTCGGAGCTGTTGTTGTTGTCCCAGACGCCGTTGCCGTTGTTGAAGGCGGCTTTGAGCGACGTGGCCGTGCCGATGTCGAGTGTCTTCTTCCACCAGCCGGTACAGGCGGCTTCCATCCCCAGGCCGGGGACAACCGTCCAGGAGCCGCCCGCGGGTGCGTAGTGGATGTTGGCCGTGGTCCAGCCGGAGGTGGCGGTCGAGTAGTAGACGGTGGCCTGGTTGCCGGATCCGCTCCCGGAGTCGGTACACGGGTCGCTGTGGGCGATCACTCCGTCCTTCACCGTCACGGCGCCCGTGCCGAGCGCGTAGTTGCTGCCGCCGTTGTTGTCCCAGGTTCCACTGCCGTTGTTGAAGGTGGCCTGCAGGCCGGTGGCCGAGCCGAGGGGGATGGTCTTCTTCACCCAGTCCGTGCAGGCGGCTTCCATCTGCACGCCGGGGACCGTGGTCCAGGAGCCGCCGTCGGGGGCGTAGTGCACGTACGTGGAAGCCCAGTTCCTGGTCTTCGTGTAGTAGAAGACGGTCGTCGAGTTCGAGGCGTCCGCCACTGTCCGTACTGGGGTGGGGCGGGGCTCCTGTTGGTGCGTGACCAGCCCGAACACCGTCGCCGCCGCGGCGGCGAGAGCGAGCGCGCGCCGGACCGGATGTGCTTGCTCACGTCGCGCGGGTGAAAACGTGCGTCTCATGGTGTGCCTCCCAGCGGGCCGGCGGGATTTGAGCAGCACCCCTGCAACATGAACCGGCAAGTTGCTGCAAGTTTTTGCATCGAGAAAGCTACAGGGACATGTCATCAACGTGAAGGGGTCTGACACCCGGACCGCCTGACCGCCTCACCGCTCGTCCGAGGGGACGGCCCGCGTCGCGGCGCACTCCCCGTGCGAGGATGCCGGAGGGAGCGTCAGGCGGCGGCATCGGAGTGGGAACGGAATGATCGGGACGGTGTTCCGGAGCGAGGATCTGCCCTCCGAGGACAGGTTCGACCACTGGCGGGATCTGGTGGGCCGGATGCGATCGCCCAGCGACCTCACCAGTACGCACGCCTCCGAGTTCTGGGCCCAGTGCCGGCTGATGGATCTGGGGTCCGTGACCGTGTGGCCGACATCGTTCCTGCCGACGCGGTACCGGCGGAGTCCGAGACTGGTGCGTCAGTCGGACCCTGAGATGTACCACCTCTCCCTGCTGCTCGACGGAGGCCTGGCTCTCGAGCACGCGGGGCGGAGCAGCACATTCGGACCGCGTGACCTGCATCTGACCGACAGCTCACAGCCGTACGACCTGCGTCCCGCGGACGAGCACGAGCCGCGTGTCATCAGGGGGGTGGGCGTCGACTTCCCCAAGGCGCTGCTCCCTCTCCCACCGCACCGGGTGCACGTGTTGCTGGGCCGGGGGCTGTCGGGGCGGGACGGCCTCGGCGCCCTGCTGGCGGATTTCCTCATCGGTCTGGAACAGCAGGCCGACACCCTCCAGCCGTCGGACGCGCCACACCTGGGCGCGGTCGTACTGGACCTGCTGTCGGCCTGGTGCGCCCGAGCGCTGGACGCCGAGGACGCCCTGTCGCCGGAGACCCGCCAGCAGGTCCTGGCGCGGCGCATCCAGGCGTTCATCCGGCAGAACCTGCACGACCCGGACCTCAAGCCGCCGATGATCGCCGCCGCACACCACATCTCCGTCAGTTATCTGCACCGGATCTTCCAGCAGCAGACGCAGGGGGAAACCGTCGCGGCCTGGATCCGCCGTCGGCGACTGGAGGGCGCACGCCGGGACCTGGCCGACCCCGCGCTGTGCGCCACGCCGATTCACAACGTCGCCGTGCGGTGGGGCATCTCCCGCGCGTCCGACTTCACACGCGCCTTCCGCGCCGCCTACGGGCTCTCTCCCAAGGAGTACCGGTACCAGGCGCTGAGCGGGCGGGAGTAGCGGGATCAATGGTGCGGGCTGTCGCCGAAGGCCGTCACCGTCAGGAAGCGGATCGGGAGTTCGACCAGGCGTTCGGGTCCGTGGGGGGCCTCGCCGTCGAACTGGAGGGCGTCACCTGGGTGGAGGGTGTAGCTGGACTTGCCGTGGCCGTAGACCATGACGCCTTCCAGCATGTAGAGGATCTCGGTGCCCGCGTGCTGTGCGGCGGGCCGGCGCCTGGCCCACGGCACCTGCACCATCGAAGCGCTGCCCGGCGGCGGCAGCCGCATCGCGTTCACGTACGCGTGGGTGCGTGCCCCCGCCGTCGACCGGCTGCTGGCTCCCGTCGTACGGGCCACGATGCGGCGCGCCAACCGCACCGTCATGGAGCGTCTGGCCACCGAGCCGGCTCGTCACGTGTCCACCGCCGGCGCCTGACAGCGGCGCCCGCCCCCGCACTCCCGGCGCCCAGGGCCCGGGTCAGGCCTCCACGGCGGACTCCTCGGTCTTCGCCGTCTCCTCCTGGGCCATGCGAAGGAAGCGACGGATCGCCTCGGGTGCCATGTCGAGCCCCTCGGACGCGGACTTCTCGTCACCGAACACCTGCACCGCGTCGGCGACCGCCACGGCGAGTTCGGCCTCCGCCTTGCGGACCTTGGCCTCGGCCTTGTCCACCGTGTCCACCACCGACAGCTGCCGGCGCTGCTTCTCCTGGAGCCTCTGCTTGCGGGAGAGCGTCTTGTCAGAATTCTGCACAGTCACGGCCAAGATCATAAACGGGCGAGGTGTGCGCGGCGAAATCAGCAACTCGCCTGCCGTACAAGGATGTTCAGGCCTCAACGATCGCCCCGGACAGTCCGATCCTCAGGACGAACCGCTGCGCGGCCCTCCGCCCCGATATAGGTGATATGTCGCGTAAAGTGGCTTCTCTCTGGGCTCTTCGCGGGCGGGATGGAGTTGAGGCCGTGTCGTTCGCGGAGTCAGCCGGTGGCGGGGCCACGTCCTCTTCCGGGCCGACCGCGCAGCCCGAGCGACGGTCCTGGGCGCCGCTGCTGGCGGTGTGCGCCGGGTACTTCATGGTCATCCTGGATGTGACCGTCATCAACGTGGCCGTGCCGGTCATCGGCCGGGAGCTGTCGGCCTCACTCACCGGCATCCAGTGGACCACCGACGGGTACACCCTGGTCTTCGCCGGGTTCCTGCTGACGGGTGGCGCGCTGGGCGACCGACTGGGGAACCGTCTGGTCTTCTGCCTGGGCGTGGGGGTGTTCACCGCGTCCTCGGCCGCGTGCGCGCTCGCTCCGAACGCTCCTTTCCTGGTGATCGCGCGGCTGGTCGAGGGGCTGGGCGCGGCATTGATCGTGCCCGGTTCACTGGCTCTGCTGCAGCAGGCCTACCCGGAGCCCGCCGCCCGCGCACGGGCCTTCGGGCTGTGGGGGTCGATGGCGGGCATCGCGGCGTCGGCCGGGCCGCTGCTCGGCGGGCTGCTCGTCTCCACGGCGGGCTGGCGGTGGGTGTTCCTCGTCAATCTGCCCGTCGGCGCGGCCTGTCTGGCGCTGACGCTGCGACACGTGGCGCGGTCGCCCCGGCACCCCGCCCGGGCGATGGACTGGCCGGCGCAGTGCGCCGTCGTGGCGGCCGTGGCCCTGCTGACCACGGCGCTCAACGAGGCAGGACGCCGCGGCTGGTCCGATCCGGCCGTGCTCGCCGGACTGGGCCTGGCACTGCTCGCCGCCGCGACCTTCGTGGTGCGGGAGCGGCTCGCCCGCCCCCCCGCTCTCCCCCTGGGCCTGCTGCGCTCCCGTGCGGTCAGCGGCGGGGCCGTGATCGGACTGCTGTTCAACTTCGGCTTCTACGGCATGGTGTTCACCGCGAGTCTCGGCTTCCAGCAGCAGCGCGGCTACACCGCCCTCGTCACCGGGCTCGCCCTGTTCCCGGCGGTGGCGATGACCACGTTCGCCTCCGTCCTGTCCGGGCGGCTCAGCCGCCGTACCGGCGACCGTCCGCTGGTGATCACCGGCATGCTCACCGCCGCCCTCGGACTCGGCGGCTGGGCGGCGGCCGGCGCCGACCCCGCCTACCCGCTCCTCGTCGCCCCCATGATGGCGGCCGGATTCGGCACCTCCTTCGCCCTCACCGGTACGACCACCACCGTCATGTCGGCCGCTCCCCCGGCCTAGGCGGGCACCGCCTCCGCGCTGTTCAACACGACGCGCCAGATCGGCAGCGCCACCGCCGTCGCCCTCGGCGGCAGCCTCCTGGCCACCGCGACGGACCCCCGCACCGGGCTGCGCGTCAGCATGGCCGTCGGCGCGTTCGCGTACCTCACGGCGTCGGGCCTGGCGTGGCTGTGTGTACCCCGGAGAGGTGGTGCAGCACCCTTGTCGGCTTCCGCGCGTCGGTGACAGAATCTCGTTCTCGTGATGGAGAACAATGTTTTCGGCGTGCGTGCGGCGGATCAGTTCCACGTCGGGCTGGTCGTCGACGACATCGCGTCGGCCGCGGACGAGCTGTCGACGCTGTGGGGTTACGAGTGGTGCGAGGAGCTCAGCGGCCGGTCGCACGTGGTGCTTCCGGACGGCGGGACGGAGCTCGAGCTGCGGTCCGTGTACTCGGTGACCACGCCCCGTATCGAGCTGGTCCGGAGCATCCCGGGAACCCTGTGGCAACCCGCCGACTCGGGTGTCCACCACCTCGGTTACTGGTCCGACGACGTGGCCGCCGACTCCGCCGCGCTCGCGCGGTGCGGCCATCCGTGCGAAGCCATGGGCGTACGGCGGGACGGCACGGCGCACTGGGCGTTCCACCACGGGCCTGGCGGACCACGCATCGAGTTGGTGACCCGCGCCCTCCAACCAGTCCTGGAGCGCATCTGGGCCAAGGGCAGAGAACCGTCGTAGACGAGATGGAGATGGGGATGGGGATGGAGGAGGGCCGATGCCGATCGTGGGAGTGGTGACCGGTGGCGGCCGGGGCATGGGGCTGGAGTGCGCGCGCCGGCTGGCGGGCCGCGTCGACCGGCTGCTCGTGGTCGACCGTGACGGGGCGGGCGCTGCCGCCGCCGCGGCGGAACTGTCGGGCCAGGGGGCGGTCGTGGAGCCGTTCGAGCTGGACGTCACCGACCGTGAGGGGCTCGCAGGGCTGAACCGACGGGTCCGCGCTCTCGGCACGCTCCGGGCGGTGGCCCATGCCGCGGGTATCTCGCCGACCATGGGCGACTGGCGCCGCGTCCTCGCCGTCGACCTCGTCGGCACCGCTCTGCTGCACGAGGCGCTGCGCCCCCTGGTCACCGAAGGGACGGCGCTGGTGTCCTTCGCCTCGATGTCGGCGGACTTCGTTCCGGCCGAGCCGCACCCGGCGGCGGAGGAGGCGCTGGACGAGCCGCTCGATCCGCGGTTCCTCGACCGCCTGCGCGCCGCCCTGGGGCCGTCCGTCGAGGATCCCGGCACCGCCTACTCGTGGGCCAAGCACGGCGTACGGCGTTTCGTACGGAGCGAGGCCGTGCGCGTCGGGCCCCTCGGTGGCCGGGTGTGCTCCGTGTCCCCCGGCATCGTCGGCACACCGCAGGGCCGGCAGGAGGCCGAGCACCACCCGTCCATGAAAACCATGGTCGAGCGCACCCCGTTGGGCCGTGAGGGCCGCCCGGAGGAGGTCGCCTCCGTGGTCGCGTTCCTGCTCTCCGACGAGGCGTCCTTCCTCACGGGCGTGGACATCCGGGTCGACGGCGGAGTGATCGCCGCACTGCGCGGAGGCGCGGATCCGCGGCCCTGACGGGCCACGGGCCGCTGCGGGGCGGCGGCGCGCCCTCATCCCCGCGACCGCCCGAAGCCGAACGGCGCCGGCGCCTGAGGGCGGCGCCCGGTCGTCGACGCCATCGCGGCGCAGGACGGGTTCGCCGCCCGTGCCGGGGTCGGCGAGGCGGCCACGATCGTCGGCGGCCTGCGCGACCCTCGCACGACCACAGCGCTGTATCTGGCGTGCCTCTCGGTCCATTTGACGGTGACTGGGGATGGGCGGTAGCCGCGGCCTGCCGCCCAGGCCTCGAAGGTGCCGCGTACCCTCGTCTCCACGGGGGGAGGTACGGAATGGAGCAGGTGGCGGCGGAGTCGGTCAGGTACTCCGGCATCTGCCCGGACTGCGGTGCGGAGCCGGCGTGTTGGGGCACGCAGGTCCTCACGGACGGGCGGCTGCGGTGGGACGTCGAGTCCTCGTGTTCCGCCTGCGCATTCACCGTGGCCGTGTGTGGTGGCGAACTGCCCGCCGAGCGGCCGGGATCAGCTGCTTGCCGAGCATGGTTCCGCGCGGCTCCGGGTGGACAGCGCGTCGGTGAACCGCGTCGCCGTGATGCGAGTGGTGCGAGCCGGGCTCGGAGTCGATCTGGCGAACGCCCGGAGCGTGGCGGGTGACTGTCCGGTCGAACCGGGGCATGTGACTGACTCGGCGTCAGATGCCAAATTCTTATGGTGAGTTCGGGTGCGAGGCCTGGCGCCGGGTGCCGTGGGTTCGGTATGTCATGCCTCTGCCATCACATTGGAGTGCTGGAGTCGAAAGGAAACTCCCGTGCGTCTGCGCCCCCTGCGCTTTCTCTGCGGTACCGCCGCGCTCGCCCTGGCTCTGCCTGTCCTGGCCCCCGGGCAGGCCGCGGCGGCCGTTCCCGTCTCCTCGGTCTATCTGCAGAACTTCGTCACCGGTCTGAACGCCGCCGACAGCGGTGGGACCCTCGCCGCGCACAACCCCAAGGGCAACGAGGATCATCAGCAGTGGACCGCGGTCGCGGTCGACGGCGGCCATCAGTTGCAGAACGCCGACGAGTCGGGGACCTGTCTCGGCCGGAGTGGGACGTCCGCGGTGACCGCCTCGTGCGGGGCGACGGGAACCGTGTGGACGATCACCGCCGGTGCCGACAGCACGTACACCGTGAGTGTCCCGGGCACCTCGCAGTACCTCACCGGATCGTCCTCCGACTCCGCTGCCGTACAGCTCGGCTC
The DNA here is from genome assembly GCF_048159505.1 of Streptomyces sp. T028. Classification (NCBI taxonomy): domain Bacteria; kingdom Bacillati; phylum Actinomycetota; class Actinomycetes; order Kitasatosporales; family Streptomycetaceae; genus Streptomyces; species Streptomyces sp. T028. The sequence continues at coordinate 59,977 of NZ_JBLRVZ010000044.1, forward strand.
GGCCGGTGATCTCGCCCGCTGGTACCTCACCCCGGTGTCGTACGCGACCGCCTCGATGCCGTCCGCCGACACCCGCACCCTGGATCAGGTCACGTTCCTGACCTCGCACAACGCCTTCGCCAACGGCGTCGACGGTAACTTCGCCTCGTTCCCGGTGAATCTGTTCCCCAACCAGAACTACGGCATCAGCCGCCAGCTCAGCGAGGGTGTGCGCGGCTTCATGCTGGACGACTACACCGTCTCCGGGCAGGCCGTGCTCTGCCACAACAGCTGTGACGGTGTGAGCGGCCCCGTCCCGCTCGCCACCGATCTGCAGCGCATGGTCGACTTCCTGAAGGCCAACCCCGGTCAGTTCGTCACCGTGTTCCTCGAGGACTACGCCTCCTCCGACGTGCTGAAGGCCTCGCTGGCCTCCGTGAGCGGGCTGTCCGACGTGCTGTACCGGCCCGACCAGGAAGGGGTGGCGACCAAGGGCTGGCCGACCATGGCCGACCTCGCGGCGCGCGGCAAGCAACTGCTGATCTTCAGCGACCGGACGCGGGCGAGCGACACGGCGAACGGCTGGACCACCCGTGACACCTTCGGGGTGATGTACCAGCGGGAGTGGACCGTGGAGAACTACTGGTCCATGGGCGGCGGGCTCGGCGACTCCGACTGGTCCTGCTACAGCCGCTGGGGCACCGGCCGGCCGCTGACCGTGGACTCCGCCGCCTTCCACCCGCTGTTCGTGATGAACCACTTCCGGGACTACACGATCAGCGGCACCGCCACCACGGACAACGGCAAGCTCCTCAACCGCGCGCAGAACTTCTGCACGCCCGCCGCGCGCAAGAAGCCCAACTTCCTCGCCGTGGACCGTTACGATCTGGGCTCCCCGACGCCGCTCAGCCAGGTCGGCACCCTCAACACGTACATCCTCGCCCCGGGGCAGTGAGCGACGGCCCGCCGGGGACCGCGGTTCCGGGCCCCCGGCGGTGCCGCCGCCCGATCGGCCGCCCGATCAGGCCGCGCGGCCGGCCTTCAGTGCCGCCGCGGTCTCGACGACGCGCCGGGCCTGGTGCCGGGCCGCCTGCAGGGTCACCTCGCCGGGCGGGCCGTCACCGGCCACGTGGGAGGTGCCGTAGGGGTTGCCGGACCGGAACTGGACAGGGTCGGTGTAGCCGGGCGGCACGATGATTCCGCCCCAGTGGTAGAAGGTGTTCGCCAGGGCCAGCAGGGTGGACTCCTGGCCGCCGTGCGCGGTGTTGGAGGCGGTGAAGGCCGAGTACACCTTGTCGGCGAGCCGGCCCTGGAACCACAGGGGGCCTGCGCCCTCCATGAACTCCCTGAGGCGGCTCGCCGGGTTCCCGAAGCGGGTGGGCGTGCCGAACAGCACGGCGTCGGCCCACTCCAGGTCGTCGTGGCCGGCCTCGGCGATGTCGGCGGTGTCCGCCACGTGCCCGGCCCAGGCCGGTTGGGCGCTGATCGCCTCCGCCGAGGCCGTCTCGGCGACCTTGCGCAGCCGTACGCGTGCGCCGGCCTTCTCCGCGCCCTCGGCGACGGCCTGCGCGAGGGCGTGCACGGTCCCGGTGGCGCTGTAGTAGATGACGGCGAGGTTCACGGGTTCCACGGTTGTCGCTGCCTTTCTTCGTGGTCAGGACTGTCGGATCGCCGCGATGTCGAACCGCAGCGTCACCTTGTCGCCGACGAGTCCGCCGGCCCCGTTCACGGTCCAGTCCCTGCGGTTGATGGTCGCGCTGCCCGTGAAGTCGACCCGGAAGCCGCCCCGCGCGTCGTCGCCCGAGTCGGTCAGCTCGACGTCCACGGTGACCGGCCTGGTCACCCCGCGCAGATCGAGGTCACCGGTGACCTGGAAGGTGGTGCCGCCGGTCTGCCGCACCCGGGTCGAGGTGAAGGTGATGGCCGGGTGGTGGTCGCTGTCCAGGAAGTCACCGCCGCGCAGGTGGTCGTCGCGTTTGCGGTTCCGTGTCTGGATGCTCTGCGCACGGATCGTGAGCCGGGCGGTGGACTTCGACGGGGTGTCGCCGTCCAGGCGCACGCGGCCCTCGAACGCGTCGAACCGCCCGCGCACCTTGGCGACCATCGCGGCCCGCGCGGCGAAGCCGATCCGGGAGTGCGCGGGGTCGAGGACGTAGTCGCCGGTGAGTTCGCCGAGCGTGGTCGTGGCTGTCATGCTTGATCGCTCCTGGAGGAGAGGGTCCGCGGGACCGTCGCCCGGTCCCAGCAGTACGACGAGACGGCCGCGCGGAATGTGAGGCGGCTGGCGGCCCCTCACAATGCGCCGCGCTGTCTCGTCGGAGAGGTGAGGACAGAGGTGAAGACCGAGGGAGTCGTCCACACCATGACCAACCCTTCCGAGCCGCGAGACGGCCGGCTCGATCCGGCCCTGCGCGCGATCATGTGCGAGCGGAACCAGCTGATCGGTCTCGCGTACCGGCTGCTCGGTTCACTGGCCGAGGCCGAGGACGTCGTACAGGAGACGTACGCGCGCTGGTACGCCATGTCGCCGCGGCAGCGGGAGGACATCGACTCCCCCGGCGGCTGGCTGACGACCGTCGCCGGCCGTATCTGCCTCGACCTGCTGGGCTCGGCGCGGGCTCGGCGGGAGCGGTACGTGGGCGAGTGGATCCCGGAGCCGCTGCCCGACGGTACGGAGTGGATCAGCGGGCGGTGGACCGGTGCCGCGGCCGAACCGGCGGACCCCGCCGACCGGGTCACCCTCGACGAGTCGGTCAGCATGGCCTTTCTCGTCGTGCTCGACGCCATGACGCCCGCCGAACGGGTCGCGTTCGTGCTGCACGACGTGTTCCGTTACCCCTTCGCCGAGGTGGCCGAGATCGTCGGCCGTACGCCGGCGGCCTGCCGTCAGCTGGCCTCGTCGGCCCGCCGTCGGGTGCGCGCCGCGCGGCCGCCCGTGTCGGCGGCGCCGGCGGCCCGGCGGGCCGACGTCGTCCGGGCGTTCAAGCAGGCGTGGCAGGCCAAGGACATCGACGCCCTGCTCGGTCTGCTGGCCCCCGACGCGGTGGCCACCGGGGACGGCGGCGGACTGGCCCCCGCCGCCCCGCGTCCGGTGGAGGGCGCCGAGCAGGTCGCCCGCTTCTTCGCCGACCGGGCCGACACGGTGTCCCGTATGACGCTCGTGGAATGTGCGGTCAACGGTCAGCCCGGCCTGGCGGCACGCAGGGACGGCGTCACGGTGGCGGTACTGGCCTTCGACGTCACCGGCGACCGGATCGAGCGGGTCTGGGCGGTACTCAACCCCGACAAGCTCCGCTCCTGGACGGCGGGTTGAGAGCCGACCGCCTCCGTCTCCGTCGTGGCGCGGGTGAGGGCTGGTACGGCAGATACGCCCTGCGGATCACCAACTGGGACGGCGTCACGGTCTACGACTTCGACAGCGACGGCTATGCCGAGGTCGCCGTACGCATCGCCTACGGGGTCACCTTCGGCGACGGCACGACCTGGACGCACGGCGACAGCTCACGCCAGTGGATGGCGATCCTCGACGGCCGTACCGGAGCCCTGCCCAACTACTCCTCGATCCCCACCACTTACCTCGACGACGGTCCGCTGGCCGCCCGGCTCGGCGTGGCGTATCTCAACGGCACCACCCCGAGCCTGGTCGCGTTCATGAAGAACCGGAAGGACGACGGGTCGTTCAACCTGATGATGGGCGCCTGGAGGTTCGACGGCGACTCGCTGGACCGACAGTGGTCCTGGCTGCGCGGCAGCCAGGACGCGCCCGACGGACACAACACCCGCGCCGTCGACGTGAACGGCGACGGCACGGACGAGATCGCCGAGATCGGGTTCGTCCTCAACGGCGACGGCACCCTGCGCTACTCCATGGGCCCCAGGGGCATCGTCCACGGCGACCGCTTCCGCATCGCCGACCTGGACCCGAGCCGACCCGGACTGGAAGGCTACGGCGTGCAGCAGGACAACCCGAGCGGACTGCTCGAGTACTACTACGACGCCGCGACGGGCGCCCTCATCTGGCAGCACTACGGCGGTCCCGCGGACGTGGGACGCGGCATGGCGGCCGACGTCGACCCGCGCTACCCCGGCATGGAGGTCTGGTCCTTCTCGGGCCTGTACAACGCGCCCGCCAACACCCTGACCCAGTCGAGCACTTCACTCACCCCCTGGCCCCAGCTCGGCCTGTGGTGGGACGGCGACCTCACGGCGGAGCTGCTCAACGACGGCAAGATCGAGAAGTGGGACCCGTCGAACCCGACCGCGAGCAACAGCCTGCCCCGGCTGGTCAGCACCTGGAACTACGGCGCCGTCGACGCCTCCCAGGGTGTGAACCCCGCCTTCGTCGGCGACATCCTCGGCGACTGGCGCGAGGAGGCGGTGTACACCAACGCCTCCTACGACGAGCTGATCGTCTTCACCACGAACCAGCCGACGACCACCCGGCTGTACACGCTCGCGCACAACCCCGCCTACCGCGACGCCAAGACCTTCAAGGGGTACATGCAGTCCCACCACGTCGACTCCTTCCTCGGATCCGGCATGACGACACCGCCCCGGCCGAACATCGCGTACGCACCGTGAGGTACGGCAGGCCGCCGGGCCTCCTCGTCGGCATCGCCCCCCGCCGCCGACTCCCCGTCGACGGACGTCCCGCTGCCGGCGCGGCCCCGCGAGGCCGGGCCGGCTCAGGCGCGTACCGTCATCCGGCCTCAGTCAGCGGTGGCGACGACACGGAAGCCGACGGTCGGGTAGCGGCCGGACGGGTCGCGGCCCTCGCCCCGGTAGACGGCGGTGCAGCTGTTGAGGTTGGCGTACCAGGAGCCGCCGCGGATGGCGTTGACCTGCTGGCCCATCTCGCCTCCGTGGGTGGCGGTGATCACGGAGGTGGTCCACTCCCAGCAGTTGCCGCACAGGTCCCAGACGCCGTCGGCGCTGACCCCGCCGGCGTAGGTGGTGACGGGTGTGGTGTAGCCGCCGGTCTCGGTGATCGCATCGTAGACGTCGGTGTAGATGAAGCCGGTGCGGCTGGCGGTGACGTTCCAGCCGGCCACGGTGCCGGTGCTGCCGATGGAGAGGATCTCGGAGATCGGGAAGCTCTGGCCGTACAGGTCGGAGCCGGTGGCGGTGTAGGTGGCGAGGTCGGAGCCGTGTTCGGCGAGTTCGTAGGCGGCGCACACGGCCATGTAGTTGTAGTTGCTGGTCAGGACCAGGTCGGCGTAGGTGGTGCCGGCCGTGGCACCCCAGGGGTAGCTGAGCCCGTCGGGTCCGGAGGCGGCGTTCTCCCACTCGGCCTCGGTGGGCAGCCGGAAGGTCACGCCGTCGTCGGAGGCGCGGTCGGTGAGCCAGGCGCAGTAGTCGGTGGCCGAGTCGAGGGAGACGGTCAGGACGGGGTGGTCGGCCCTGCCGGTGGGATACGTGCCGTTGTCCCAGTACGGGGGCGTCTCGTGGCTGGTGTCGGTGACGAACTCCAGGTACTGGGCGTTGGTGACCTCGTACGTGCCGAGCAAGTAGGCGGCGGCGATGGGCGAGGCCTCGCCCGCGCCGGCCGTTCCGGCGAGGTCGGTGGCGAAGGCGAAGGACGGGTTGGCGGCGATCGCGGTCAGGTCCTGGCCGGCGACCGTGGTCGTGGCGGCGGTGGTCGTCTGTGTGGTGCCCGGGGCGGCGATGGCGCGGCCCGGCCGTACGAGGCCTGTGGCGCCCGTGACGCCGAGGAGGGCGAGGAGGGTCCTTCTGCTGATGCCTGGGGCGGTCGCGTTCATGACGGCTCCTGAAGGGTGAGGGCGTCGCGCGTCCCTGCGCGCATGGCTGATGGTCCATCAACTGGCGCAATCTGTCGACACTTCGGCCGTAACATTCCCTTGCGCGTGGACTGCGAGCGCGGTCGCGTCGACAGTAATGCCAAAAGAGTGCATTCAGGCAGGCAGCCCCTCCCCCACTCCGTTACGGTCCGACCCCTTGACGCCCCGCGTATGACTGCGATGACGTGACAGCGCAGACATGACTACACAGTCAGAGACTCGTCGGCGAGCGGCGTCTGACATCATCAGTGCGCTAGTACGATCGTTCGGCCACACCGGGAGACACCATGACGCGAGCGACAGGGCGGGGCGCGAGTTCCGCGGCACCGCGCAGCGTGGACGTCGCCCGGCTGGCCGGGGTCTCACAGAAGACGGTGTCACGGGTCTTCAACGACGAGCCGTACGTCTCGGCCGACGTCCGCCGACGGGTCCTGGAAGCCGCCGAGCAGCTCGGCTACCGGCGCAACAACGCCGCCCGGGCGCTGGCCTCCGGCCGGAGCCGCTCCATCGGCGTGGTGACGCTGGGCACGGCGCTGTACGGCCCCGCCTCCCTCCTGATCGGCGTCGAGCGGGTCGTCCGGGACACGGGCTACGCGCTCCGGGTCGTCAACACGATGGAGGGCGACCCCGCGGGCGTGGCCGGTGCCGTCGACTCGCTGCTCGACCAGGGCGTGGACGGCATCGTCATCTCCGAGCCGATCGACGAGACAGGAGCCGAAGGGGACGTGGCCCTCAGGGTCGACGTACCGGTCCTGGTCCTCGGCGCGCCCTCGCCCGTCACGGCGCCCACCGTGCTGACCGCCGGCGACGGCGCCGACGTCATGGCCCGTACGGCGACCGAACACCTGCTGAACCTGGGGCACTCGACGGTCCATCACCTCGCCGGTCCGCAGCGGTGGTACGCCGCCCGGGACCGGCTGGAGGGTTGGCGGGCCACGCTGACCGCGTACGGCAGGGAGCTGCCGCCGGTCGTCGAGGGCGACTGGTCGGCCGCCTCCGGATACCGGGCGGGGCTCGAACTCGCCGAGGACGACGGCGTCACCGCCGTGTTCGCCGCCAACGACGACATGGCGATCGGTCTGATCCGCGCGCTGACGGAGGCCGGCCGACGGGTGCCGCAGGACGTGAGCGTCGTCGGCTTCGACGACATCCCGGTCGCCGCGTACATCACTCCGCCGCTGACCACGGTGCGCCTGCCCTTCGACGCCCTGTCCCAGGAGGGGCTCAAGCGTCTCGTGCACGCCATTGAGAACCCCGACGCCGACCCCCTGCCGGCGAGCGAACCACCGGTCGACCTCGTCGTACGCGCCTCGACCGCGCCCCCCGCCCGCCGGACGACCCCGGCCCGCGCACGGCGCACCGCCTCCCGTCCGGGGATATGACACAGGCTCTGAGGCGCCCCCGCCGCCCAGCTCCCGAACGGAGGTCCGTCCAGCCGCCTCTGATGAGAGCCGTACCTGATGGTCTGCAAGCTGCAGTCGGTGAAGAACCCGAGCCTGTATCTGACCGGCGCGTCGGACGGGGCGCCGCTGACGCTGCAGACCGCGCGGGGTCAGTTCGCCACGGCGAACTGGCTCCCTGTCTTCTGTCCGTTCTCCGTGCCGGCCGCGGCCACACAGCGGAAGACCCTCAGCCCCTTGTCCCACTCCGAGGCCGTGGGCGGGATGACGTCGGTCTGCCACTCCTTCGCGATCTCTCTGCCCTCGGGGAGCATGGTCGCGGTCATCACCACCTGCGAGCACAGCGCCTTGACGTCCGGATGCTTGATCAGGTCCCGGGCGTTGTTGGTCATGCCGTCCTTCGGCAGCGGGGCGATCGCGAAGGTCTCCCACACATGCTCGGTCGCGCAGTCCGCGCGGCTGACCGTGATGATGCCGGAGATGTCGACGATGCCGCTCCAGCACTCCGGGCTCGCGACACACCGGCCGCCCACGCCGCCCACTCCCGTCGCGGGGCAGTTCTTGGTCGTGGTGGGCACGCCGAAGCCGGGCGTCCCCTTGTCCTCGGCGGTGGCGCTGGAGGAGGGTGCCGCAGACCCGGAGGCCCCGCCGCCGTCGTCCGAGCCGAAGTACTGGTTCGTCACCACGGTGACCGACACGGTCACGGAGACGACGACGGCCGCCAGTACGGCGATCAGCCGGGAGTTCCGCCCGCCCTTGCGCCCGCCTTCGCCGCTGCCCGGCGCGGTGGCCACGGTCGTGCCGCCCGTCCCCCCGGGCCCGCCCGGGGCCACCGTCGCCGCGGGGACCGCGTCCCGGACGGGCGGCGCGTCCCGCCGGTACGGAACGGTGGTCATGGTCGGCGCCGGTCCGAAGCCGCCGGGGCCACCGGGCCCGCCCAGGGCGATCGTGTCGAGGTCGACAGCGGTGAGGGCGTCCCGGAAGGTGGCGGCATCGGACAGCCGCTCGGTCGGATCCGGGGCCAGGGCGTGCCGGAGCACGTCGTTGAGGGCCGTCGGCATCCCGTGCAGCGGGGCGTACGGCCAGGTGTGGCGCACGATCAGTTCGGCGAGGCTGAGCTGGGTCCCGTCGTCCGGGTGGTGCGGCGGGAAGCCGCGCAGCAGGGCGTACAGGGTGGCAGCCAGGGAGTACACGTCCCCGGCCGGGGTGGGTTCGGCCATGTGGAAGGCCTCGGGCGGCGCGTAGGCGGGGGTCAGCGCCTCGCGGGTCACGGACAGTTCGCGCCCCGGGCGGGGCATGGCCGCGAGCCCGAAGTCGGTGAGGGCCACCCCGCCGTACCGGTTGACCATCACGTTGCCGGGCTTGATGTCGCGGTGCAGCACCCCGGCGGCGTGGGCGGCGGCCACGGCGTCCGCGAGGCCCACGCCGATGTCACGCGCCTCCTTCGGCGGGAAGGCGCCCTGCCGGTGCAGCCGCTCGCCCAGCGAACCGCCCGGGCACAACTCCAGCACCATGTAAGGGCGGTCGTCGGCCAGCACCCCGGCGTCGTACACGGGGACCACGTGCGGATGCCCGGACAGCTGCCCGGCCGCCGTGACCTCGCGCAGGAAGCGCTGCCGGTCGCGCGGGGTGGACAGCACCCGGCTGTCCACCTTCAGCGCGACCTCCCGGCCCACGGCCAACTGCCTGGCCCGGTACACCGTGGCGAACCCGCCCTGGCCCAGGACCTCCTGGATCTCGTAGCCGGACAGTGCGATTCTTCCGGGCTCCATGTGCCGTACCCCCAGCGCGCCACCCCGGCCGGGACGTCCGGCCGAGGTCAGAGGCGAGACTCTAGTCCAGCGCGGTGACAGGGGTGTTCAACAGGGTGTTCACAGGTACTCGCCGGCGGCGTCCAGGAGCCAGTCGGTGAGGTAGCCGGCGAACGAGGAGCGGACCAGGACCCAGAAGCCGCCGCCGGGTTCGTCGCGGGCGACGAGGACGACCTGGGTGCGGCCGAGGGTGGTCTGGGCGCACTGTCCGGGGCCGAAGGCGCGGGGGTGCAGGTCCAGGGGGCAGCCGTGGGCCAGCAGGTCACGGGCGTGGGAGCCCGAGAGCAGGAGCGTGGTGCGCTGGGCCGAGACGTCGATGACGGAGACCGGTTCGTCGCCGGCGGCTTCCCGGATACGGCTCTCCAGGTCCCCTTCGGCCCCGGGCGGGCCCACCAGCAGCCATTCGTCGGGGCCCAGCCACAGCGCCGTCAACTCCCCGGCGCGTACCACCGTGTTGGGCTCCAGGGGCAGTTGCAGGCCGAGCGCGAGCCCGACCGCGTCCGCCGCTGACCCCTTGGCGTCGAGGCGGATGTTCACCTGGGCCAGGAAGGGCAGTTCGGCCAGCCGGACCGCGCCCCCGGAGGTGCGCGTCGCCGCGGCGAGGCGGTCGGCCACGTCCGCCAGGGGGCTGCGGAGCGGGGCGGTGAGTGCGGTGTCAGCCATCGCGGCGGGCTCCCTCGGGGTCGTAGAGGACGGGGCCGGTGACGGTGACCGGAACGAGTCGGTCACCGACGGGGGCGTAGAGGCGTTCGCCGATGCGTTCGCGGCCGCCCTTGATCAGGGCGAGCGCGAAGGTCCGGTCGAGGGCGGCGCTGCGGTAGCTGGAGGTGACGTGGCCGAGCATCGGTACCGGGGGTGCGGGCAGCACGCTGTCGGCGACGAGGTGGGTGCCTTCGGGGAGGAAGGTGCCGGGGTCCTCCGGGAGCAGGCCGACCAGGTGCTTGCGGTCGGGGCGGACGGTGTCGGGGCGGGCGAAGGAGCGTTTGCCGATGAAGTCGGGCTTCTTCTTCGACACCGCCCAGCTCATGCCGAGGTCCTGGGGGGTGACGGTGCCGTCGGTGTCCTGGCCGATGATCGGGTAGCCCTTCTCGGCTCGCAGGACGTGCATGGTCTCGGTGCCGTACGGGGTGATGTCGTAGGGGGCACCGGCCTCGTACAGGGCCTCCCACAGGGCGAGCGCCTGCCACGGCGAGACGTTGATCTCGTAGGCGAGTTCGCCGGAGAAGCTGATCCGGCAGACGCGGGCGTCGATCCCTGCGACGGTGGTCTCCCGCCAGGCCATGAACGGGAAGTCGTCGTTGGAGACGGCCAGTCGGGGTGCGAGCGAGGCGAGGACCGCACGCGACTTCGGGCCGACCAGGGCGACCGTGGCCCACTGCTCGGTCACCGACGTGCAGTGGACCTGGAGGTGGGGCCATTCGGTCTGCAGCCACTCCTCCATCCAGTCCAGGACGGTGGCGGCGTTGCCCGTGGTGGTGGTGACCAGGAAGCGGTCGGGGGTGAGGCGGATGACGGTGCCGTCGTCGAAGACCATGCCGTCCGGTTTGCACATCACGCCGTAGCGGATCATGCCGACCTTCAGGGTGCTCATCATGTTGGTGTAGAGCAGGTCGAGGAAGACCCCGGCGTCGGGGCCCTGGACGTCGATCTTGCCGAGGGTGGAGGCGTCCATGAACGCCACGCTCTCGCGGGCGGCGGCGCACTCGCGCAGCACGGCGCTCTCCATGTCCTCGCCGTCCTGGGGGTAGTACCAGGGGCGCTTCCACTGGCCGACGTTCTCGAACAGCGCGCCGTGCATGACATGCCAGTCGTGCAGGGCGGTGGTGCGCACGGGGTCGCTCAGCACGCCCCGGTCACGGCCCGCGAGTGCGGCGAAGGAGACCGGGACGTAGGGCGGGCGGAAGGTGGTGGTGCCGAGGGCGGAGATGTCCACGCCGAGCAGGTCGGCCACGATCCCGCCGGCCAGAACGCCGGAGGTCTTGCCCTGGTCGTTGGCGGTACCGGCGGTGGTGTAGCGCTTGGTGTGCTCCACCGAACGCAGGCCCGCACCCGTCGCACGCGACAGGTCGTCGACCGTCACGTCACGCTGAAGATCCACGAAACGGGGGGCGCCTTCGCGGCCGGGGACGGTGAAGACCTGCATCGGCGGGGTGTACGGCTGCGCGGTCGCGTCCGGGAAGGCGGGGTCCTCGGCGGTGTAGCCCTCGGCCTCCAGCGCACGCGCGGCAGCCGCGGCGCCCTGGGCGAGGACGGTGGGCAAATGGAGTGCGCCGCGCGCGCTGCCCGCGACCTCGACGGCCTGACGGCAGGTGTCGGGGACGAAGGAGCCGAGGGTGTCGTCGTAGCGGAGCTTGCCGCCCGACTGGCTGAACAGGTGCGCGACCGGGTTCCAGCCGCCGGAGACCAGCAGCAGGTCGGCGGCGAACTCACGCCCACCCGTCGTCTCTCCGTACGGCGCGACAGTCACACCCGTCAGGCGGGCCTCACCGTCCGTACCGATCACGGCGTGACCGGTCAGCACCTCGATGCCGGCGGCTTCGGCACGCCTGGCCCACTCGCCCGCGTCGGGCCGCGTGTCGACGATCGCCGACACCGACACGCCCACGGCGTGCAGGTCGAGGGCGGCGGCGTAGGCGCTGTCGTTGGTGGTGAAGACGACGGCGTGGCGGCCGGGCAGGACACCGTGGCGGTGGACGTAGGAGCGGGCCGAGGCGGCCAGCATCACACCGGGACGGTCGTTGTCCGCGAAGGCCAGGGAGCGTTCGTGGGCGCCGGTGGCCAGGATCACCCGGCGGGCACGGATCCGCCAGACCCGCTCACGCGAGACCTTCTCCGGAGCCGCCGCACCCAGGTGGTTGGTGCGGCGCTCGACGGCGAGGAGGTGGTTGTCGTCGTAGTAACCGAAAACGGTGGTGCGGCGTAGCACACGCACCTCTGGGGCGGCTTCGAGCAGCCCGCTCGTCTCCTCGACCCAGTCGAGGTGTTCGCCCGTGCCGAGGAGGCTGCCGCCCAGCTCGGGCTGGTCGTCGGCGAGGATGACGCGGGCGCCGCTGCCGGCCGCCAAGGCCGCGGCCGCAAGACCCGCCGGGCCCGCGCCCACGACCAGCAGGTCGCAGTGGGCGTGCACGGCGTCGTAGCGGGCCGGGTCCGGCTCGGTCGCCAGGCGGCCCTGGCCGGGCAGGCTGCTCGCGACCAGGCCGTCGTAGAGCTCGACCGTGGTGGCGGGCAGCATCGGCTCCGGGAACGGGGCCTCGATCTGGATCACGGCGTTGGGCTCTTCGACACCGGCGGAGAAGATGCCCCTGGGGCGGCCGAGCTTGATGCTCGTCGCCGCCTGGATCACACCATGGGCGAGCAGGGCGGAGGCGAGGGTGTCGCCCTGGTAGCCCTGGTACTCGACGCCGTCGAAGGTGAAGGTGAGACGTTCGCCGCCGTGGAGGCGGCCGTGGGTCGCCAGACGGTACGACGGGGTGTCCGTCGTCGCGGTGGGCGACTCCGTCCTCGGACGCACTGCCTCAGCCGCCCTCGGCTGCGGGGTCTCCGGGCGTTCCTCGCCCGACCGGTACACCGCCAGGATCTCGTTGGTGGAGGTGTCGCGTACCGCGTTGAACCAGCGGCGGCAGCCCACCGCGTGGCTCCAGCGTTCCGCGAAGGGCCCCTTGGGGTTGTCACGGAAGAAGAGGTAGCGCGCCCACTCCTCGTCGGAGAGCTCCGCCGGGTTCTGCGGATAGGGCACGTGGGCCTGGCCGCCGTAGTGGAACTCGGCCTCGTCACGGGGCCCGCACCACGGGCAGGGGATGAGCAGCATGGATCGGCTCCCAAAGAGTGCAGTGGTGTCCTAGTGGGCCACCGCGGCCGCGCCGTGCTCGTCGACGAGCGCGCCGGTGGTGAAACGGTCGAGCGAGAACGGGGCGTTCAGCGCGTGCGGGGTGTCGTGGGCGATCGTGTGGGCGTAGACCCAGCCCACCCCCGGGGTCGCCTTGAAACCGCCCGTGCCCCAGCCGCAGTTGAGGTAGAGGTTGTCCACCGGGCTCAGGCCCACGATCGGCGAGGCATCCGGACTGACGTCCACGATCCCGCCCCAAGTGCGCAGGACGTGGGCACGCGCGAAGACGGGGAAGAGTTCCAGGGCCGCCGACATCTGTTCCTCGATGATGTGGAACGCGCCGCGCTGGGTGTACGAGTTGTAGGCGTCGATCCCCGCACCCATCACCAGCTCACCCTTGTGCGCCTGGCTCACGTACACATGCACCGCGTTGGACATGACCACGGTGGGGTGCACGGGCTCCAGCAGCTCCGAGACCAGAGCCTGCAAGGGGTGGCTCTGGATGGGGAGTTCGATGCCCGCCATGGCGGCGAGGACCGAGGTGTGGCCGGCCGAGCACAGGGCCACCTTGCCCGCCGCGATCGGACCCAGCGTGGTCTGGACGCCCACGACCCGGCCGTCGACCACGTCCAGACCGGTGACCTCGCAGTTCTGGATGATGTCCACACCCGCTGCGTCCGCCGACCGCGCGAAACCCCACGCCACGTAGTCGTGCTTGGCGATCCCCGCCCGCGGCTGATACGTCGCACCCAGCACCGGATAGCGCACATCCGGCGAGATGTTCACGATCGGGCAGACTTCCTTGACCTGCCCGGCGTCCAGCCACTCCGCGTCCACCCCGTTGAGGCGGTTGGCCTCCACCCGGCGCACACTGTCCCGCACGTCCTGAAGACTGTGCGCCAGATTCAGCACACCCCGCTGGGAGAACAGGATCGGATAGTCCAGCTCCTCCGCCAGGCCCTCCCAGAGCTTCAGGGCGTGCTCGTAGATGCCCGCGCTCTCGTCCCACAGGTAGTTGGAGCGGATGATCGTGGTGTTGCGGGCCATGTTCCCTCCCGCCAGCCACCCCTTCTCCAGCACCGCCACATTCGTGATCCCGTGGTTCTTCGCCAGATAGTGCGCGGTGGCCAGACCATGACCGCCACCACCCACGATCACGACGTCGTACGACCGCTTCGGCTCAGGCGTCCGCCACAGCCAGTCGGGGTGATCCGGAAGCTCGGCGCCGGGGGTACGAGGGCTCATCGGGCATCTCCGGGTTCGCTCAGCCGCGCAGGCGGGACATGGTGGGGTCGAAGAGGGGTTCCTCGGTGACGACGGCTTGCACCCGCTGGTCGAAGTAGCCGATGTGGAGGGTGGTGCCGGGGGTGGTGAGGTCGGCGGGGAGCCAGGCGTAGGCGATG